>NZ_JAMFLC010000003.1:0-490583 GCF_023501985.1 Nocardia sputi | reverse complement strand
GCTGTCAGCACGGTCGTCCTGGTGATCGGACCGTTGCCCCGACCGGTGGCGGCGCGGTCGGGCCGCCGGTCTCCCGCGGGAGAGTTCGGGCGGCGGATCGGAACGTCGGCCATCTTCGGATGCCTCCTTCGTCATCGGAATCTCCGATGGTGTCATGAGTGTAGAGCTACATTGTTGACATATCGGCACAGTTCGAGCCCTACCGCCGCGGCATTGCTCGGGCTCGGTACCGTCGGCAAGGCTCTGTCGAGGGGACGGCCGCGAATCCCAGCCCATGAGTCGAGTTCAGCGGATCCATCGCGCAGGACGCTTGCCGCCCATCCGGGGTCGCGCCGCCAAGTGACCACCAGTCCGGCTCCTGAGGCGACGAGGCTCGTGGTCCGTAGGATGAGCATTGCTCATTTCTAGTTGGATTGCAGGCAGGAGGGGTGCGATGCCGTCGAAAGCGGTCGGCCAGCGCCGTCGTCCGACTCAGGAGCGTGCCAAGGCGACGAGGGAGCACATCCTGGATACCGCGGCGCGATTGTTCGGGGAGCGCGGTATCGCCGATACCTCGACCAACCGGATCGCGGCGGAGGCGGGGGTGAGCATCGGTACGGTCTATCGGTATTTCGCTGATCGTGCCGTGCTGGTCGAGGAGCTGCTCGCGCGGTTGCTCGAGACGATCGAGCGGCGGTTCACCCAGCAGGTGTTCGGCCTCGCGGACAAATCGGTCCAGCAGATAATGATCGACGTCCTGGAGACGATCACCGCGGAGTTGGTCGAGAACGCGCAGTTGGTGCGCGCGCTGGTGGCTGGGGTTCAGTTCTACAGCAGTGGTCTTCCAGAGTTCGAACCGCGGCTTCGTCTGCTGGTCAAGGTGGTATTGATCCAGGTTCTCGGCCCGGGTGACGACCACGAGTACGACATGATGACGTTCGTCATCATCAATACCGGCTTCGCGGCCGTGCTGCGCGCTTCCGCCTTGGATGTGGACAGCCGCGAACGCAGAGAGGCGATCGAGATGACCGCCCGAATGATCGGCGCCTGGCTCGAAGCCGAAGGCAAAGCTGTCACCGTTCAACCGGCAATACGCGCTCGGTGATGTCGGACGTGTTCCCGCAGGCAAAAGTGAGCGGGTAACTACTTTCGCGGCTGCGAGGCTCGAAAGATCTGCAAGGTGTTGGACATAATGCCTGTTCATGGCCCTTTCTTCGGCGCCGAACGGGCTGTTCAGAGCGGAGTAGCAGCTGAGCGATCGCTCGGATTACTGTTTCTGTGCAGAAGCGAACTGCCGATGACACCGAGGACGTTCGCGCGGTCGGCGTCTCCCCGGCGGCTGTAGCCCGACGTGAGGTGACCGCGGCTCTATGGTGACGAGGAGGCCACACGTGACTGTCGAGAGCATCGCCCCACCTGAACTCGATATGCCGGCTCCGCTCAACACACCCGCGGTCGACGATCTCCGCGGGTTGGCTCGTGAAGTGGTCGGCCACCTGGTCGATTCAGCCGCGCCCTGCCGGACGACGGCCGACACCGACTTGACCGTGGTGGTGCGGACATGCCTGCAGTGGGCGATTCAGCGCTGGAATGGTGCGGTGTTGCCGGACCGCATCGCCGCTCTGGATGCCGCGGCGGCGCGATGGGCACGCGAGGAGATCCCGATCGGAACTGTCCAGCACGCGATTCATGCGGGGTTCGCCTTCGCGCTGGACAGGATGTTCACCGCACCAGGCCAGGCAGGCCGTGTCGACGTCAGGGCGGGCACCACCTCGGTGCTGGAGGTTCTGCATCTGGCGACAGCGGCGGTCAGCAGAGCCTACGTCCGGGCGTGCAAGGTCACGGCCGTCGAACACCACACCTCGGTGCATACCTTGACCTCGGCGCTGCTCGGCGGCCACGCGACGTCCGCGATGGCCCGCCAATGCGGCATACCGCTGGCCGACGAATATTTCGTGCTCGCGCTCGCGGTACCGGAGCACCCCGACGAGAATCGTCCTCATCTCGACAGACAGGTGGTCGCGCGGCGCAAGCTACGTCGCCTGCAGGCCGCTCTGGCCAGCTTGTTCGGTGCGCGGGCGCTATCTCTGTTGTCGGTCGACGGCGGCACCATCCTCGTTCCCTGCACTGAGACGACCGCCGCGGATCTGGACGATGTCGTGCGGACGCTCGCGGACGCCGCGCGAGTTCCGGTCACCGCGGCCGTCGCCTCGGCCGTGCCCGATGAGGTGTCCGCGGCCGCTGTGCGAGCGCATGAACTCCTCGATACCGTGGAACAGCTGAGCCTCGGGCCCGGTCTGCACCGATTCACCGAGTTGGCGCTGCACTATCAGTTGACCCGTTCCGGAGTCGGCCGCGAGGCGCTGTGCGGCCGGCTTGCTCCGCTGTTCGAATATCCACACTTGCTGGAGACCTTGCAGGTGCACATCAGCACCGACCTCAATCGTCAGCGCACCGCCCGGCAGTTGCATATTCATCCGAACACCATCGACTACCGGCTCCGGCGAATCACCCAGCTCACCGGTCTGGACCCCTCCGACGCAAAAGGATTGTGGTACCTGCGCTCAGCGCTGGTCGCCTGGACCGCAGGCGGCCGGCGCGGGTATACGATGCAGGCCGCCGCGCCGGAGTAGGGTCGCCGCGGGGTCTGGACCCGCGTTCACGCGTCGGGTCGTCGTCCACCCCGGGATCGTTCGATCGCCTGCCCGATCTCGGTCGCGGAGGGCTCGTGGTAGAGCCACTCGCGTGCGAGCTGATGCCAATTGTTGGTGGTGTGGAGCTGGCCGAGAGTGGCGAATGTGAACAGGTCTGCGCGGCGGGAGAAGACGTGCTCGGGCGGGAGCAGTTGGTGGTGCATGCCGCGGAACTCGGCGGCGCGCGGGTCGACAGCGAAAGCCACCGCGGCAGTGGCGACTTCCGGAGTGATCGTGATGTGCTCGTCGAGCAGATGCCATCCCGCGGCGGCCCACACGTACTCCAGGCATTCCTGCGCGGTGAGGTCCGCATTCGAGTCGATGATGCCGCGCCCGGCCCACGCCTCGTACAGGTCCTGGGCGCGGTGTTCGCAGGCAGCCCGCAGACCCGCGCGTTCGAAGTCGACGTGAACGGGGTCCATGCGCTTGTAGAGCCCGAAATCGACGAATGCCAGCCGACCGTCGTCGGCGAGCAGGATGTTGCCCGGGTGCGGGTCGCCGCAGAACTCGCTGTCGCGGAACAGCGAACTGATGTAGAAGCGGTAGATCAGCTCGCCGATACGATCACGTTCGGCGGCGGGCAGGGCCTGGACGTGCTGGAACGATTTGCCTTCGATGAGCTCGGTCACCAGAACATGCCGCGTGCAGTGCTCTTCGACGCTGTCGGGGACGGTGATGAACGGATGGTCGCGGTAGCGCATCGCCACCCGGTGCTGGATGCGGGCTTCGCGGGGGTAGTCGAGCTCCTGGCCGATGGTGCGGGAGATCTCGTCCAGTACCGCGCTGTCGCCCGCGCTCGGCAGGGCGGATCTCCACAACTTCGTGAGCAGTTCCAGGTTGCGCATGTCCGCGTCGATGGCCTTGTCCACGCCGGGGTATTGCGCTTTGACCGCGACTGCCCGTCCGTCACGCAACCGCGCCCGATATACCTGGCCGATCGAGGCCGCGGCGATCGGTGTCTCGTCGAAGTCCGCGAAGACACGGCCCAACGGCCCCAGATCGTCCTCGATGACTCGCCGCATCACTGCGAAAGGCACCGTCGGCGCGCGGTCGCGGAGTTCGCCGAGTTTCGTCCGGAACAGTTCGCGGTGCGATTCGGGGAAGAGGTCGACATCGAGAACCGACAACATCTGGCCCAGCTTCATCGCCGCGCCCTTCATACCCCCGAGCACGGTGACGATCTGCTGCGCGGTCTGCAACGTCGCACGCTCCGCGAGAACCTGGCGGGCTTCCTCGGTCCTTCCGATCATCGACAACCGCGTGCCGACAGTCCGCACCGCCTGGCCCGCAGCCAGCCGGCCCAGCCTGCCGCTGCGTGCCATCCGACCTTCGGGCACCCGACCGGTCACCGTCAGCACCTCCATGACATCAACCGCGGACCAGATCGTTGCCCCGAGGCCACGCACTCTGCACCGCTCGCCGACCACCCTCCCGAACCGGAAGTCAACGGTCAAGGGCGACCTTCGATCTCCGTGTCGACCGGACCCGGACAGACCACGGGCACCGGTTGCGTGCATCCTGATACCGCTTGGGAGAGTGGCGTCTTCGTGATCGCGGATTTCGCCACCGGCGAGTGGTTGCGATGGCACGATGTGCGTGCGTCAGCATATTCGTTCAGCGTGACTTTCTCCCGGATGCTCAATTCCTTGCCCGAGTAGGAGATTCGAATGGTGACCATCATCGGCGGAGGGATTGCCGGGACCGTCCTCGGCGGCGCCCTCGCCCGCAGAGGCGATCGGGTCACGCTGTACGAGCGGCAACCGCGCGACGCCACCGGCGGCGCGTTCCTGTTCATCGACGAACGGGGCCACTCGGTACTACGCGACCTCGGCATCGACGACGACGCGGTGAACGAAGCCTCCTATCCGGTCGGCGCCCTCGAATACGTCGGCAGCAACGGCCGCCACGCCGCGATGAGCCGCGGTCATCGGTTCTGGCTCCGCAGCTCGCTGATGGAGGTGCTCAACGACTTCCTCGCCACCTCAGGCGCTGATCTCCGGTACGACTGCGGCATCGCCGACGTGGCCGTCGACCAGTCCGGGCGATGCCGGATACAGCACGCCGACGGCTCATCGAGCACCACCGATGACATCGTGATCGCCGCCGACGGCATCGACTCCGTCGTCCGGGCACGCCTCGAACCCGACCGCGCCCCCGTCTACGCCGGAGACATCGTGCTCTACGGGATGACCTCCACGTCGGTAGAACCGGACACCGAACCCCGGATACTGCACTTCTTCGCCGAGCTGGACGCCACCGGGGCAGCCGCCAGCACGTTCGGCCACATCTGGCGGCCCGGACACGCCGCCCACTGGTTCATCCGGATAGCCCGCGCTCCTCTGGACGGCCCGGACGACGCGGGCGTGCGCCCCACCAGCGAGTGGACCGACACGGTCCTGCGGGCCACGCCATCCATCAACGACCTGGTCGGCCCCCTGCTCGACAAGACCGACTCCGTCCACGTCAGCAACGCGCGCAACGTGCCCCTCGCCGCCGCCGCCCAGCCGACGTTGCCGCTCCTGCTCATCGGTGACGCCGACCACGCGATCACCCCCGCGGCCGGCGTCGGCGCGCGTGACGCACTCGAAGACGCACACGCCGTCTACCGCGCTCTCACCACCGGCGGCTGTCCCGCCGAGGCAATGGCTGTGCGCCGCACCGAAATAGTCGACGACAGGCAGCGCGCCGCCCGCGGCCGCGCCGACGTCTCCCGGTAGCCCGACGAAATGGCCTCGGTCGACTCGGGGGCCGAGTCCGTCATCGCGCCCGGGCCCTGCCTCTATCGGAGGGTAATTGCCGCGAAATGGCAATAGTGGCACGGGTTTTCGTCGTCGATTGATAGCATGCGAACGGCCGCCGGGCCAATACATCGGCAGCAGGCAGGGGCGATCATGGAAGTGGCGGACGTTCACCACTCATATGGCAGGCGGTTGGTGCTGCGTGGCATCGACTTCGTGTTGCCCGCGGGAGCGCTGGTGGGAATTGTCGGTGAGAACGGGGTGGGCAAATCCACCTTGTTGAAGGTCCTCTCCGGAGGGCTGCGACCGGACCGGGGAGTGGTTCGGCACCGTGGGAGGTTCGGCTACTGCCCGCAACAGGTGGTCCTCAACGACGCGTTCACGGTTCGGCAGCACCTGGAATTCTTCGCCGCGGCCTATGCGATCCCGGACCTGCGGCGGGCCGAGAAGACCATGGAGATCCTGCGTTTCTCCGAGTATGCCGGTGAGCGGGTCGCGACGCTGAGCGGCGGCACACGGCAGAAGCTCAACCTGACGCTGGCGGTGATGCACGATCCGCAGGTTCTGCTGCTCGACGAGCCGTACCAGGGTTTCGACTGGGAGACGTATCTGCGTTTCTGGGATCTGGTCGCGCAGTTCCGCGACACCGGTCGCTCCGTTCTGGTCGTCTCGCATCTGGCCCACGACACCGACAAGCTGGACCAGGTGTGGCGGCTGCACGACGGCGTCCTACAAGGAGTACGGCAGGAGGCGGGATGACCGACGGTGTGCGGCTGTTCGTGATCGCCACGCGGTACGGCCTCGTCGAGCATGCGCGCAATCGGTTCGCCATGCTGTTGGTGGCTGTCTTCGTCCCGATATTGATCACTCTGGTGCGCGTGGCGGTCACGGATGTCGAGGTACCGTTCCGGCTTCGGGACACCGGTCTCGTCCTGCGCGCCGATGGCAATGAACTCGCCCAGATCAGCGGCGCCCTCACCGCGGTCTCGCTGATCATCGGGTTCATGATGTTCGCGGCGACTTTCAGCAGCGGAGCATTCGACCGGCGTCTGTCGATGGCCGGATTTCCCCGGGTCGCGCTGGCTCTGGCGAAGATCGCCTGCCTGGTGGTGGCCTCGATGGTGGTCTGCGCGTACGCCACCGCTGTCATCTGCTGCTACTGGGCGCCCCGGCAGCCCGTCGTACTCGCTGCGGCGCTCTTCTGCGCGGCGTTGACCTACGGGGCCCTCGGTGTCGCCCTCGGCGCGCTGCTGCGCCGCGAGGTGGAGGGGATGTTCGCCATCGCGATGATCAGCTGTGTCGACCTGGCCGTGCAGAACCCCATCGCCAGCGCCGGGGCGGACAGCGAATTCGTGCGCTGGCTGCCCTCCTACGGGGCGATGCAGGCTTCGACCGCGGCCGGTTTCTCCGACACCACGCCGTTGGGGGGTTTCGCCGTGCAACTGGCCTGGTTCACCGCGTGCACCCTCGTCGGACTGGTTGCATTCCATCTGCGCACCCGCTCGTCGCTTCGACCTACGACGTGGATCCGCTTCCCTGGACCGACGAAAGCCCGGCAGCCGGTGAAGAACTGAGGGAGTGTCCCGCGCGTCCACCTCGGTGAATCACGCGGGCCACATCCTGCTTCACCCGCTGCGGGACTTACGGCACGGCAGGAGCCGGTTCGGCGGCCGGGTAGTAGTAGACCTCGCGGCGCAAGCGTTCCAAGTCCGGCGCCGCGGAAACCGCGGGACCGGAATTCTGCTCGTACCGATCGCTCTCACGCGCCCAGAGCCCGACGCGGGTCATGTTCGTGTAAATCTCCGCGTAGTCCTTCCCCTTGCCCGACAGCCCGGGAAGCACGCGCAAGAGGGCGGGGACGTAGCGGAGCAGCGCCTCGAGCTGGGCGCGCTGATCCGCCACCTGGCGCTGCACCTGCTCCACGGCTTCGCCGCGGGTGCAGCCGGTCTCGTGACGGACCGCCCTGACCAGGTTGTAGGGGACTTGGTCGGCCTCGTCCTGATCCAACCCCGCGAGGTCGTTCTCCACGAAGGTCACCCAGAAGGCGAGTTCCTCGAGACGGCGGATCACGGGGTGGTTGCGCAGCTGCGACGGCAGTTCCTGGCCCTGGTGCACCTCCATGCAGGCGAGGGCGGTGTCGATCCCGCTGGTCGACATCCGCAGCGGCAGGTAGTCGGCCGTGGGCGGGATGTAGCCGTTGATGCGATGGTGCGCTTCGCGTTCGCAGGCTTCGCACCAGTCCTCGAGGCCGTCGAGGAACTGCTCCTGCCAGCGGGTGCTGCGGCCTTCTCGCAGGCGCGGCCACAAACTCGCCCACGCCGTCGGGATCGCACCGGGCCGCCACGGTTTCTCCGGGTCCTGGCGCAGTGTCGCCACCATGCCACGCTTCAGCGCGGTGATGGCCGCGGGGTCGGTCAGTTGCGGATCCTCGAACAGGTCGTCCCATGCAAGGAGCAGCACCGCCATGCGGTAGGCGGTCTGTTCGACGGCCGGAGATATCGCTGGGGCCCAGTGTCGCGGGATCCGGATCGCTCCTATCCACCGGTGGTAGTCGGCCTCGCCCGGGGAGGCGACGAAGCCGGTGTCCACCATCCAGCTCCGCAATGATTCCGCGACCTGCGGCGGGAGGACATCGCTGTGCGCCTGGGGTGTCTGTGTCGACTGCTGGGGAACCGCGGGGCCAGGCGTTCTCCGGTCGAGTACGGACCCGGCGTAGGCGGTCATCGCGTGGCGGGTGCGCGTGTCCACGGTCAGGGCGGCGAGCTGACCGGCGGCCTGGTCGAGGAACTCATCGGCTTTCGCTCGTGCTTCGTCCACGGCGCCGGAGGCGATGACGAGCTCGCGCGCATGTGCGGCTTGTTCACGCGTCATCGCTCTGCGCAGCAGGCGGGCAAGGTCGTCGTCGCGGGCAACGGCGCGGATCACGGGGAGGGTGTAGATGCCCTCGGGCAGATCCGTGTTGACAGGCTTGCCCGCTTCTTCGGAGGTCGAGGTCAGGTCGAGGATGTCGTCATACAGCTGGTAGGCCAGCCCGAAGTGTCGACCGAACGAAGCCAACGCCTCCTCCTCGTCCTCGGAGCGGCCGGCCTGCATCGCGCCCACCCGGCAGGCCAGCGACAGCACCGCCGCGGTCTTGCCGTCGATCGCGTCGAAATAAGACCGCTCGTCGCGGGACGCTACGTAGAGGTCGGCGGCCTCGATCACCATCCCCGCGCACATCTGCTCACCCGCGATCGCCCCCGCGAGAACTTCGCGCGAGCCGAGTTCGGCCAGCATGCGCACGCTCGTGAGTATCACGGAGTCTCCGCCCAATACGGCCATATGCGAACCCCAGACCGCGTTGGCACTGGGACGGCCTCGGCGCTCGTACGCGTGATCGACGACGTCGTCGTGGTAGAGCGATCCCAGATGCAGCAACTCGACGGCGGCAGCGGCCCGCACCACCCGGTCGTCGGCCGGGACCTCGGGGTCGGTGAGCAGGTAGTACGACAACAATGTCAAGGTAGGGCGGACCAGGCGGCGGTATGTGTCGGCCCCGTCGTCGGTGAGCGCGGCCAGCTCGGGCCTGCCCCGCAACTGCACGGGGCCGAGGACGTCACGGACGCGGTCGAGGTCCGCATCCAGATGGGGGAAAACAGCCGAATCGATCTGACGTGGCACGCGCGCACTCCTGACTGGTTACACCGGTCGACTACAACACCAACGATCAACGGCAATTCGACACCACAATCACGCGGAAAGTGTTGGTATCGGACATTTTTGATGCGACACGTAGGGTCGATGACAGCGCACAGGGCAGTGACAGCGTGGGCAACCCCGGCTGGCAACCGGGGTCTACCAGGATCTCTCGAAGCCACTCCCGCAGCGGTGGGGCACATGTCGGGGGTGGCGATGCGTGGGGGCGCGAAGCCGCGGTCGACGGTCGCGGGATTCTCGCCCCTTTCGGCACGGTTCGGTTGCGATGAGCGAGGGTTCCTCCGCGGCTCTTCCGCCCCACCGGAATGTCGGTGGGGTGGAGTAGGCAGGTGCTATGACTCGATCCACCACAGCTCCGGACCCCTCCCGGCCCACCTCGGGTCCGCGCCTGCTGGACGTCCGTCGCCTGTGGGCCGAACCGGACGCGCTGGCGAGCCCGCGCGGGCAGCAGGTGCGTGCGCGTTTCCCCGACGCCGAGATCATCACCGTCGCCTCGCACTGGAATATCGACCAGCTGCACGGCAACGCGGGCAACGTCGACCGCTGGGTCCGGGTCAAGACCGAGGACCTCGTGCTCGGGGTCAAGAAGTCGCTGACGGCCCGGGAGAACGGTCGCTCGGCCGACTGGATCGCACCCTCGACGTCCAACGGCTGCGCGATGGCGTGCGCCTACTGCTACGTCCCCCGCCGCAAGGGCTACGCCAACCCGATCACGGTGTTCACGAACATCGACAAGATCGTCGGCTACCTCGAGCGTCATGTGCGAAGGCAGGGGCCCAAGACCGTGCCGAACCAGTGCGACCCCCACGCGTGGGTCTACGACCTGGGCGAAAACAGCGACTGCTCGGTCGACGCCCTCGTCAGCGACAATGTCACCGATCTGATCACCGCGTTCGGCGCGTGGCCCACCGCGAAGGCCTCGTTCGCCACCAAGTACGTCAACCGCGACCTGCTCGACCTCGACCCCCGCGGCCGGACCCGGATCAGGTTCTCGCTCATGCCGGAGGCCGACGCCCACCTGCTCGACCTGCGCACCACGCCGATCCGGCAGCGCATCGCCGCGATCGACGACTTCGTAGCAGCCGGCTACGAGGTGCACGTCAACTTCTCGCCCGTCGTCGTCCGCCCCGGCTGGGAAGAGGACTGGGCGGAGCTGCTGGAGCAGCTCGCCGACGGCACGGGCTCCGCCTTCAAGGCCCAGGCCGCCGCGGAGATCATCATGCTCACCCACAACGAGCAACTGCACGAGGTCAACCTCGGCTGGCACCGGAAGGCCGAGAACCTCTTGTGGCAACCGCCGATCCAGCAGGCCAAGCGCTCTCGAACGGGCATGTGGAACGTGCGTTACCGCAACAACGTCAAAGCCGCGGGAGTCCGGACTCTGACCGACCTCATCGCCCAGCGGACGCCCTGGCTGAGGGTGCGCTACGCGTTCTGAGCCGCCGAGCTGCCATCGCCGAACGGCGTTCGGGTCGATCGATCGGTGATCTGCGTCACTCTCTTGTCACGATGCTCGCTCGGGCGGTGTCTCGATGCTCATCGGCGCCGAGAAGGTGGCCCGCTACATCACCGGCGGTACCGGCAAGGTCAGGATCGAGGCCGTACTCAGTTGCGAATCCATCCTCGTCAACGGCAACCCGGCATTGGCATTACGCCTGGACGGCGTGCTCGACGGCATCATGGCCTTCCATGTCGAGGCCGATCGCATCACCGGCCTCTACTTCGTCCGCAACCCGGAAAAGCTGACCCGCGTCGAGTCCGAGACACCGCTCACCCTGCGCTGAGTACCCACCGTCACGGCGCTACGGCGCAGCTGTGTCGAAACCGAAGTAGACCTGGATGGTGGTGCCGTGCTGGGTGGTGTGAATGCGTACGAGGTCGGTGAGATGGTTGACCAGCAACAGGCCGCGACCGCCCGGCCGGAAGGAAGCCGCGGGCAGGCGGCCCGCCAGCGGATCGGTGATGTGGCCTTTGTCGCTGATCTGGCAGCGGAGCTGGTTCTCGTCGGTCCACATCGTCAGCGTTCCGTGCCCGCCGCCGTGGACGACGGAATTGGTGGTGGTCTCCGCGACGACCAGCTCGAGATCGATCAAGCGGTTCTCGGGCATGCCCGCGCGGCGGGCGTAGTCGGTGGCCTGGTGCCGGACCTGGGCGAGTGACGTCGCGTCGAAGGCCACGCCGGCGGCGGTGGCCGGTGGGGGCGGGAGCGGCCGGTTATAGGAGTCGACGATGTGGTCGGGGTCGTACTCGGCGCTCGTTCGCCGGCCGGTGCCGTCGATGAGGACGGGATGAGTGGCGTGCGCGTCGGCCAAGACCTCGGGTGACAGGCGCTCGGTGTCATAGGGACACAGGATGCTCACTTCCCGCCCGGTGAACGCCGCGTTGATCAGAGCTTCGTGCTGAACGCACGCCGGATACTCCAGCGACGAGCGTCCGGCCCAGATGGGTTCGCCGATGATCCGCACGCGTCCGGACGGGTGTTCGTCCGCGAAGGCGCGAAGCACTCCGGGAATGATGCGGCCCGGGTTGCGGCCTTCGACGGTCATGTCCATCAGGCGGACCGCGTCGGCGTCGGAACCCAGTTCTGCGCGCAGAAGGGCCAGGTTGGGGCCGGGAACCGCCACCGCGACCGGTTCGTCGTTCGCGAGCCCTTCGCGGATGAAGCCGATGGTGCCCGCGAGGTATTCCTCCGTGTCGCGGTAGAACAGCGCAGGGTGCACGAATGGGTCGGTCGGATCGCAGGCGGCCGACGCAGCGCCAGGAATGCTCATGTGTGCACTACCTCGATCGTGTGTAGGGAGGGCCAGAACACTCCGAGGACACGAAGCATCATCGCCGGGGGCCGATGCACCACGATTCGTCGTGCCTGCGGTGACCGAGTGGCGGTTTCTACCAGAATCGAGGTTCCGTAGGCATCGATGAACGTCAGCTCGGACAGGTCCAAGTGGACGTCGTGGTCCCCGGTGGCCAGCTCCGCCAGAGCGGAGCGCCAGTCATCGCGGGTGGTGAAGTCGACCGCGCCCGCGCACCGCAGGCCGGCGGGACTGCTGGTCCGAGACGTCCGGAGAGTCGACGGACCCGAGGTCGCCGTACTACTCCCGGGTGTGGCCGACGGCGCGGTATCCACTGCTCACCGACCTCCCATTGGCCATCACCGGCACGACGCGCAAGATATTACGCGTCCGTGCGCATCGGCCGGGACGCGGCTCGGCACGAGTAGCCGCAGGTGCCGTGGGTACACCGCGGGACGGATTGCGGCGGCGATCGGTGTGCGGACGATCGATCCGAGCCAGCAGAGCTGTGGGAGCACCTGGGCGGCAATGAGTTCGACCGAGTTCGGTCGACCACAGGCCCGTGATGATGGCCAGTTGCGCTTCGAGCCGGGCGAACCTGTCCTGCGGGAACGGGATGCCGTAGGCCGCGTGCTCCTCGGCGAACCAGCCGCCGCCCAGGCCCGGCTCGACCCGGCCGCTGGTCCACTCGGGCGTGCGGTTCGGTGACGACGCGTAGCTTCATGCCGGCCATCATCCCTCGGGCTCCGCGGCGAGCATGGACGAATCCGGTCCCGCCCATAGGAACCGCCGGAAGCGTTGTCACGGAACAGTTCTCGGTGGACTCGCAGCCTCGCGCGTTCCCGGCTCTCCATGAAATATGACTGCGGTGGTGTGTCCGGAATGTGGTAGGTTCCGCTTGTTCGTGTCGATCGGTAGCAGTATCGGAGGTGGGTTGATGGCGGCGCGCGAAGCCGTTGCCGGGCAGAGCGTCCGGGTACTCCCCACGCTCCGGCCAGCGGCCTGACTCGTATTCCGTTCGCCGCCGCGCGAGTCGCCGCGGCGCCCTACACGAACACGAAGGAATTCTTCCTACGATGACGATTCGTCAAACCTGGATGACGCGTGCCGAGACCAGCGCCGATATCCCTGTCATCCGTCGGATCGATCTGGCGGCCTTCGACACCGCACTCGAGGCCGACCTGGTCGAGGCATTGCGCACCGACCCGGCGTGGATCGAGGGCCTGTCCATCGTCGCCACCGATCACGACGGCGCACCCGTCGGGCACGCGCTGCTGACCCGCTGCCACATCGGTGACACTCCCGCCTTGTGCCTCGGCCCGGTGGCCGTGTGGCCGGAGCACCAGAACACCGGAGCCGGTACGGCGGCGATACGTGCCGCCCTACATGCCGCGGCGGAGCAGGGTGAACACTTCGTCACGGTCCTCGGGCACGCGGATTACTACCCCCGGTTCGGCTTCACCCGTGCCTCCGCACACGGGATCGGCCTGACCATCGAAGTCCCGGACGAGGCGATGATGGCCCTCACCCTCGATACCCGGTACCCGTTGCCCAGCGGGACCATCCGCTACGCCGCACCGTTCGGCATCTGAGTTGTTCACCGTGGGGCTGTCACCCGGCCCCACGGTGAACCCGAAACCCGACGACGCGCGTCCAGGTGCCGCCCGGAAGCCGGTGACACGACCCCGCCCAAGAGGGTGCGTTCGCCGCCCGGTTCAGCGCCGATAGCGCGGGTATCCGCCGCCCTGTGGTGGATTCGTTGCGACGGGCTGTGAGCACGCCCTTGCTGTTCTTCTTCATCCTCGGTGACATCCTGGGCGCGGGCGTCTATGTGCTGGTCGGGGCCATCGCGCGGGAATCGGTTGGCGCGGTCTGGCTGCCGCTGCTGGTCGCGCTCGGTCTCGCCTGTCTCACGGCAGGCTCGTATGCCGAGTTGGCGACCAAGTATCCGAAGGCGGGCGGCTCGGCCCACTACACCGGCCGGGCGCTCGGACCGGCGGCCGGATCGCTCGCCGGTTTCTGCATGCTCGCCGCGGGTGTCGTGTCCGTGGCGGCGCTGAGCAGGGCCTTCGCCGCAGACTACCTTCGTGCGCTGGTGACGTTGCCGACCGTGCTGGTCGTAGTGGTGTTCCTCACCGTGTTGGCATTGCTCAACGTCTATGGGATCAAACAGTCCCTCGGCGCGAACGTCGCCGCGACGCTGATCGAACTCGGCGGGCTCGTCGTGGTCATCGGGCTCGGAGCGTGGGTGGTCATCCGGGGCGACGCCGACCCGGGCCGGCTCGCCGAGTTGGGGACGGCGCAGCAGGGCGCTGTCGGTGCGACCCTCGCGGGTGCGGTCCTGGCCTTCTATTCGTTCGTCGGGTTCGAGACCTCCGTGAACCTGGCGGAGGAGGTGGCCGACCCGCGCAGATCCTATCCACGAGCGCTCTTCGGGGCGCTGCTCACCGCCGGTGGCGTGTACTTGTTGATCGGGCTGGTGGCCGGTGCGGTCGTACCCACCGATCAGCTGGCGAACTCGAGCGGTCCACTCCTCGAGGTGGTGCGACTGGCCGGGGGTGTCCCGGAGAAGCTGTTCGCGGTGGTCGCCTTGGTCGCTGTGGCGAACGGGGCCCTCCTGACCGGCATCATGTCCTCGCGGTTGGCCTACGGCATGGCCCGCGAGGGGCTGCTTCCGAGCGCGCTGGGCCGAATCCTGCCGGGACGCCGGACGCCGTGGGTGGCGATCGGGGTGACCGCGGCTGTGTCGCTGCTGCTGGCGTCGACCGGGGAGGTCGCCTCGCTCGCCGAGACGTTGGTGTTGTTACTGCTGGTCGTCTTCGCGGCAGTCAACGTGTCGGTGCTGATCTTGCGGCGTGAGGGCGAGCAAGCGGAGCACTTCCGAGTGCCCACCGTCGTGCCCTGGCTGGGCCTGGGTTCCTGCTTGTTCCTGTTCACTCGGATCGACGGGGAGGTGTGGCTGCGGGGTGCGATCCTGATCGGCGTCGGGATGCTGTTGGCTGCCGTGAACGCGGTCCGTGCGCACCGGTCCCGGGTGGACGGTCGTGGCGCCTTTCCGGCGAGTCGAGGCGCATGAGGATCCGCTCGGTATCGCGGCCGGGTATCAAGAGGCCCTTGCGTCGACATAACCCCGGTGGTACACAAAATCTGTGAGCACATAAGTAGATTTTCTACCAATCTCAGATCCGGTATCCGGTAGTCGGTCCGGATACCGCCCGCGGGCGCCGCAGCGCCGATCGCAGTACGGAGAACGAATCGGAATCCCCTGAACTCGCACCTGTCTCGGAGGTCTACGCAATGACATATCCAGCACACGGCAACACCTTGCTCGGCAGCGGAGTCCACGGCTCCGGCCCGCGGGTGGGCAACCCGCACTCGGCGCAGCGCGTGCTCGCGGTTCCGGACCGTCCGAGCGAATGGCACCCGGGAATGCTGTGGTGGGACGCGAGCACAGTGCTGGTGACATACCCTCGGCCGGGCGCTACGGGGCGCTGGAATACCATGCCGCACCTGGTGTTGCCGATCGACCACGGGCGTCTGGCTTTCCGTATCTCGTCGCATTCCAGCGAGGCTCGGCATCTGGCCGGTGACCGTCGGGTCATCGTGCAAGCGGCCGACTGGCGCGGCGAACCTGCCCTGGGCTCTCGGCAGCACCAAGGCATGGCCGAATTGCTGCGGACGGGACCCCTGTTCGAGCAAGTGCGGACCGGAATGCAGACCAAGTACGGAAAGCGAGTCGGCTTGGCGCGCCTGGCCCACAAAGTGGCGATGGGCGCGGCCCCCTACGGCGACATCGTCGTCATCGTCACCGTGCGCGAGAACCGCCTCCTCGGCATATGACATCCACCGCCATGTGACATCGCTGTCGTAGACGGTGAACAGGCCTTGGGCGGGACGATTTCTCGTCGCACTGGACACATGCACGGAGTGCTGTCCATACGATGGGGTTCGTCGTGTCGCGGAAGTCGTGGCGCACCGATGGCCGGAGGTCGCCGATGAAGGTTCATCTACAGGTCACCGGAGCGCCCCGGCAGGTCGCGACCGATGCGCGCGAGCTGGCCGCGACCGGGGCGGACGGCCTGTTCACGTTCGAGGGACCACACGACGTGTTCTTCCCGCTCGTTCTCGCGGCAGGCGCGACGTCGGTGGAACTGATGACGAACGTGGCGATCGCCGGGCCACGCAGCCCGATGCACCTGGCGCATGCGGCCTACGACCTGCAGATCTACAGCGAGGGAAGGTTTCGGCTCGGGCTGGGCTCGCAGATCCGCGCCCACATCGAGAAGCGCTACGGCAGCAGCTGGGGTGCGCCGGCGCAGCGCACGGCGGAGAGTGTGGCGGCGGTGAAGTCGATCTTCGCCGCGTGGGAAGGATTGGGGCCGTTGAACTTTCGGGGTGAGTACTACACGCACACCCTGATGCCGCCCACGTTCGATCCGGGGCCGAATCCGTTCGGTCCGCCACCGGTGCTGATGGGCGCGCTCGGACCGGTGATGACCCGCAAGGCCGCGGAGGTCGCCGACGGACTGCTGGTCATGCCTTTCAACAGCAGGCGGCACTTCACCGAGCGCACGCTGCCCGCCATTGCCGAGGGACTACGCCTGTCCAGCCGGACCGCCGAGGAATTCCCGGTGATCGGTCAGGTCATGGTGGCGCTCGGACGGACCGAGGAGGCACTGTCCACCGCGGTGGACGGGGTGGGCTCGCTGATCGCGTTCTACGGTTCCACGCCCGCCTATCGGCCGGTCCTCGAGGTCGAGGGATGGACGCAGCTGCACTCCCGGCTCCACGCGTTGTCCAAGACAGGCGGCTTCGCGGAGATGCGGTCGCTGGTGACCGACGAGATGGTGCGCACGATCGGGGTGGTCGGCACCCCGCGCGAGTGCGCGGCGCAGATCCGAGCCCGTTTCGGCGATATCGACGAGGTGTGCTGCTATTTCCCGGGCTACACGCCGGACGCCGCGGACGTCGCCGACCTGGTGGACGCGTTGCACGAAAACCGGAAATAAAGCCTCGGCGAGTACACCGGGGTGCTGTGCGCGATTACTTACACACCCGGCCCGGTCCGGGTTCCGCTACAGACGATCGAGGCGGTGGAGCGCGAGACGGAATTCGTCGCCGAATGAAATCCGCGGCAGTGCGGCGGTTCGTCTGTCCCGCTTTCGAGTCGGGCGAGGTGTGTCAACTATCCGGACTATTCGCGCGAAGCCCCGATAAGGGAAGGCGGGTGCGGTCGGAGGGGATCGAGCGCACCCACCCTCGCGCCTCTGCGGCAGCTGCGCAGCGGGCACAACCGACGCGGGCGGCATCGGGATCACCCGACGGAGACGAATGCGAGAACCCCCGGAAACCCCGACCCGTGACCGACCTTAACCCCACCGGACCGCGTATGGCAGAGAAAACGCGAACCATATTGGGCGACAGCGAGAATCGGGTCCGCGCACATGCCGGTGTACGCGGTGGTCACTTCCGCGACGCTCGAAACGGAGTACCCCGATGAGGGCCTTGCGCCGACCGGAAATCGTCGAGCTGCTCTCCGGCGACACCGTCGCTCACTTGGCGACCATCGACGCGGACGGATTTCCGCATGTGACCCGATCTGGTTTCTCTGGACCGACGACGTCTTCCGGCTCACCAGTTTCGCCGGGCGACCGCATCTGAATCGCATGCACGCCAAGCCTCGCGTCGGGCTCGTCGTCGACACCGAAGACGCGCTACGCCGCGACGGCCAGCGACCCAACCGGCAACTACGAGTGATCGGGAACGCCGCTCTCACGCCCGATGTGGACGGAACCTGGACCGCACGGTGCTCCGGCCCGTTCCTGAAACGAATTTCAGGTGGCTTCAGGCTGTCTTAAGCCGCCCCCTGCGACTGTGACGGTCATCTTCGAGACCACGACTCCCGCAGGAGGTTGAACAATGAAAGCCACACTTCGCCGGGCCCTTCCCGGTCGGCGCGGCCTGCTCGCAGGCGCCGCTGTCGTCGCTGTCCTCATCGGTGGCCCCGTGGCGCTGTACGCCGCCACGAGCCCGCAGGGGCCCGATCGGCACGCTGTCGCCGCCTATCTGCCGGATGACTGGGCGCTCACCGCGGCTCCCACGATCGGCAGGCAGCAAGCCATCGACAAGGCGATCGAAGCCGTGCCCGGCAGCACCGTCGTCTCCGCCGAACTCGATGGCGAGGGGAGGACCACGGTGTGGGAGGTCGAACTGCGGACGTCCGACGGCATCGAGCACGAGGTGACGATCGATGCGAACAATGGCACCGTCCTCGGCACGGTGAAACAGGATTGACGACAGGGCGTTCGCAGCCGACGAATCACACCATTCACGACAAGGTCAGGGTTTCCGAAAACATGGTTTTGCGTAAGATCGCCACGATATCGACGCTCGCTGTCGCGATGGCCGGGGTCACGGCCGGAAATGCCGTCGCCGCACCTCACGATGCCGGTGGTGCCGTCGTCAACTACACCGCCACCACCTCCGAAGAGAACGTGGTCGTCCACATCGACTCGGGCTCGATGCGAGTCGAGAACGGGGTATTCGCGGTCGAAGCCGAAAACGGCACCGTACTCGCGGGCACGCCTTTGCAGTTCCGCGTCGACGATTTCGTTTTCCCGATCGCGGCCGAGATCACCGGCCGCACCGCCACACTCACACCGCAATTCGATCTCGAGCACGCACAGTACCGCCCGGTCGCCCTTCCGTTCGAAGATACGGCGCAATGGAGAACGCCGTACGAACGTGAAGTCGCGGCTTTCACCCGGTTGAAGGACACGATCGCGACGGGTGCGGCGATCGGCACCACCGTAGGCGGTCTCGGCGGCGGTCTCGTCGGCTGTGTGCTCGGCGGCATCGCCGGCGCCACCGTCGCCGCCGCGACGATCGTCGGTATGTTCGGTCCGTTCATCCCGGCCGCCGCCGTCGGTTGCCTGGGCGGCATCCTGGCCGTGGGCGCTCTGGGCACGCTCGCCGGTCAACTCTTCGTTACCGCGCCTGTCGCCGTCGCCGCCCTCGTGCAGTACTTCACCACTGTGAACCAGCCCTTCGTCCCGCCGGCCAAGTAGCGCTGCGGTTGGACTCACTCGCGAATCTCGTGCCGCGCCAGGTCTTACTGCTGGGTCCTGGCGCTTTCGGCATCGAGTGGTCACCTCCGTTTCCGGCCGGTCCGCGCGATCCGTAGGAGGTGACGAGTGCGGCGCGACGGCGACCTCGGCAGCCGAGCTGTTTCAGTCGTGCGGGACAGGGCAGCTATGTGATGTGAGCACAGCACACGAGGCGGCGCGCAGCGAATTGTCCGCGTCATCCGGCGATCGCACGCGAACCGATATCGGCTTCGACCGCACGGCCATACCGCTCGGCACGGTTTCCCGCCGCGAAACCCGGCCCCGATGATCGTGGTGACTGGATGCGATTGCGCCGCAGCCGACCGTATGACGGGGGAGTAGAACGCCTCCGGCGCGGGCGCGGGTTCGGTTACCGCACCGCGCAGGGCGAACCCGTGCATGACGACGCGACACTGGAGCGTATTCGCGCGCTGGCGATCCCGCCCGCGTGGCGAAAGGTGTGGATCTGTCCAGCAGTGGCGCAAAGACCGGGACGAGGAGAAGTTCGACCGGGTCTTGGCGCTGGCCGCCCGATTGCCGGAGATCCGAGCGCGGGTCCGGGATGATCTCGCCGTGCGAGGCTTGGCCCGGCGGCGGGTGGAGGCGGTCGCGATCGATCTCGTGGATCGGGGAGTATTCCGCGTCGGGGGAGAGGAATACGCCGAAGAGCACGGCACCCGGGGAGTCGCCACTCTGCTGCGTGAGCAGGTCCGTGTGTCCGGGGAGCGGATGTTCTTCGATTACGTGGCCAAGGGCGGTATCCGGCGACAAGTGAGTGTTCGTGATCAACTGCTCGCCAAGGCCGTCCGCGCTCTGCTGCGTGCCAGAACGAGTTCCGATCGGCTGCTGGTGTACCGGGACGGCGTCGATTACGGCGAACTACGCGCCGACGACATCAACGCGCGTTTCAGGGAGCTGGCCGCGTGCGAGTGCAGCGTCAAAGACCTGCGTACCTGGCAGGCCACCGTTCTCGCCGCCGCCGCGCTCGGTTCGATCGAGCGCCCCTCCGGTCACCGAGCGCGCAAGCGTGCGGTACGAGAGGTCATGGACGAGGTCGCCGCCGCGCTCGGCAACACCCTCGCGGTCGCCCGGGCGTCCTACGTCGACCCACGTGTCGTGACAGCCTTCGAGAACGGCACGACCGTCGCCGCGGCCCTCCGGCGCGCGAGCCGGGCCGATTCCGCCGATGTGGAGCGGGAGGTCATCGACAGAGCGGTGATTCGGATGCTCCGTCGGTCGCGCTGATTCCGTACTGCCGACGATCGAGCACACCGCGCCCGGCGCCCGGTGTCCCGGTGGCCGAACCGGAGAAGTTCGCTCTTCCTGCCGCATACAGTCGCCGGGAACACAATCTGCGCAGTCGGTTTCCTAATTTGTCCGCGAATTCATCCGACCGAACGAGCAACATCGCAGCCATCGACATCCGATACTGGTCGAGTAGGACGTCCAAGCTTCGCGGCAACCCTACAAGCTGATCCGGTAAAGCGACGCACCGAGTATCGACAGGATCCGGCTATGCCCAAGATCAAGAATTTGAATCCCGTGCCGATGGCGGACATCGGTGGCTCGGATCTCTTCATCCCCTTCCGAATGCCCAGTGGTGAGATCGGATATGTCCTCGGCGACACCTTTTCCGGCACCGAACCGAGGGTGGGCGGCCCGAATTGGCGTTCGCCCATGCTGTTGCGCAGCAATACCCACGACATATCCAGACCTATCGAATTCCAATCTGCCGCACGGAATGCCAGGCAGCTCTGGGATTACGTGCACAACAATCCGGAGTACTCCACCATCCTGCCCTGCGACGCGATAACGATCGGCGGCCGAATCTATCTGTGGGTGATGGTCACCCAAGGGCTGGCCAACGAGCGGTGGTGCGAGATCCGCTATTCCGACGACAACGGAGAGAGCTGGACCGACACCGCGGTCCGGTGGTCGACCAGCGTCTACGGCGGCAAACGCACCATGATCTCCTGGGAGCGCGGCGGCGACGGCTATGTCTACGTCATCTCCACCGGGGGGCTCGCCCGAAACAAGAACATGCTGTTGTGGCGAGTCGTCGAGAGCCATACCGCGCTCATCGACCCGGCGGCCTGGCAGGGTTGGGGCTGGAACGGGCAGAATTGGGGCTGGGGCCGGGATCCCGGCGGTGATCCGCGCTTCGGCATCCTGGCCGACGGCACGAGGCTCGGTGAGATCGGATTGCGCCGCATCCAAGGGAATTGGGTGATGTCCGGTTTCGACGCGGGAGCCTACGGGGCCTTCGTCAAGGTGGCCGCGCGGATCACCGACAACTGGCGCACGGCCCTGACCTATCGTCCGGTGAAGGGATCCTTCTGGGCGCCGGGCGGCCCGGATATCGTGCCGCGTCTCTACGGTTGTTACGCCCACCCCGACAGCAGATTCGACGGCGCGTTCGGCATGATCGTCAGCGAATGGGCGGAATCCGGTATGCCCTATCGCGGTATGCAATTCCGAATTTACGGAATACGGCCCGCCGCGGCGCTCGTCTAGCCGGGGAAGTCGTCACGTCCGCCGGTGCCGCAGGAAAGGCCGGCTCGTGGGATCACACCACCTGAACTCCGTCAGCCGGCAATTCGGCGGTTCGTTCCTCGCAACGGATTGGCCACCGGGAAGGTGATCGCGGGCAGCGTCACCGACATCCGCACGGTCGTGCCCGGTCCGGAGTGGTCGATATCGAGCTCCTCGGTCAGCGCGCGCATCATGTCGATGCCGCGGCCGCGATACCCGGGATCCGCGGCCTGTGGCTTCCAGTCGCCGGTGTCGGTGACCACGATGACGACGGTGTCGAGATCGCAGGTGGCCGACAGCCGCACCCGGCCGGTGTCGTCGTTGCGGTAGGCGTGCTCGATGCTGTTGCTGCACGCCTCGTTGGCCGCGGCCACGAGATCGGCGGCCAAGTCGTGCGGCACCGCCGCGGCGGCGAGCCATTCTTTCAGCGTGCGCCGCAGCACCGCGAGTTCGTCCGCTCGTGCGGGCACGTCCAGCCGCAGCGGCGCCGGCGGCTGGCGGTAGACGACCATGGCCACGTCGTCGTCGTAACCCACCGTCGGGCGCAGGCTCGAGAGCACCGCGTCGGCCACCTCGCGCGGCAGCCGTCCGTAGGTGTCGGCGAGAACCGCGGCGATCTTGGCGAACCCGTCATCGATGTCGACGCCGCGCTGTTCGACCAAACCGTCGGTGAACAGCACCAGCGTCGAACCGGGCGTGAGCGCCGTGGTGGCCTCCGGCCGACGCGGCGGGTCGAAGGTGGCCAGCGGCACCGAGCGCCCGCCCTCGAGCAGGCGACCCGTCCTGGCGACGTCGGCGAGAATCGGCGGCATGTGACCGGCGCTGCTGTAGCGCACCAGGCCGCGCACCGGGTCCAGCACGGCGGCGCAGACCGTGGTGCACATGGCGCCGGGGATGCGCGCGGCGACGGTGTCGAGTTCGGCGAGCAGCTGCGCCGGTCCCGCGCCGCGCAGTAGCAGCGCACGGGCGGCGGTCCGCAACTGACCCATGACGACCGCGGCGGACAGTCCGCGACCGACGCAGTCGCCCACGACCACGCCGATGGTGCCGTCGCGCAGCGGCACCACGTCGTACCAGTCGCCACCGATCTCCAGCGGCGGCAGAGCGGGCTCGTAGTGCACCGAGAAACGCGGCGGCAGGTCGATCGGGCCGAGCATCGCGCGCTGCAGGGTGAGCGAGGTGGCGCGGGCCTGGTCGAAGTTGCGCGCGCGCTGAACCGCGAGGCTGAGATGGCCGATCAGCAGTGAGAACAGCGTCCAATCCGCGGCGCTGATCGCGCGGGGCGCGGCGAAACGCAGCCACATCGCCGCGTCGCCGGTCTCCCCGAGCGGCGCGACGATCCCCTCGGAGCTTTCGGCCCCTTCCGGAATGGCCAGCAGGCTGCGTGGCGGTCTGCGTCTGGCCCGGTCCAGCAGTGCGCGTGACCGGTCGTCGAGGGAGTCGGCGCCGTTGTGGGACGCGCCGTCGGCGCCCGCTCCGGAGATGTACACCTCCGGCGCGGCGTTGCGGCTCGGCCACACCGCCACCACCGCGGTCTCCGCGCCCACGGTGCGGCGCAACTCGTCGAGCCCGACGGCGAGCACCTCGACCACACTGGTGGCCGCGCCCACCGCGGTGGCGAGGCGGGACGCGGCTTGATCGCGTGCCTGCGCGTCGTGTTCGGCGGTGACGTCGCGGATGGTGCCGACGAAGATCCGCTCGTTGCCCTCCGGCCTGATCAGCGCGCTGGTGCTCACCGCGAGCCACACGCTGCGCCCGTCGCGGTGCCGGATCGGGATGACGAAGCGCTGCGCCTCGGTACCGAGATCGGGATAGCGCGGACCCTCCGGGGCCGACCACGGATGCGGCAGCGGATAGGGGACACCGGCGGCGCCGTAGCCGGTCAATGCGCCGAAGGCGGTGTTGACCTCGATGATGGTGCCCTGCGCGTCGGCGACGAAAAAGCCGTCCTGCAGCGATTCCACCAGCGCGGTGCGGAAGGCGTCGCGTCCGGCCAGATCATCGGCGCGGGAACGTTGTTGCTCGTAGCGGCGGGTGCCATCCAGATAGCCGCGGGTGGCGATGTCCAGCGGGACGAGGGTCTGCAACAGGAATTCCAGTGCGGTTTCCGGCAGGCGGGCGCCGGATTCACCGGTCTGCGGCGCGATCTCGTGCTGTTGCCGCTCCTCCACGTCCTGAACCACCCGGAAGTGGTTCTCGGTGAGATCGAGCAGGCTGATGCCTTCGACCAGGGCGCGCCTGCCGAGTTCGTATCCCTCGGCGAGACCGGCCTGGGTGGGCGAGTCCATGTGCCGCCGTAGCGCGTCGGCGTAGGCGTCCAGGAAGTCGGCCAGCAAGGCGCTCATCCGGCCGTTCCTCCCGCACCGCGGTGCCGCGCCGCCAGCACCAGCGCGTCGTCGGTGTCTTTGGCATGCCGGGCGAGTATGTCCGCGGTGATGTCGGCGGTCGACTTGGAAAGGTCGATCCGCGCGGCGGATTCGGTGACAATGCCGTCGGTGGACATCAGCAGTAGGTCGCCGGGGCGGACGGAGACCGACTGCGGCTGGAGGTTCGACGGAAGGCGGTAGCCCACGATGCCCGCGGTGAGCAGTACCGTCGCGTGCACCTTCAGACCCGCGGGACCCGCGGTCAGCACCTGGGATTCGACATTTCCGACGCCGAGCCAGCGCACCCTGTCGCCCTCGTCGAACAGTGCGAGCGAGATCGCCGCTCCGCGCGTGTCGGCCATCGCGCGGTGGCACAGCACCATCAGCACGTCCAGCGGTTCGGCCCGATTCTCCGACAGCACTCGTGCGGCGCGGTCGGCCGCGTCCGCCGCGGCGGCGCCGTGCCCGAGCCCGTCCAGGACCGCGAACAGGACTGTGCCCCCGCCGGTGTCGAGGACGACGCCGCGGTCACCGGAGACCTGTTGACCCGGTAGTGCCCGACCGGCCACCGCCCACTCGATCCGGCCGATGAACCCGTCCTCATGCACCGTTCGGTACCCACTTCCACATCTCCACCAGCGTGCCGCGCCCCGGCGCCGAGTCGACGGTCAGCCGGTCCATCAACCGCCGGGCGCCGGGAAGGCCGAGCCCGAGACCGCGGCCGGTGGAGTAGCCGTCCTCCAGCGCGCGGGCGATGTCGTTGATGCCGGGCCCTTGATCCTCGGCCTGCACCACCAGCGCTTGGCGGCCCTCTCGATCGTCGACCAGCAATCGGATCTCGCCACTGCCCGCGTAACTGGTGATGTTGCGAGCGATCTCGGAGATCGCCGTGGAGATCATCGTTCGATCGGTGAGGGTGAATCCGAGCTTCGCTGCCAGTTCGCGTCCGGCTTGACGTGCGGTCACGATGTCCCCGGACACCCTGACCGCGATCACCACGTTCTCAGCGGCCACTGTCACGACCGTCTCGCTGGCGACGGGCTGGAGTCTTTCGGTTCAACCAGGCGAGACCCTCTTCCAGATCGAGGGCCGTGTGCATGTCCTCGAAAGTGAGACCGAGCTGGACCATGGCGAAAGCGACTTCTGGTTGCAGACCGACGATCACCGTTTCGGCGCCGCGCAGCTGCGTCATGTGCGCGATGGTACGCAACGATCTCGCGGCGAACGAATCCATCACGTCGATGGCGGTGACATCGACGATGATGCCGTGTGCCCGATATTTGCTGACCTGTTTCATCAGGTCGTCCTGCAGGCGCTCGGTATCGGCATCGGTCAATGCGGACTGAACCGACGCGATGAGATACGTACCCTGTTTCAGAATCGGAACCGGCATGCCCGCGCCTGATCAGCGGCCGTCGCGTTCGGTAACCCGTTCGGTGACGCGGGAAACCTCGTAGCCCAACAGCCGTTCCGCTTCCTCGATACCACCTTGCAGGTCGCCGACCGCGTTCATCTTCGACAGATCCAATCCGATGGTGACCAGGGTGAGCGCGATCTCCGAGGACAAGCCGGTGATAATCACGTTCGCGCCCATGAGCCCGGACGCGTCGACGGTCTGCACGAGGTGGTTGGCCACCGTGGAGTCGATCGCCGGCACACCGGTGATGTCGATGACGACGACCTTCGCGCGGTTGGCCCGGATGGCGCGCAGCAGCTGCTCGGTGAGCTGGCGGGCGCGCTGGCTGTCCAGCACACCGATGATCGGCAGGATCAGCAGCTGCTCACGCACCTGGAGCACCGGCGTGGACAGCTCGCGGATGGCTTCCTGCTGCTGGCGGATGACGCGTTCGCGCTCCTGGACGAAGGAGACGGTCACGGTGTTGGCGATGCGGTTGGCGGCCGGTTCGTAGGCGTCGAGCACCTTGTTGAGCAGTTCGAAGTCCGACTGATACTTCTCGAAGAGGCTGCGCGCGAGCACATCGCGCAACAGCAGCACGATGCCGATGACCTCGTCGGTTTCGACGCCTCTCGGGATGATGCGTTCGGACAGGTCGCGCGCGTAGGCCTGCAGCGCTTCGACGCTACCGGTCTCGAGCACGTCGACGTATCCGTCGTAGATCGAGGTCGCCTCGGAGAAGATCTCTTCCGGGGTCATGGCGGTCAATAGCTGGGCGTCGGCGATGCGGCGGGCCCACTCTTCACGCAGCGCGGTGCGGTTCTGGCGCAGGTGCTCGACGAGTTGCGGCAGCAACTGGTCGATCGGTCCCGCGGCCAGGGAATCCGCCGAAAGGCTTATGGACACCTCGGACATGAAAACTCCTGCCCCTTTCGACGGTTTGTCGGGATTTTCGTGCGGTCGGCGCTAGCCGATTCCGAGCCTAGTCATACCCCACCCGCGTCACCGACGAAACCTGCCGGTTGTTCGCCTGATGTTCGGGTGCGGCCGACTCACGGCACCGTAGCGAACCCGCGTTCCAGCGCTGCCAGCGCCTCGTCCAAATACACGGTGAGGTCCGCGTCCGCGCGCGACAGCCAGGCGTCGAACGCGGCGCGCGCCGCGGCCAGGGTGGTGCGGCCGACGGCGAGGGGGATGAGCTCGTCCTCCGGCCGGCCGAGCCGGCCCGCCGCGAAGGCGCTGACCGCGCGCTCCCAGGCGTCGTAGTGCGCGCCCGCGGTGGCGGCCAGCGCGGGGACGGTGGCGACCAGCTGCATGCGGGTGCGCAGTTCCGGCACGTCCTCGGCGCGATATTGATTGGCGTTCACCACGACCCGGCGCACGGCGGCCATCATCGGAACATCGTCCGGGACCGATGCGAACGCGGCGCGCAGTGCGGCGACCTCGTCGTCGAACTGCCACCAGAGCACCTCCGCTTTGGTGGGAAAGTAACGGAAGAAGGTGCGGCCGCTGATGCCCGCGGCGGCGGCGATCTGCTCGACAGTGGTCTCGTCGAAGCCCTGCTCGGTGAACAACCGCATGGCGATCAGTTCGAGTTCGCGTTTGGTGGTGCCTCGTGGGCGGCCGCGCGTTTTCTCCAGCATCGTCTGATTGTGCGCGGCCGCCACGGACGCTTGATTATGTCAGTGACTGACGATAATCTCGCGGCATGTTGGCGGATCTCACCTGGCCCGAGGCGGGCGCGCGCGCGACGGTGGGTGCGATCCTGGCCGTGCCGGTCGGGGCGACCGAGCAGCACGGCCCGCATCTGCCGCTGTCCACCGACACCGACCTGGCCGCGGCGTTGTGTGCCCGGCTGGCCGCCGCACGGTCGGATGTGCTGGTCGGACCGGCCATCGCCTACGGCGCCAGCGGTGAGCACGCGGGCTTTCCCGGCACGTTGTCGATCGGGCAGGCGGCCCTGGAACTGCTGGTGGTCGAGCTGTGCCGCTCGGCTACCGACACCTTCGACCGGATCCTGCTGGTCAACTGGCACGGCGGCAACATCGAACCGCTGCGCCGGGCGAAGGATCTGTTGCGCGCCGAGTCCCGTGACGTGCGTCTCCACCTGCCGCGCTTCGACGGCGACCCGCACGCGGGGCGGTCGGAGACGGCGCTGCAACTGGCTCTCGCGCCCGAGCGTGTGCGTGGCGACCGCGCCGTGGCGGGGGACACCCGGCCACTGGCCGAACTGCTGCCGCTGCTGCGCGCGGGCGGGGTGCGCGCGGTCAGCCCCAACGGTGTACTCGGTGACCCTGCGGGCGCGACCGCCGCCGAGGGCGCGGCCCTGCTCGATCACCTGAGCGCCGACCTGCTCGACCGAACCCGGCTCTGGTGGCCGGAGCGGAACTCCCCGGAAAGGACCGGAATATGAATCCGTGGTTCGAGACCGTCGCCGAAGCGCAGCGGCGGGCGAAGAAGCGGCTGCCGAAATCGGTGTACGGCGCGTTGATCGCCGGCTCCGAGCGCGGCCAGACCATCGAGGACAACCAGAAGGCGTTCACCGAACTGGGCTTCGCGCCGCACGTGGCCGGGCCGATCGGCGCGCGCGACCAGTCGACGACCGTACTGGGACAGCAGCTTTCGATGCCGGTGTTGATCTCGCCGACGGGTGTGCAGGCGGTGCACCCGGACGGTGAGGTCGCCGTCGCCCGCGCGGCCGCCGCGCGGGGTATCGCGATGGGCCTGAGTTCGTTCGCGAGCAAACCGATCGAAGAGGTGATCGCGGCCAACCCGGCGACGTTCTTCCAGCTGTACTGGTGCGGCGGCAAGGACGAGATCCTGCAGCGGATGGGCCGGGCGAAGCAGGCGGGCGCGGTCGGATTGATCCTGACGCTGGACTGGTCGTTCTCGCACGGGCGGGACTGGGGCAGCCCGGTCATTCCGGAGAAGCTGGATCTGCGCACGATGCTGAAGTTCGCCCCGCAAACCCTGGCCCGTCCACGGTGGCTGGCCACCTATGCGCGATCGGGCAGCATCCCGGATCTGACCGCGCCGAACATGGCCATCGGCGGCGCCGCGGCGCCGGGCTTCTTCGGCGCTTACGGCGAATGGATGGGCACGCCCGCGCCGGATTGGGCGGATGTGCGCTGGATCTGCGAGCAGTGGGACGGGCCGGTGCTGCTGAAGGGCGTCATGCGAGTCGACGACGCGCTGCGCGCGGTCGACGCGGGTGTGGCGGCGATCTCGGTGTCCAACCACGGCGGCAACAATCTCGACGGCACCCCGGCCGCGATCCGGGCGCTGCCGGTACTGGCGGACGCGGTGGGCTCGCAGGTCGAGGTGCTGCTCGACGGTGGCATCCGGCGGGGCAGCGACGTGGTGAAGGCCGTGGCGCTGGGCGCGCGGGCGGTGCTGATCGGGCGCGCCTACTTGTGGGGGCTGGCCGCGAACGGGCAGGCCGGTGTGGAGAACGTGCTGGACATCTTGCGCGGCGGCATCGATTCGGCGCTGCTGGGTCTGCGCAAGACGCGCGTCACCGATCTGGATCGCTCCGACGTGGTGGTGCCTCCCGGGTTCGAGCGAGCCCTCGGTGTGACCGGAACCGTCACCGGGACAAGCGTTTCGGCGGATCACGCGGCGAGGGCGGCCACGGCCTGAGCTGTCAGTTCTCGGCCGCCGCTCTCCGGTGGTGGGTGAGCAGGGTGTCGTAGATGTCGGCCAACGCGGCCAGCTGCTGGCGGTCGAGGATGTCGATCATGTGCCTGCGCACGCTCTGCACGTGCGCGGGCGCGGCGCCGGTCAGCACCTCGGCGCCGCGCGGGGTGAGTTTCGCGGCGGTGCGGCGGGCGTCCTCGGGGATCGGCTCCCGGACGACCAACTCGCGTTTCTCCATCCGGGTGATCTGATGGGAGAGCCTGCTCTGCGACCATTCGAGCTTGGCCGCGAGCGCGGCGAAGGTGAGCCGGTGGTCCGGCTCCTCGGCCAGATAGGCCAGGACCGAGTATTCGACGTAGGTGAGGTCGGACTCCCTGGTGGAATCCCGCCCGACCGCCGCGGCGATGAGATCGCGGGTGCGCACGAAACCCAACCAGGCGCGCATCTCGACGTCATCCAGCCACTGGGGATCGGTCACGATAACGCTCCAAACTCTGACGTGTCCCAAGATCGTCCCGCGCCGCGAAGCGCGGCGCGCGAACAGTCTGCGCGCGGCCGGACTCGGATGCCCGGGCGCGTTCTGACCAGACGAGAGGTAGCATCACCGGGGTTGAACGTGCAACCTTTATTGGCCAACTGTCCGAGATAGGGTTGCCTAACGGGAGGGGCGTGCGCGGTGGTGGCTACGCTCGCTGTGCTCGTGACCAGCCCGGCCGTTCGTGGCGTCCGGGCCCACCCGAAGGAGTGCGACTGGTGACCGCGCCGGACTTTCGTTATTCAGACCTGCTGCCGATCGGCGCGGACGACACCCCTTACCGGTTGCTGACCACCGAGGGCGTCAGCACTTTCGAGCACAATGGGCGTACGTTCTTGCAGGTCGAGCCGGAAGCGCTGCGGCTGCTCACCGAAACGGCGATGCACGACATCAGCCACTTCCTGCGTCCGGCGCATCTCGGTCAGTTGCGCAAGATCATCGACGACCCGGAGTCGAGTGGCAACGATCGCTTCGTCGCGCTCGATCTGCTGAAGAACGTCAACATCTCCGCGGGCGGCATCCTGCCGATGTGCCAGGACACCGGTACCGCGATCGTCATGGGCAAGAAGTCCGAGGGCGTGCTCACCGGTGCCGACGACGCGGAGTGGATCAGCCGCGGCGTGTTCGACGCCTACACCAAGCTGAACCTGCGTTACTCGCAGCTGGCCCCGATCACCATGTGGGACGAGAAGAACACCGGTTCCAACCTGCCCGCGCAGGTCGAGCTGTACTCCACCGCGGGTGACCCGGCCGACCCGGCCTACAAGTTCCTGTTCATGGCCAAGGGCGGCGGGTCGGCGAACAAGTCGTTCCTGTACCAGGAGACCAAGGCGATCCTGAACCCCACGCGGATGCTGGAGTTCCTGGACGAGAAGATCCGCTCGCTGGGCACCGCGGCCTGCCCGCCGTATCACCTGGCGGTCGTCATCGGTGGCACCAGCGCCGAGTTCGCGTTGAAGACCGCGAAATACGCCTCCGCGCACTACCTGGACAGCCTGCCCACCGCGGGGTCGTTGTCCGCGCACGCTTTCCGCGACCTGGAACTGGAGGAGGAGGTCTTCAAGCTGACCCAGTCCTTCGGTATCGGCGCGCAGTTCGGCGGCAAGTACTTCTGCCACGACGTGCGGGTCGTGCGCCTGCCCCGGCACGGCGCCAGCTGCCCGGTCGCCATCGCGGTGTCCTGCTCGGCGGACCGGCAGGCGCTGGCCAAGATCACCGCCGAAGGCGTGTTCCTGGAACAGCTCGAGCGCGAGCCCGCGCAATACCTGCCCGAGCAGACCGACGCCATCCTCGGTGGCGACGTGGTGCGCATCGACCTGAACCGTCAGATGGACGAGATCCGCGCCGAATTGTCCAAATATCCGGTGAAGACCCGGCTTTCGCTGACCGGTCCGCTGGTCGTCGCACGCGACATCGCGCACGCCAAGATCAAGGAGCGTCTCGACGCGGGCGAGCCGATGCCGGACTACCTGCGCGAGATGGCCGTCTACTACGCCGGCCCGGCCAAGACGCCGGAAGGCTACGCCTCCGGTTCCTTCGGCCCGACCACGGCGGGCCGGATGGACTCCTACGTCGACCAGTTCCAAGCCGCGGGCGGCTCGTACGTCATGCTGGCCAAGGGCAATCGGTCCGCGCAGGTGACCAAGGCGTGCAAGGAGCACGGCGGCTTCTACCTCGGCTCCATCGGCGGACCGGCCGCCCGGCTGGCGCTGGACTGCATCAAGTCGGTCGAGGTGCTGGAGTACCCCGAGCTGGGCATGGAAGCGGTGTGGAAGATCGAGGTCGAAGATTTTCCCGCGTTCATCGTCGTCGACGACAAGGGCAACGACTTCTTCGCCGAAACGCAGAAGCCGATCGCGCTGCGCGTGCGCACCCGCTCCAAAGAGCGCGTCTGAGCCGTCCTCGGACCTGCGTGCGGCAGGTGCGGACACGACGATGTCACCCCGATCACCGGGGCTGCGGTGCCGTCGCAGCGGGCAGGCTTAGCGAAGTACCTCGTTTCTTCCGGCACCGATGCAGGTCGAGGAGAGCTATGAGCATGTCCGGACCACTGCCGACGGCGTTGTGTATCACCGAATCGGCCGCCGCCCGGTTGGCCGACCGCGCTGCCCGGGAGGGAACCAGCTGTACCGCACTGCTCGATCGGCTGATCCACGAGGGCGTCGATCAGCTCGAGCATCCCGGCATCGTCTTCCGCGGTCCGCTGGACGACCGCCGCGCCGCGTTGACGGCCGGTCCGGAAGTCTGGGAAGTCGTTGCGCGCCTGCGTGAACTGGACGGTCCGGTGGAACGCCGGATCGCCGCGCTGAGCGCGAACTCGGACCTGCGCACGAGCAAGATCAGGGTGGCACTCGCCTATGCCCGAGCGCACGGCGACGAGATACTGGAGCGGATCGCGCGCAATAGGCAAGCGGCGAAATCGGTTCGCCGGGTCGGAGTGCGAGTGGCCGCGACCCTGGCTCGGTCCGGCGCGCCGGAGTATCCGCCCCGCGCGTGATCGGGCCGAATTGTCCGTTGCGGCAACTCTTCACATAGCTGGGGAACAAATGTGAAATTCCCGACATCTGTGGATGATCCACATGACTTGCGGGCGGCTACCGGGTCGATCCGGTAGCCGCCCGCAATGCGTTCGCGGCTGGTTGCTCTCGGTCGATGCTGCGAGCCGCAGCGGTATACACGCGGGATCGTGTTTCGCGAGAAGCGAATCGCGATGTGCGGCGGGGTATGACATACCGGCCGAAACGGACGTCGCTCCTACTCCCGTCGATGTCGAATGGCCGCAAATCGCCCGAAAGGCGCGTGGCTTCGGGCAATTCGGGTGCCGGAGCCTCGTGCGGTCGATGTGATCCACAACACTTGAATAGATTGTGGACACCGGGGTTTCCATGTCGGCGAAATATTTGCTGCCCTAGGGCGATTGGGCACATATCGGGCATATCAGATCTGCATTATCCCAAGTTGTGGAGTTCTCTGTGGAATTCGCTGAATGTTGTCCACACGGTGTGGGTGACTCTGTGGAGCGCGCAGCCGCACCGCTGAGGACCGGGCGGGGTACCTGTCGGCGCCGACGATGAGCTGGGCGGCGACGGCCGCATATTCGACCCGTCGCGGGGGAGTGCGGGCAGTCGGACGACTCCCGTCGAGGCGGCGGTTGGTGCACAGGCGCCGGGCGGACTGCGCAAAGGTGCGGGATCACCGCAGGCCCTGATCGGGGCATATCCGGCATAGGAGACCGCAGGCGATAGCATCGGCGCATGGTGCTTGGGAATGGTGAGCGGAGTCGGATGCTGGCGGGACTATCCATGGTGGCCCTCCCTGCGCTGGTCGCGAGCGGTGTACTGGCGGGTCCGGCGCGGGCCGATACCGCCGTATTCGTCGATCAGCGGGAGTCGGTGGGCTCGGCGACCGGTACCGAGGGGCTCGAGCCCGCGCTGGCCTTGGCGTACACCCTCGCCGAACGTGAGGCGCACGCGCAGGGGGTGCCGCTGTCCATCACGTCGGGGTACCGGACGCCTGCCGAGCAGCAGGCGCTGTGGGAGGACGGTGTGGCGACCTATGGGCCGGACGGTGCTCGTCGCTGGGTGCTGCCGCCGGAAGAGTCCACTCACGTCTCCGGCGAGGCGATCGATGTCGGTCCGCAGCAGGGCGCCCGCTGGCTCGAGGCGAACGGCTACCGGTGGGGGCTGTGCCGGACGTTCGAAAACGAGTGGTGGCATTTCGAATTGGCCACCGTGCCGGGCACGGACTGCCCGCCGATGGTGCCGGACGCGAGCGCGCGCTGACCTCACCGGCGGGTGCGGCGCCCGCTACACCATCGGGTCGGGGATGGCGGTGATCAGCCCGCCGTCGACGAGCAGGTCCTGCCCGTTGACATAGGACGCCTCGCCGGATGCGAGGAACGCGACGGCGTCGGCCACATCCTCGGCGGTGCCCACGCGCCCGGCCGCCACCGTGGCGCTGATCGCGGCCTGGGCTTCGGCGGAGACGTTCGCGCGGAACGACGGCGTCGCGATGTAGCCGGGGCTGACGGAGTTGACCCGGATGCCTCGTGGCGCCAATTCGGCGGCGAGGCTGCGGGCCAAGTTGTGCACGGCCGCCTTGGTCGCCGAGTACAGGGAGGCGCCGGGGACGCCGCGGTGCAGAGCCCAGGAGGCGTTGACGACGATCGCCCCGCGGTCCGCCACGAGCGGCAAGGTCTTCTGGACGGTGAAGAAGACGCCCTTGAAGTTGGTGTCCACCACCCGGTCGAACTCGGCTTCGGTGATGGCTTCGGTCGGCTGGAACGCGGCGATGCCCGCGTTCGCGAAGACGACATCCAGCCGTCGGTGTCGCTGCGCCACGGCTGCGACGAGGGTGTCGAGGTCTGCGAGGTCGGCCACGTCGCCGGGTAGCGCGAGGACGCGGCCCGCGTCGCCGAGTTTCGCGGCCGCGGCGTCGAGGCGGCGCTTGTCGCGTCCGGTGATGACGACGTGCGCGCCCTCCGCGAGCAGGCGTCGTGCGGTGGCGAAACCCATGCCGCTCGACCCGCCGGTGATCAGTGCGACCTTGCCGTCGAAGCGGTCGATGCCAGTACCCACGAGAACCTCCCAGAACCCTCTAATTGTACGGATACTTACGTACAGTTCGACTGTATGTCAACTGTCGCGCTAACCTGGTCCGCGTGATCGCGGCACATCCCGAGCGAGCGCAGATTCAGTTGACGAACGTGCTCACCGCCCTGGGCAACCCGCTGCGGCTGCGTGTGGTGCGGATACTGGCCGACGGCGGCGAGCACACCTGCGGCTCGGTCTTGCCGGACGTGGCCAAGTCGAACCTCACCCATCATTGGCGGGTGCTCCGCGACGCCGGAGTCATCTGGCAGCGACCCTCCGGGCGCGAATTGCTGCTGTCGTTACGTCGTGACGACCTCGACGCCCGCTTCCCCGGACTCCTGGATTCCCTGCTCGAAGCCGCCCGCCGCGACACGGGGGACTGATCCGGCGCACGACCCGGTGCCCGGCTGTGGGGCGGTACCGGACGGCTAGGTCACCGAGGTGAGTTCGAGCCCGCCCTCGATCGTGTCGGGCACCCGGCGCCGATCCGGGGATCCGAGCGCGGTCGTCAGATCAGCGCCGTCGTGTTCGGCGAGCAGGTCGCCGCTGTCCCACACCAGCAGGGTGGCGCTGACGGTGTTCTCGGCCGCGGCGTGCGCCAAGTCGTAGTGCGCGCACGCCGGGACATGCGGATAGGTGATCCACAGGTCGTAGCCGGTCATGAACAGATCCAGATCGAATTGCACACTCAGTCCGAGCAGTTCGCTGCGGCCGTTGTCGTCGACGCCCGCGAACGCCTCGTCCAGCGCCAGCAGACGGGGGGCCTGCGGGTCGGCCGAATCGAGCATCACGTGCGCCGCGGCGAACAGCGGCAGGTGCAGCGACACCGACTGCTCACCGCCCGACAGCGCGCTGTGCCTGGCCACGGTGAGCTTGTCCTCGCTGCCGTCGGCGGAGACCAAGGTGAACGAGAACACCCGCCAGGCGCGGTAATCCAGGGTCGCGGCGAGAATCTCGGGATAGGACCGTTCCGGATGCGCGGCCCGCGCCGCACGGATCTCCGACGCGAAGTGCGCCCGGATGGCCGACAGGTCCTCCGGCGTGAGCGCCGAGGTATCCCGGTCGAGCAGCTTGCACGTCGCCCGCGCCGCGTCGGACAGGCTGTCGGCGAGCACCCAGTGCACGCCGATGGTGTTGCCCGAGGACATCCGCCGCTGCTTCATCTCCGCGCCCATCCTGGCGATGAGATCGCGGGCGTCGCTCGTGCGTTCGTGGATCTGCTGGGCCAGGCCGGTCAGCAGAGCATCTTCCAGAATGCGCCGTTCGGCATCGGTGAGTAGCAGTTCCTGGTCACGGCGCGCGCCGTCGATGCGGGTGGCGAAGTCGGCAAGCGCGGAGACGCCGTGCTCGTCGTGCACTTGCACGACGGTGAGGCCGTCGGCGGCGTCCCATTGCAGCCGGTAGTCACGGCCGCAACCGGCGAGCGCGGCGTCGAATTCCTGCAGCGCCGCGGTCACCGCCGTGCGCGTGGACTTGCGCGTCGCCTCGCTCGCGCGCACCGACGCCGTGGCGGCGGCGAGGCTGTCGAACAGCACGGCGACTTCGTCGGGCAGAACGCGCGGCAGCGCCTGCGGTCCCGCCGCGGCGATCCGGTACAGCAGTTGCTCAGGTGTAGACCACGCGGCCTCGCTGCTGGGCCAGCGCTCGTCGGCCTGGGCGCCGAGCAGCCTGAGCAGATCCGGTTGGGCGTACGGCGCAAGGGCTTTGACCTCCGCGAGCACCTCGGTGAGCGCGGTGGCGAGGGACTCGTGCGCGGTGCGGTAGGCGGCTTCGGCGTCGCCGACCGCCTCGATGGCCTCGTTGGCGGCCTTGCGCGCGGCTTTCTGCTCGGCTTTGGTCGCCTCGATCCGGTGTCGGGCCTGCTCCAATTCGCGATCGATGTCGGCCGCGCCCGCGCCGAGCGCCTCACGCAAGGTCTCGAGCTTGCGCACCTGTTCCTGATAGCCCGATCGCGCGGCCTCGGCCTCTTCCGCGAACGCCTCGGCCAAGTCGGCGGCCTCGGTCAATCGGTCCTCGGCTTCGCGTTCGCGCTCGCGTTCCCGCTCGTGATCGCCTCGCAGCCGCAGCAGTCCCGTGCCGATGTTCTCGAAGTGCCGCACGGCGGCGGCGAGGGCGTCGATCTCGGCAGCGGTGCGCGGTGTGGCGTGGGCGGTGGCGGCGGCCCGCAACTTCTTCTCCGCGGCCGACACCTGCGCGACCGCCTGGTCGAGATCCCGCTCGGCGTGGGCGGCGGCTTCCGCACGCGACCGCATCACGCCCGCGGCCTCCGACACCGCCCGCAAGGCGGTGGTCACCGCGGTCGGACGCGGAAGGGCCTTGACGGCTGCGGAGATTCGCGCGAGGTCGGCGGTGGCTTCGGCCTCCTGTTGCTCGGCGGCGCGCAGGTCCTCCTCGGCGGCGGCCGCGGCGGCGGTCAGCTCGGCCGAGCGGATCTCGCGGCGCTTGGCTCGCGCGGTGGTGCCGATGAACTCGGCGTCCGGCTTGCGGTGCCTGCCGATCTGCACGCCTTGCCGGAACGCGCCGTCCGCTCCGATCGCCACCGTGCCGCCCGGCTCGCCCGCGCCCTCGTGCAGCGCGATGGAGGCCAGCACGTCGGCCACGACCTGCCGGGGCACGATCGAGCAGTCCGAATCGTCCTCCACGACGAGCACGTCGGCGAGTGTGCGACCGCTCGGGCGGTCCGGCGGGGGCAACGGCGCCAGGAACTGATCGGATTCGTAGTCCGGCGGCAGCTCGCCGCCCGGGCACACCCAGCCGTCGAGCAGATTCGCCGCCTGCAGCGCGGCCTCGATGCCTGCCGCGGTCTCGGGCGGCACGCCGTCGGCGAAACGGACCAGTCGCCACAGTGCGGCGCCGGGCCGATCGCCGGTCCGGCCGCGGCGCCCGGCGAATGCCGGTGGCGCGTCGTCGCGCTGGGCTGTGACCCGATCACGTTCGGCGACCAGCTCACCGATGCGCGCCGTCGCCGTGGCCGCGTGGGCGCGCGCCTCTTGGCGGCGGGACCGGATCTGTTCGAGCAAGGGTTCCGCGCGCTCGGTCAGCACCTCCGCGACGGTGGGCGCGTCCGAACCGGCCTCGGCCAGAGCCGAGTTCAGCGCCTCGAACAGACCGGCGCGCACCGGGGCGTAGGCCTCGCGGTGTTCGTCCCACCAGGCCCGCAACGCGGCCGCCGCCTCGGAGCGGGACAAGCTGACCGCCGCCTCGGCATGCGCGACCTCCGCCGCGGCCGCGTCGCGCAGTTCCCTGGCGCGCTCGGCGAGCCGCTCGGCCCTGGTGCGTTCGGCGGCGGCGGTGTCCACCGCTCCCACCGCCTTGCGCACGGCGCGCACGTCGGCGTCACGCTCCTCGGCGTGCCCGCGCACCGTGGCGGTGAGCTGCTCGGTTCGCGTCGACTCCGGCAGCGGCGTCCACGCGATCCCCGCCTGTTCGGCCGCGTCGCGCAGCTCTTGCTCGCCGCGGGCCAGCGCGGCGGCGGCGGTACGCACCGCGGTGCGGGCGCGCTCGGCCTCCTGGGTCCGCTGGTCCAGAGTCTGGCGCGCCTTGAGCGCTTTGTCGGCGTGCACGCCCGCCGAGGTCTCCAGTCGCCGCACCGCGTCGGCCAGATCCTCGAGTTGCTGTTTGCCCTCATAGGCGCTGGAACGCTGAAGATTCTCCCGATCGGCCAAGGCCTGTTCGTAGGCGCGGTCGGCATCCTCCGCCCTGGTCTCCGCGGCGGCGCGCTCGCCGTCCCTGCGCTCGCGCAGAGCCGTGGCGGCGAACAGCGCGGTGCTCGCGTGGGTCACCGCGTCGAGCCGCGCACGCACCTGGTCGACGTCCGTCTTCGCCTGCACCGCGAGATATCTGCGGTACACCTCGACGAACGCCCTCGTCGCGGTGTCGGCGTGCACCAAACCCTCCAGGGTGCGGCCGACTTCCTCCATATCGCTGAACGACCGGGCGGCGTCGAGGATCAGTTGCTCGTCGAGCGGGCGCAGACCGTCGGTGAGCGCCTGGGACAGGCCGCGCGGGTCCAGGTTCTTGGCCAGCTGCGGTCTGCGGAGCGTGAGAATCAGGTTGATCAACTGGTCGTAGCGTTGTGCGCCGAGACCGAACATCCGCGCGTCGATGGCGTTGCGGTAGTCCACCGGCCGGTCGACGATCGAATCGGTGCCGATCTGCTCGGCGAGCTGTTTGCGGGTGAACGGACGATCGTCCCGGCCGATGAGGGAGAAGTCCACCCCGACCCGGCCGTCGGCGACGAAGTACCAGCGGGTCACCTTGTCCGAGGAACGGGTGGCGCGCATGCCGATGCCGACGGTGACCGCCTCGGGATCCTCCCAGCGACCCCGTGCGAACTCCATCCACACATAGGAGTAGGCCGAGTCCTGCTTGCGGTAGAGCAGGTTCGACTTCATCGTGCGTTCCTCGCCGGCGAACGGGTTGAGCCTGCGCGGCTCGATTCGTCCGTCCAGGACGAAAGGGAACAGCACCTCCAGCGCTTTGGTCTTGCCCGACCCGTTCGGCCCGCGCAGCACCAATCTGCCGTCGGCGAAGCAGAACTCCTGGTCACGGTAGTCCCACAGGTTGACGATCCCGGCGCGGGTCGGGGTGAACCGCACTCCGCCGTGAATGAGCGACATACGTCAGTTCCCTTCCGTGCCGGTGCCGTCGGGTCCGTAGGTGTCGGCCGCGGTGACGAACAGTTCCGCGGCCCGCTTGGCGCGGACCGTGACCACCGCGCCACGGTAGCGGGCCAGCGCGGGCAGCACGAGCAGCCCCTCGTCGACCACCCGCACCAGCCGCAGCCGCTCGAGCAGGGCCACCACCTCGGTGGTCAGGCGCGGAACGTCGGCCTGCCACTGCGCGGCGAAGGTCGCGCCGTAGCGGTCGGCCAGCGCCCGCACGGTCTCGCGCAGCCAGTCCCGGTCGATGAGCGGATAGGCGGGCGGAGCCGGCCGGTCCCGCTGTTCGTGGGTGTCGTCCAGCGGATCCGTCTCGTCAGCGGGCGAATCCACCGCACGCAGTTCCGCCAGCGGGGCGAACACGGTGGATTCGGGGATGGCTCGGTCGAGCTGGTCGGCCAGGGCCGCGCTGGGGTCCTGGGTGGGGCGCAGCCGCGGCAGCGGGTTGTCGATATCCAGCACCCGGTCGGCGATCTCGCCCGCCAGCAGCAGAGCGACCTGCGCGAGCGTGCCGGTCCCCGGGAAGCGGACGTCCGACAGTCGCCCCGAAGTGTCGATCAGTGCGACGCCCTCGGCTCGGCGCTCGGCGCGCAGCCCGGTGAACAGCTCGACATCCGCGACGACACGGTCCTGGACGAGCACGGGGCGCTCTTCGGGCGCGAGGTCCTCGGCATACACCACCGGCTGCTCGACCAGCGCCCTGCGCACCCGGCGCGCGGTCTCGGCGATGGTCGCCGGGTGCGCGGAACCGCCGGCGGCCGTGGGCTCGTCGGCGAGCAGCCCGCGAACGCTGTGCAGATGTTGCAGCGCCCGCGGCGGCCGGAACAGGGCGAAGACCACCGGCCGGTCGATATCGTAGAGCGCCTCACCGGCCTCCGGATCGCTGGCCCAGCCGCCCGCGTCGCCGTCGGCCAAGGTGAGCGCGCCGCGCACGGTCAGCCAGGCCACCGCGTCGACGAACGCGTCGCGGTCGGCGGCCCGGTCGGTGGCGAGCTCGAGGCCGTCCACCCGGCCTGCGTAGGCGGCGACCTGATCGGCTAGCTCGGACAGTGTGATCTGATCCCCGGCGCGCCCCAGCGCGGCGAGCGCCAAGGCGAGGTAGGCGTAGCGGCGGCGGTCGAAGACGCGCTCGCCGGGTGTACGCGCGGGCCTGCCCGCGTCGAGGCGGTCGGAGACCGGGAACACCCGTGCGGTGGTCTCGGTGACTTCCAGCCGGTAACCGAACAATTCGGCGAGATCTTCGCGGAGTTCGGTGGCCCAGCGGCGGATCAGCGGCAGCGCGATCCGGTCCGGGTAGGTGCGGGTCACCAAGTGATTGGCCAGGATGACTCGGGCGGCGCGCTGATAATTGTCCAGCGCCAGCGCATCGATCGTGCGTCCGTGCATCAGCCGCGCCCCCCGAGCGGCCGGGTCCGGGTCGTCTGCTCTATCTTCAGCGCCCTGTTGTTCAGATGCAGCAGCCCACGGGCGGTGCGCACGACGGTCGGACCTTCGTGCTCGGACACCGTCAGGGTGACGCCGCTGTCGGAGCCGGTGGTGCCCGCCACCCGGCCGCGCACCGGAACCCAGGCGGTGGACGCGGCGTCCAGCAGCCGCAGCAGCACTTCGGTTTCCCGTTCGTCCAGGACCCGGTCGTGCACGTCGCCGGAGGCCAGCGATCTCGCGGCCTCGGCGCGGGCCCGCTGCGCGTCCAGCTGTGCCTCCCGCAGGCGCCGGATGCCCGCGTCGTTGCGGTGGATGCGCGCGGGCGCACCCGCAGAGGGTGGGCGCCCGGTCTCGGCGAGCGTGCGCGAGATCTCCAACGGCGGTGCGTCCCACCAGGATCGGATCGCCGGAATCACGTCGGCGTCCGGATGCTCCATCGCCAGGTGCCGCGGCTTGCCCAGTCCGAACACCGCGTCGAACAGCGCGTGGGCGCCCTCCACCGTCGGCGCCGCGGTGAACCAGCCGGCCAGATGCCGCAGGGCCGACTCGCGGCTGACTCCGCCGCGCCGCGTCTCGGTGACCCGCCGCAGCAGCGACAGCACCGCGGCGATGGCGCTCATGGTGGCCTCGCGCAGCCGCTCGGCTTCCGTCGTCGCCTCCGGCTCCGCGCCTCCGGACGCGACGAACCAGATCCGCAGCCCGTCCCACCTGGCCTGCCAATCCGCCTGACGTTCATCGATACTCAGCAGCACCCGTTCGTCGCAGCGCGCCGCCCGCACGATCAGGTCCTCGACTCCGGTCTCCTCGATCTCGGCGATCGCCGCCGCCAGCCGGGGGGTGAACCTGGCCAGATCGAGGCTGAACTCCCGCATGTGCGCCAGCAGCGCGTCCTTGTGCGCTAGAAACGATTCCGGGGTGATCTCGGTGGTGCGGACCAGGTCGCCGAGTCCCAGGTAGAAGTGCGCGGCGCGGGCGGCGAGGTCGGACAGCGCGGTATCGAGGCGGCGCAGGGTGCGGTAGACACGTTCGGCGTCGCCCGCCCGGTTGGCCTCGGCCAGGGTGTGCAGATCGGCCAGCAACTCGGGCAGGACCAGGCGCGACAACGAGGCTTCGTCGAGGCGGGCGCTGAGCACACCGGCGACCGCCCGGTATGCCTGGAATCCCGCCTGGGAGAACTGGTAGACGTAGTGCCGGTTGCGGTATTCGGCCAGCGTCGCGGCGCGGGTTCCGTCGTAACTGCGTTCCAGCACGCCCCATTGATGGAGCTGGTCGAGCAGCGGGCCGGCCTCGGCGGCGGACAGCCGTGGCGCCGTGGCCGGTTGGTTCGCGGTGTCCGGATCGAGGCTGCGCGGTGTGTTCCTGTCGCGTTCGATCCACTCCGCGACGTCGTCCGCGTGCAGCAACACCACGTACGCCGCCCGCGCACTGTCGAACGCGCGCAGTACCCAGAGGTAATCGGCGCGCCGTTCGGCGGTGGCGAAGGAGAACAGCCGCAGCCGGTCGTCCCAGCGCGGGTCGGCACGGCCGTCATCGGAGTCGGTCACCGGGAACAGGGTAGTAGCGGGCCGGTCGCCGCCTGCGCGACGTTCCGGGGTCGGGCGTGGCCGCGTCCGGTTCGTCATCGTTCGCCGGCGCCGCGCCGCAGGTCGGCTCACTCGGCGGACAACGAACGCAACTGGTCCAGGTACGCGCGGGTGCGCGGGTCACCGGGGTAGCACTCGATGAGCTCGCGCGCGACTTCACCCGCGATCCACAGCAGCGACGGCAGCGAGCGCCTGCTTCCCGCGAACGCGCGTGTGCCCTCGGCCACCGCCAGTTCCAGGTCACGGTTGCGCACCGCGACCACGGCAAGGGTCAGGTGTGCCTCGGCGACCCGCATCGGGTGGCGCAGCGTGCCGTCGGGGCGGGTGGCGTGGCGGATCACCTCGCGCGCGTAGGTCTCGGCGAGCCGATCCTCGCCCGCCACCCGGCAGCAGTCCATCGCGTAGAAGTCGAACTTGTTCGCGTCGATGACGAAATGGTTGTCCAAATTGGCCGGATGGTCGAGTCGCTCCAAGATAGCTCGACCGTCGTCGAGTGCGGCATCCACCTCGCGCGGGTTACCCAGCCTGGCCCAGGCTTTGGCGCGCTGGGCAGCCAGCTGGACGCCGACGCGCAGGTTCTGGCTTACTTCCAGCGTCGGCTGCACGGCCTCGATGACGCCGCGGTAGTTACCCTCGGTGAGCGCGAACCACGCGGTCATTTCCGCTGCCCACGCGGAGATCTCGATGTTCTCCGCCTCCTGGCCCAGCGATTGGGCGGCGCGGCGGGTCGCCTCGGCGGCGGTGCGCCGGCCCAGGTCGTAGTCGACGCAGCCGACCAGCAGCGCGACCCATCCGGCGAGAACGAGGATTTCGCGGTGCTGCGCCAGGGTCAGGCGACCGTCCAGCAACGAGGTGATCCTGCGCAGCCACGCGGTGCCCTCGGCGTGCAGGTCGTGCGGGTCGGCGTAGGAGTATTCGCAGCACAGGCGTTCCGCGGTGATCCGGATTGCCTCCAGCGTCACCGAGGACACATCGGACATGCGCAGTCGTCCGATGAACTCGAGGGTGTCCATGCCCGTCGCCGAGAGCAATTCGTCGTCGCGGTTGGGCCTGGCTTTGGGGAAGAACGCCGCGGTCACCGTGTCGAAGGTGGCGGCGATGATGGGCGCGTAGAAGTCGTCGGGGCGCGATTCGCCCGATTCCCAACGGCGCCAGTTGCGTAGGAGAGTACTGTCGGTCGGCAGATTGTGCGAAGACTTTCCTCGCATCACGCGAACAGCGTCGGCTTGCGACCACCCCCTCGCGTCACGCTCGGAACGCATTCGGACTGCCCAGACGGGTCGATCGTCGGTAGCGGCCACATCTGTAGTATCGCACCAGTTAACGCTCGGTGGCCCCAATAGGGCAGAGGGATGTCCGTGTGTTGACAGCTACATTCGCTCGGCGATGCTGTGCATGCTGGACATGGCGCCGAAAGTTTGCCAGGCCCTCGTGTAAGAGCAACTGCAAGTACATCTGCTCTTGCATGAAGCGCAAATACCCCGTAAAACGGGTGGATCCACATAAGAGAACAGCGATCCCAATCCAACGGAGGTTCGGGTGGAAGCGTTGATCTATGGATACTTGCGTGACGATCTGGCCGATGGCCATGGCAAGGAGCTCGAGGCCGCGATGAGCAGCCTCGCCCGCGAGGAAGGGCTGTGCTTCGCCGCAACGTTCCATGAATCGACCGGAGGTGACGGGACGGCTTTCGCCGAACTCACGGCGGAACTCAAGCGCGCCGACGCGCATCACGTGGTGGTTCCGTCACTCGATCACTTTGCCGGTCAGACGATTCCGCGCGACATCCTGATCGCGAAACTGGCTCAGGAGGCGGCGGCGCGGGTATGGACCGTGGAGAGCTGACCGCCGCGACCGAATTGCCCGGTACCGCACCGGCCCCCAGCGTCGCAACACGGTCGCCGTCCCGGTCACGGCCAGGCCCGCTACCAGGGAAGCGAACAGCCCCGCGAGCCGGTGCTGTTCGAACAGCGGGTACACCTGCCAGTGCAGCAGATAGGCGAACAGCGAGCTGTCGGCCAGCGCCGCAGCACAGACGGCGACCGCGGCGGGAACCCTGATCGTGGACAGCCACACCAGTGCGAGAAGGCCCACCACGATCAATCGTTCCCGATCGGTGACACCGAAATAGCCAGGTACGGCGATCAGTACGACGGCGCTGACCGTCATCCGCTGCCACATCGACGTCGCCTTCGCCGCCGCCCAGCCGAGCGCGAACAGCCACACCGCAAGCGGAGAGAACGGAATGTCCTTCGCCGAATACAGACCGAACGCCTGGTATCGGAAGACGAGGCTCAGCGCGACCAGCGCCATCGCGAACCAGAACGGCTCGGCGCGTTGCCACCGGTCCACCGAGGGAACCCGGATCAGCAGCGCGGCGGCCAGCATGAAGTACACGAGCACCTCGAGAAACCACAGGTGCCCGGCGGTGGCGCTGTCGTGCGGGCCGAGAATCTTGTTCAGCAACAGGACATTTTGCCAGCCGTAGTAGTCGGTGAACGTCAATGTCACCGCCACCCAGAGCGCCGTCGGCGCCGCTATGGAGCCCACGGTACGCAGGGTGTGGCGCAAACGCTCGGCCGGCGGCGCCGTGGTCACGGCGAACCGCCCGAAGTTGAAGCCCGCCACGCCGAGCAGCACGTGCGCCGCGCCCCACAGCACGAACACTCCGGCGTGCGAGCCGATGATGAGCACGATGCCGACAGCGCGTAGCAGCGTCGCGGTGTCGAGCGTCCGCCCGACGCCCCCCGGACTCCCGGGGGTCCGCTCCAGCTCCGCCACGGGCGTATTCGGCCAGTCGGTGGGCAGGCGCCCGAGTGCGCGCTCCAGCCGTGCCGCGGTGGTCACGTAGGTGAGTGAGTTCCCACCGAGATCGACGAACGTGCTGTGCGCGTGGATGCGCGCGGGGTCGATGCCGAGGGCGGAGGCGAACAGGGCGCGGATGTCACGCACCTGCGGCGCGCTACCGGCCAACCGGTGGATGGCCGGATAGTCGGGTTTGCCGTTGGGCAGCCGTGGCATCCGCTCGACCTGGCAGCTCCGGACCGCCGCGGCGGGCAGGCCGGACAGTCGCGCGGCCAGCTCGGTCGGATCGGACCGCGAGGTCTCCACCGCGACGACCAGGTGGGTGTCGTCTGCGGCGCAGCACGCGGTGCAGCCGGCCTCGGCCAGGCGGGATTCCAGACGTTCCAGATCGATGCGCAATCCGAAGATCTTCGCGAATCGGCTGCGTCTGCCGACCACCTGATAGAGGCCCTCGGGCGTACGCCGGGCCAGATCGCCGGTGCGCAGAGCCTCGATCGTGTGACCGAGTGCCAGGCCGTCGGCGGACGTCGCGTACCCCATCATCACGTTGGGCCCGTGATAGACCAGCTCGCGGGGCGCGTCGTCACCGTCATCGTCATCGGCTTCCTCGACCGGTTCGAGGGTGAATTCGCCGCCGGGGATCGGTATCCCGATACAGTCGGGGTGGGCGTCGGCCAGATGCGCGGGCAGATAGGCCATCCGGGCGGTGGCCTCGGTCTGGCCGTACATGACCACGAAGTCCCAGCCGCGTTCGCGGCCGAGTTCGGCGTATGCGCGCACGCGCTCGGGCGCGAGCCTGCCGCCCGCCTGGGTGACGTAACGCAGGTGCGGCAGCGTCATATCGGCGAAACCGATCCGGTCGAGCAGATCGATGGTGTAGGGCACCGCGGCGAAAGACGTTGCGCGGCAATCCCGGAATTCGCGCCAGAATTCCTCGTCCAGTACCGACCGGTCGGTGAGTAGGAGGCTCGCCCCGCGCCATAGGTGGCTGTGCACCACCGACAGCCCGTAGCAGTAGAACATCGGCAAGGTGGTGGCCGCGCGGTCGTCCGGGCCGATGGCCAAGTACTCGGCGATGGCCGCGGCGTTGGAGCGCAGGTTCGTCGTCGAGAGCCGCACCAGCTTCGGCGACCCGGTGGATCCCGACGTGCTCAGCAGCAGCGCCAGATCCGGATGCAGGCGATGCGCCGAGTTCTCCCGGACCACGCGGGTGCGGCCCGCTTCGACGAGGACGTCTGGGTCGTAGGTGTCCCGCAATTCCGCAGTGATCTTCTCGGCCAGCAACACGACGCACCCGGCGCTGAGCGCGCCGAGATAAGCGACGAGCGAGGCGAGGTCATTGCGCGCGGCGAGCGCGACGAGGCGACGGGCCGGCCCCAGCTCGGTCGCGTAGTTCTCGACGAGCGTGGCAAGCCGTGCGTAGGTCACCTGCCGCGCGGAGCGCGCCCGGGCGGCGCCGTCCACGCCCGCGAAGCCGGGGCAATGGACGGCGATTCGGTCGTCGAAGCCGCGCAGACGCTCGACGATCGGATGCACGGTCACCGGCGAAGTGTAGGAGGCGGTCGTTTCCCGGTCCGAAGGTGCCCCCAGCGAACTTCCGGTGAACTCGGCGGCGTCCGGTCGCGGAAGCGAAGGCCCCGCCGCGCAACCGATCAGAGACCGAAGCTGCCCGGACCCCGTCTGCGCAGGTATTTCTCGAATTCGGCCGCGATGGCGTCGCCATCGATCTTGGCCATCGCCTCGTTCACGTCGACGGCGGCGTCGCCGCGCTCCTCCAGCGAGCGCACGTACTCGCTGATCTCCTCGTCACCCACGGTCATCTCGTTCACCGCGATTTCCCAGTCCTCGGCCTGCTTGGGCAGCTCACCCAACGGCACCTCGATGTCGAGCACGTCCTCGACCCGGTGCAGCAGTGCGATGGTCGCCTTCGGGTTCGGCGGCTGGGAGACATAATGCGGGACGGCGGCCCAGAACGACACCGCGGGGACGCCCGCCTTCACGCACTGGTCCTGCAGTACGCCGGTGATCCCGGTGGGCCCCTCGTAGCGCGTCTGTTCCAGGTTGAACCGCTCGGCCGCCTCTTTGCTGTAGGCCGAGCCGGTGACCGGCACCGGTCTGGTGTGCGGAGTGTCGGCGAGCAGCGCGCCGAGGATGACCACGGTCTGCACTCCGAGCTGCTCGATGAACTCCAGCAGGTCGCCGCAGAAGCTGCGCCAGCGCATATTCGGTTCGATACCGCGCAGCAGCACCACGTCGCGGTCGCTGCCGGGCGGCGAGCAGACCGACAGCATGGTCGACGGCCACTGGATTTCCCTGGTCACACCGTCCACCTGACGCACGGTGGGCCGGTTGACCTGATAGTCGTAGTAGTCCTCGGAGTCGAGTTCGGCCAACGGTTCGGCGTCCCAGATCAGTTCCAGATGCTCGACGGCGCCGCTGGCCGCGTCACCGGCGTCGTTCCACCCCTCGAAGGCGGCGACCAGTACCGGATCCCGCAACGTCGGCAGTTCCGGATCGGGAGTTTCACTGGCGTTCACTCGGTCAGCCTACGGTGTGCGGCGATATGGCGTGTCGTATGACGGCCGGAGAGGGTGGCGTGTTTCCGCCCGCGCCCACGGCGGTGTGGCGCCGGACATGTGGTCCAGGCCACCGAGCCTCGATGTGGGGGCCGGATCGTCCGCCCCGCCCACTACGCTGGAACGCATGTCTGCGTCCATCCCCGCCGAGTTCGATACCACGCTACTCGACACGCTGCGCCGCCGTGTCGTCATCGGCGACGGTGCGATGGCCACCATGCTGCAAGCCGCCGATCTGACCCTGGACGATTTCCGCGGGCTGGAGGGCTGCAACGAGATCCTCAACGACACCCGCCCCGACGTCCTGCGCGGCATCCACCGGGCTTATTTCGAGGCGGGCGCCGACGCGGTCGAGACCAACACCTTCGGCTGCAACCTCCCCAACCTCGCCGACTACGACATCGCCGACCGGATCCGCGACCTCTCCGAGCGGGGCACCCGGCTGGCCCGCGAGGTCGCCGACGAGATGGGTCCGTCCTCCGACGGTACGCCACGGTACGTGCTCGCTTCGATGGGACCGGGCACGAAGCTGCCCACGCTGGGTCACGCTTCCTTCGCCGCGCTGCGCGACGCCTACACCGAGGCCGCCCTCGGCATGCTCGACGGCGGCGCCGACGCGATCCTCATCGAGACCTGCCAAGACCTGCTGCAGGTGAAGGCGGCGGTAACCGGCAGCAGGCGCGCGATGGCGAAGCTCGGCCGCCGGATCCCGGTCATCACGCACGTCACCGTCGAGACCACCGGCACAATGCTGGTCGGCAGCGAGATCGGCGCGGCGCTCACCGCGCTGGAGCCGCTCGGCATCGACATGATCGGCCTGAACTGCGCGACCGGCCCGGACGAGATGAGCGAGCATCTGCGCCATCTGTCCAAGCACGCGCAGGTGCCGGTCTCGGTGATGCCGAACGCCGGGTTGCCGGTACTCGGCGCGGGCGGGGCGGTGTACCCGCTCACGCCCGAGGAACTGGCGGTCGCGCTGCGCGGATTCGTCTCCGAATTCGGGCTGGCCCTGGTCGGCGGCTGCTGCGGGACCACGCCCGAACACATTCGCCAGGTCACCGCCGCGGTGCGTGAGGTAGAGGCCGCCCTGCCGCCGATCGCCGAGCGGCGCGCGCCGGTGCACGAGCCGAGCGTGTCCAGCATGTACACCGCGGTGCCGTTCGAACAGGACGCCTCGGTTCTGATGATCGGCGAGCGCACGAACGCCAACGGCTCCAAAGCCTTCCGCGAGGCCATGCTGGCCGAGGACTGGCAGAAGTGCCTGGACATCGCCAAGGACCAGACCCGCGACGGCGCGCACATGCTCGACCTGTGCGTCGACTACGTCGGCCGCGACGGCACCCGCGACATGGCGGAGCTGGCCGCGCGGCTGGCCACCGCCTCGACGCTGCCGATCATGCTCGACTCCACCGAGACCCCGGTGCTGCAGGCCGGGCTGGAACACCTCGGCGGACGCTGCGCGGTCAATTCGGTGAACTACGAGGACGGCGACGGTCCCGATTCGCGTTTCCAGCAGACCATGCGGCTGGTCGCCGAGCACGGGGCGGCGGTGGTCGCGCTGACCATCGACGAGGAGGGCCAGGCCCGCACCGCGGCGAAGAAGGTGGAGATCGCCGAACGGCTGATCGCCGACATCACCGGCAACTGGGGATTGTCGGAGAGCGACATCATCATCGACACGCTCACCTTCACCCTCGGCACCGGCCAGGAGGAGTCCCGTCGTGACGGCCTGGAGACCATCGAGGCCATCCGCGAGCTCAAGCGCCGCCACCCTCGGGTGCAGACGACGCTGGGTCTGTCCAATATCTCCTTCGGTCTCAACCCGGCGGCCCGGCAGGTGCTCAACTCGGTCTTCATGCACGAATGCGTGGAGGCCGGTCTGGATTCCGCGATCGTGCACGCCTCGAAGATCGTCCCGATCAGCCGGATTCCGGACGAGCAGCGCGAGGCCGCGCTGGATCTGGTGTACGACCGCCGCTCCGAGGACTACGACCCGCTGCAGAAGCTGATGGCGCTGTTCGAGGGCGTGTCCACCTCATCGTCGAGGGCGTCGCGGGCCGAGGAGTTGGCCGCGCTGCCGCTGTTCGAGCGGCTGGAGCGGCGGATCGTGGATGGCGAGCGGGCGGGGATCGAGGACGATCTGGACGCGGCCATGGCCGAGGTGCCGCCGCTGCAGATCATCAACGAGACCCTGCTGGCGGGGATGAAGACGGTCGGCGAGCTGTTCGGCTCCGGCCAGATGCAGCTGCCGTTCGTGCTGCAGTCCGCCGAGGTGATGAAGACCGCTGTCGCCTACCTGGAACCGCACATGGAAGCCACCGACGACAGCGGCAAAGGCCGCATCGTGCTGGCCACCGTCAAGGGCGACGTGCACGACATCGGCAAGAACCTGGTCGACATCATCCTGTCCAACAACGGCTACGAGGTGGTCAACCTCGGCATCAAGCAGCCGATTTCCACCATCCTCGACGCGGCGGTGGACAAGAAGGCCGACGTCATCGGCATGTCCGGCCTGCTGGTGAAGTCGACCGTGGTGATGAGGGAGAACCTCGAGGAGCTCAACGCCAAGGGCGTGGCCGAGCAATTCCCGGTGTTGCTGGGTGGTGCGGCGCTCACCCGCTCGTACGTGGAGAACGACCTGACCGAGGTCTACGAGGGCGACGTGCACTACGCGCGCGACGCGTTCGAGGGTTTGCGGCTGATGGGCGACATCATGACCCGCAAGCGCGGCGGCGGGCTCGATCCGGACAGTCCGGAGGCCATCGCCGAGCGCGAGAAGGCCGCCGAGCGCAAGGCGCGTCACGAGCGCTCGAAGCGGATCGCCGCTGAGCGCCGGGCGGCGGAGGTGCCCGTCGTGGTGCCCGAGCGCTCCGACGTCGCGGCGGACCTGCCGGTGCCGGTGCCGCCGTTCTGGGGCACGCGGGTGGTGAAAGGCCTCGCCCTGCACGAGTACTCGGGCTTGCTCGACGAACGGGCGTTGTTCCTGGGGCAGTGGGGGCTGCGCGGGCAGCGGGCCGGCGACGGCCCCAGCTACGAGGAACTGGTGGAGACGGAGGGCAGGCCGCGGCTGCGCGCCTGGCTGGACCGGCTGAGCACGGAAGGCGTGTTGCAGCACGCCGCGGTGGTCTACGGCTACTTCCCGGCGGTTTCCGAAGGCGACGATGTCGTCGTGCTCACCGAACCCGATCCCGATGCGCCGCAACGGTATCGGTTCACCTTCCCGCGCCAGCAGCGCGACCGATTCCTGTGCATCGCCGACTTCATCCGTTCGCGGGAGTACGCCAGGACGACCGGTCAGGTCGACGTCTTGCCGTTCCAGCTGGTCACCATGGGGCAGCCGATCGCGGACTTCGCCAACGAGCTGTTCGCGGGCGACAGCTACCGCGATTACCTCGAGGTGCACGGCATCGGCGTCCAGCTCACCGAGGCGCTCGCCGAGTACTGGCACCGCCGCATTCGCGAGGAACTCGTCCTCGACGGCCACGCCGTCGCCGACTCCGACCCCGACGACGTGCAGGAGTACTTCAAACTCGGCTATCGCGGCGCCCGCTACTCCTTCGGCTACGGCGCCTGTCCCGAGCTGGAGGACCGCGCCAAACTGGTCGACCTGCTCGAGGCCGATCGCCTCGGCGTCGTTCTCTCCGAAGAGCTGCAGCTGCATCCGGAGCAGTCCACCGACGCCTTCGTCCTGCTGCATCCGGAGGCGAAGTACTTCAACGCGTAAGCGTCCGCGGGAAGGCGGTGCGGCATCGCGCCAAGGGCCTTTGCTACCTGCCCGGATGCCGTATCGCACACGGAACGCGGCGCTCATCGGCGCGTCACGGTGCGCGGGCGCGCGGTGTTGACCTGGGCGATCGTCCGTCCCGGGACCGGGAGGTGGATGTGTGTCGGGTGGATGTGCCATTGTCGAAGGCGTTGTAACTGCATCCGGGGCAGTCGGCGGATGCGTTCGCGTCCCTGCTCAGTGGTGCAAAGCAGCTCGGCGCGTACGCCTTCGGAGACCTTCCGGGCTTGCGCGCGGAATGCGGGAACGGCTAGGCGCGCAAGTAGGAGAGGCACACCACCATGACGGCGGATCGATTGATCGCGGGACGGTACCGGCTCACGGATCCGATCGGCACCGGCGCCATGGGTGTGGTCTGGCGGGCCACCGATGTCCGGCTGCAGCGCACCGTCGCGGTCAAGCAGGTGCTGCTCGGTCCCGGACTGTCCGGGTCGGCGAAGCTGGAGGCCAAGCGGCGCGCCATGCGTGAGGGCCGGATCGCGGCGCGGCTGCACCATCCGAACGCCATCACCGTGTTCGACGTGGCCGAGGAGGACGGCCAGCCCTGGTTGGTCATGGAGTACATGGACGCCCCGAGCCTGGCGACCAAACTGTCGGGCGGTCGCACGCTGCCGCCGCTCGAGGTCGCCCGGATCGGCGCGCAGGCTGCGAGCGCCCTGACCGCCGCGCACGCCGCGGGGATCATGCACCGGGATGTGAAGCCGGCGAACCTGCTCGTCGCCGACGACGGCACGGTCAAGATCACCGACTTCGGCATCTCCCGCGCGGTCGGCGACGTGACAGTCACGGCCACAGGCTTTCTCGCCGGTACGCCGGCCTATCTGTCGCCCGAGGTCGCGCGCGGCGAGGATCCGGAACCCGCTTCCGACGTCTTCGCCCTCGGTTCGACGCTGTACGCGGCGGTGCAGGGTACTCCGCCGTTCGGCGAGGGCGACAACCCGCTCGCCCTGCTACACGCGGTCGCGCGGGCCGAGATCCCGCCACCCGAGTCCGCCGGCCCGCTGGGGCCGGCGCTGATGTACCTGCTCGCTCCGGCCGTCGCCGACCGCCCGAGCATGCCGGAGGCTCAGGCGGTCCTCGAAGCCGTTGCGACGGGCCGGGATCCACAATTGCCCGCGCCGGTGACGAAGGTGATTCCCACCTCCGCCACGGCCGCCGCCGAGACGACAGTGCTGCCGAGCCGCGCCGCTGCCGCATCGCCGGAGCAGCCGGGCGACTCCGGCGTCACCGCCGTCGTGCCCGCCGCTGTGCCGGGGCCGCCCGCGCCGCAAGCGGTGACGTCACCGCCGGTGCCGAGGCGCGGGGCCGCGGCGACGTTGCCGGGCGTTCTGAGTGGCCGACGGCGCGGCCGACTGATCGCCGTGGAAGTTGCCGCCGTGGTCGGGGTGTTGATTCTGGTCGGCATCATCGCGATGCTGGCCAGAGGAGACGGCGAGGGTGGCGCCGCGCCGACGTCGTCGATCGTCCCTCCGGCCGCCGTAGGTCCCGAGAACGCGCCGTCACCGGCGGACGCGGCCGGAACCGAGCCGCGACAGGCTCCTGCCCAAGCCCCGGCGCAAGCCCCCGCCTCTGCGGCACCAGTGCCCACTTCCGTGCCCGTGCCGGGGCCCGCGACCACTTCAGCGGTTGCCCCGCCGCCTCCGCCCGCCCCGGGAACCACCGCTCCGGCGCCGACGACGAACCCCGCCCCGAGCGCCACCACCGCGCCTCCCAGCCCCACGCCCCAGCCCACCACGTCGAGCCATGCCCCGACCACCACCGGCCCGGCTACCACCGCGACGACCACTCCGTCCGGTCCGCCGACGCCCGACCGGATCGCCTCGTTCATCCAGGGTTACTACGGCATGCTGCCCGCCAACGTGTCCGGCGCTTGGACGCAGCTGGCCCCCGGATACCAGGCCAGGACCGGTTACGACTCCTACGTGAACTTCTGGGGCACGATCCGCTCGGTAAGCGTGGGCCCGGTCACACAGAACGGTGCGAATCGGGCGGTGGTCGCGCTCACCTATACCCTGAAGAACGGCACGACGACCTCTGAGAACCGATGGATCGAGGTCGTCGGGGACAACGCCAAGCTGCAGATCGCCGCCTCGGGAACATAGGTGCTGCTCGCCTCTGCCGCGGCCCGCGGTGGTGCCGCTCGCCCGGCCGAGCGCGGGATGGTGGCCGCACGTTGTCGCGCGGTGCCGGTCCCGCCGACTGGTCAGCGCCGTCCGTTCCGGCGCGATGGGCGCCGGGCCGCGCTGTTCGATACGGCCGCATCAGCTGGGCGGCGCTACAGCCGGTCTTCGTCCGGCGACACGGTTCGTGCGGCCGTCTCGGACGGGTGATCGGGTTCGCGCCGGGCAGTACGCATGACATGAACGAGATCGAGGAGACGCACCGAACGTGACAGCGCGATTGGCCGGAGTGCTCTGGGACATGGACGGCACGCTGCTCGACTCCGAGAAGCTCTGGGACGTAGCGGTGCGCGAACTGGCGCGTGAGCACGGCCACGAGATGACCGACGCGATCCGGCACGCGCTGATCGGTGCATCGGGTCCGGACGCTCTGCGGATCATGTTCACCGGCCTGGGGATCGAGCCCACCCCCGACTCGCTGCGGGCGGCGGGGGAGTACTTGGAACGGCGGGTGACCGAGTTGATGACCGGCCCCATCCCGTGGCGCCCTGGGGCGAAGGACGCGCTGGCGATGGTGCGCGCGGCGGGGCTGCCGAGCGCGCTCGTCACCAATACCAAGCGGTCGCTCGCGGAGTTCGGGCTCGACACGCTGGGGCGCGACTTCTTCGATGTCTCGGTCTGCGGCGACGAGGTGGCGCACGGTAAGCCGGAGCCGGATGTCTACCTGCGCGCCGCCGAACTGCTCGGGCTCGACCCGCAATGCTGTGTGGCGGTGGAGGACTCGCCCACCGGTGCCCGCGCCGCTGAGGCGGCGGGCTGCGCACTGGTGGTCGTACCGTGCGAGATCCCGGTGCCGCGCACACCGCGACGAGTGTTCCGGGATTCGCTCATCGGCTTGGCCGTCACGGATCTCGAACGCGCTCTGCGCGTGCGCGGTTGAGTCGTCCGGCCCACGTCATCGCGCGACACACCCGACTCCCGTACACCGAGAGTTACTGTGCCGCAAAAGGAGTGCGCGCAGATAGTATGTGTGACCGTGATCACCGGCAATCTCGCCGAATCCCGGGCGTGTCGGCGGGCGCTCCACCAAAATGACGCCATGGCAGCGTTGGGCGTACTCGACGAGATCGTAGATACGGCACGGTATCCTCTCGGGGATCAGGACGGACCAGGGCTGCGGGAAGCGGTGCGACGCGCCCGTGCGGAACTGGCCGACACCGGCTGCACCGTCCTACGGGGTTTCATCCGGCCGGAGCTGACCGAGACACTGCGGGCGCAAGGGGAGCTGATGGCTCCACACGCGCACTACGAGGTCGAACAGGTCAACGCCTACAACATTCCACTGGACGCCGAACTGCCGGAGGATCATCCCGGCCGGATCGTCTTGGAGCGGGGTAACGCCTTCGTGCCCCGCGACCGCATCCCCGCCGACGCGCTGATCCACCGGCTCTACACCGACGAGCTGTTCCAGCGGTTCGTCGCCGACTGCTTCGGCCTGCCCGAACTGCACGAGTTCGCCGATCCCCTCGCCGGACTGTGCCTCAACGTCGTCGCGCCGGGTATGTCGCATCCCTGGCATTTCGACACCAACGAATTCACCGTCTCGATGCTGACCCAGCCCGCCGAGGACGGTGGCGTCTTCGAGTACTGCCCGAACATCCGCACACCCGAGGCGGAACACCTCGACGACGTCCGCGCCGTGCTGACCGGCACCGGCGATCGTTTCGTCCAGCGGCTCGAACTGCGTCCTGGCGACCTGCAGCTGTTCCAGGGTCGCTTCTCGTTGCACCGCGTCTCACCCGTCGGCGGTGCGCGTCAGCGCCATTCGGCCATCTTCGCCTATACCGATCGTCCCGGAATGGTCGGCACGGTGGAACGCACTCGGCAGTTGTTCGGCCGCGTGCTACCCGACCACCTGGCCGCCGCGGCCGCCGCCGTCCGGGGCGATCGACTGCTCGACTGAGCCGAACGGCTCGACTGACCGAGCTCGACCCGAGAGGACCGACAGTGCCAGTGCCGTTACACACGACCGGGAAAGCGTCTTTCGACGACATCTACGACCGCCCCGATCCGCGTGCGTATTACGCGCGCATGTCCGATCTGGACTACCGCATACCGGAACTGGCGAAACCGTTCTTCCAGCAGCAGATCCGGGAGTTCCGTGCCTCCGCGCGGATCGCCGTGCCGACCGTGCTCGACATCGGCTGTTCCTACGGCGTGAACGCCGCGCTGTTGCGTTTCGACACGACGATCGGCGAACTGGCCGGGCACTACGCCGTCACCGACATCGATCGAGCCGGTCTGATCCAGCGCGACCGGGCACGCGTCGCGGCGCGGGCCGGAGCCGACGACGTCCGGTTCCTCGGCATGGACGCCTCCCGCCCCGCCCTCGACTACGCGCGGGAAGCCGGTCTCCTGCACGAGGTCGTGCACGCCGACCTGGAGTCCGGCGAACCGACCGACGAGCAGCGCGCCCTGCTGGCGAGCGCCGATCTCGTCGTCTCGACCGGCTGCATCGGCTACGTCACCGAAAAAACTCTGACTCGCGTGGCCACCGCGCATCCGCGCAGGCGGCCGTGGATGGCACACTTCGTACTGCGCATGTTCGACTTCGCACCGATCGAGGCGGAACTCGCCGCGCTCGGCTACCGGACCGAGCAGGCGCCGGGGTTGTACGAGCAACGCAGGTTCGCCTCCGCGACCGAGCAAGCGCAGGTGCTGAACACCCTGTCCGCCAACGGAATCGACACCACCGGCCGGGAAGACCAGGGATGGCTGTATGCCAACCTGTACGTATCCAGGCCGCTGCCGAAACATCACGCCGACACCGAGGACTCGCATTGACCGAACGCACCTTCGCCGCCGACGACCACCTACCCCGGGTGCCCCTGCCGACGCTGGAGGACAGCTGTGGCCGGTTCCTGCAGTGGTGCGAGCCGCTGCTGACCGCCGACGAACTCGCCGCCACCCGGGGGGCGGTCGAGGACCTGTTGCGACCCGACGGGCCGGGACGCAGGTTGCACGCGGCGCTCGCGGAATACGACGCGACGCCGGGTGTAGGCAGCTGGCTGGACTTGTTCTGGCCGTCGCGATACCTGGGCAGGCGGGACCGGATCGCCCTGAACGCGAACTTCTTCTTCCTGTTCCGGGACGACACCCCGCTGGCCACCTCCACTGCCGCTACCCAGGTGGACCGCGCCGCCGGCATCATCTCCGCCGCGGTCGACTACAAACTGGCCCTCGACCAGGAGGCCGTCCCGCCGGTGACCCAGCGGGGACAGAAGCTGTCGATGTGGCAGAACAAGTATCTGTTCTCCGAGACCAGGATCCCGGGCGAGGAACAGGACTCGGTGCGGGTCCCTTACAGCGAGGAGTGGCCGGGCCCCTCGCAGGCCCGGCACATCGTGGTGTTCTTCCGGGGTAGCACGTTCAGGATGGACGTTCTGGGCCCGGAAGGGGCGCCGTACTCGCCGGAGGATCTCGCCGACGGGTTGCGCGCGGTCTTGAAGGCGGGCGCACGCCCGGCCCGCGCCGACAGCGCAGTCGGACACCTCACCACCAAGCCCCGCGCGGAATGGGCGCGCAGCAGGCAGCGGCTGCTGGACGAGCCTGCCAACGCCGCGGCGCTCGACGCCATCGAGACCGCGCTGTTCGCCGTCTGCCTGGAGGACTTCGCTCCGCGCGACGAACTGCACGCCTGCGATCAGCTGCTGCACGGCGACAGTGCGAACCGGTGGTTCGACAAGTCGGTGTCCTTCATCGTCTTCGGTGACGGACAGGCGGGCATCAATGTCGAACACTGCGGCCTGGACGGCACCACCATCCTCTCGTTCGTGGACAACCTGCTGGAAACCCCGGTGCGGGAGCACGCCACCCGCTCCGGCGCCCAGGCGCAGGGGCTGCCCGCGGTCGAGCCGATCGAGTTCGTGCTGGACGAGGCGCAGCGCGGCGATATCGCCGCGGCGGGCGCGGCCTTCGCCGACTACGCCGCCGCGAACGCCACCCAGACGGTGTCGTTCCCGGACTTCGGCACCACCGAAGCCAAGCAGCTGGGCATCTCGCCGGACGCGTTCGCGCAGCTGAGCTACCAGTTGGCCCATCGGCGCAGCAAGGGGCTCACCGGCGCCACCTACGAGTCCATCGCGACCAGGCAGTACCGCAACGGCCGCACCGAGGCCATGCGGGTGGTCACCCCGGAGATGATCGCGTTCGTGGACACGATGCAGGACCCGGACGCGGGCGTCGAGGCCCGGCTCGCCGCGGCGCGGACGGCTGCGGCCGCGCACGTGGAACGGGCCAAGCAATGTCAGGCCGGAGACGCGCCGGAGCAGCACCTGTGGGAGCTGCAGTGGATCCAGCGCCGTCGCGGGGCGGAGCTGGGTCTCACCGACCCGATCCCGCTCTACGACAGCCCTGGCTGGACGATCATGCGCGACGACTACTTGAGCACCAGCTCGGCGCCCTCGGTGAACATCCGCTACTTCGGTTTCGGCTCCACCAGCTCCAAGTGCATCGGCATCGCCTACGTCCTGCTTCCGGACCGCTGGAATCTCTACCTGGCCACGCCGAAGCCGGTCGCCGACCAGATGTACGCCTTCGCCGACCACCTCCGCACGGCGGTCGCCGACCTGCGGGCGCTGCTCGCCGGAAACTAGGCGCAACCCGCCCGGTTCTTCCGTACCCGGCCGGGTACGGAAGAACCGGGCGGTCGCCGTTCAGGGCCATCGTGGGCCGGAGCAACGGGTCCTCATCCGGGTCTGAAACAATGGCTCATCGTGAAGAACTTCGAATCCCTGTTCGCCGAGCTGCAGGATCGTGCGGTCAACCGCCCCGAGGGGTCCGGAACCGTCGCCGCGCTGGACGCGGGCGTGCACACCCAGGGTAAGAAGGTGCTCGAGGAGGCAGGCGAGGTGTGGCTGGCCGCCGAACACGAGAGCGACGAGTCGCTCGCCGAGGAGATCTCCCAGCTGCTGTATTGGGTACAGGTGCTGATGGTGGGGCGCGGGCTGAAGCTCGAAGACGTGTACCGACATCTGTGACGGCCGTCCGATACCCCGATTCTCCTCCCGAAAGGACTTCCTCCCATGCTGCGCGTCGCAGTTCCCAACAAAGGCGCCCTCTCCGAATCCGCCGTCTCGATCCTCGCCGAAGCCGGTTATCGCAAGCGCACCGATTCGCGTGACCTGACCGTCCTGGACCCGGCGAACCAGGTCGAGTTCTTCTTCCTGCGGCCCAAGGACATCGCGATCTACGTCGGCTCCGGTGAACTCGATCTCGGTATCACCGGACGTGATCTGGCACTGGACTCCGGCGCACCGGTGCAGGAACGGCTCGCCTTGGGTTTCGGCCGCTCCACCTTCCGCTACGCCGCACCTGCCGAGCTGGAGTGGAAGGTCGAGGATCTCCACGACAAGCGCATCGCCACCTCCTACCCGAACCTGGTGCTGAACGATCTGCGCCGCCGCGGCATCGAGGCGGAGGTGATCCGACTGGACGGCGCGGTGGAGATCTCCATCCAGCTCGGCGTCGCCGACGCCATCGCCGACGTCGTCGGCTCGGGGCGGACGCTGCGTCAGCACAATCTGGTGGCCTTCGGAGAATCGCTGTGCGACTCCGAGGGCGTGCTGGTCGAACGCAAGGATGCCGACCAGGGTGACCGGGTGCGCAACCAACTCGTCGCCAGGGTGCAGGGCGTGGTCTTCGCCCAGCAGTACGTCATGCTGGACTACGACTGCCCGAAGGACCTGCTCGACCAAGCGTTCGTCATCACCCCGGGGCTGGAGTCGCCGACCGTGGCCCCGCTGGCCGATACCGGCTGGGTCGCGGTGCGCGCGCTCGTTCCACGCAAGCAGAGCAACGAGTTGATGGACCAGCTGGCGGATCTGGGTGCGAAAGCCATCCTGGCCACCGACATCCGCTCCTGCCGCGCGTTCTGAACGCCGGATGAGCCCGACCGCCTGATCCATTCAGGCTGAGCGCAATCGGTGTGCGCGCAGCACCGCCGCCATTGGAGTCACACGACCCCCACAGACGCTCTACGCTGCCTATGCGTAGACCACTACGCGGATGGGGCTGGGATGATCGTGACGAGGTGGACCGGCGTCGAGGTTCGTGCACTGCGTCAGGCGGCATTGCGTCGCAGCCAAGAAGAGTTCGCCGCGATGACAGGCTTTTCCGATGCCGTCGTGCGCAAGTGGGAGCGGCGCGGCGCGTCCATCACCCTGACAGGCATGTTCGCGGCCGGCATGGACACTGTGCTGGAGAGTTTGGATGCGCGCCAGCTCGCGCGTTTCCGAATGGAGCTGTCGTCGTCCACCGGCATTGCCGATCACAGGCTGAAGTCGGACACTGAGCAGATCTCGGCAGGGGATCGGGCAGACACCGGTGAGTGGACGGGTCCCCAGATCGGCAGCACACTGGTCGATGGTTCCGTCGCCGAGGCGGAGCCGGCTGTGCCGGAGTCGGGAGGTGATCCTACGGACCGTCGGGATGCCCTGCGTGCGCTGGGAATCACCGGGGTTGCTACCAGCGCGGGTTTACAAGCCTTGGTGTTCGATTCCGCTCGCGAATCGGCGCGTCTGGTCAGCGCTGTCGCACGCCCCGGTATCGATCCTGACAGCCTGCACGATGCAGCCGAAGACCTTCATCGGCTGGCAAGCGAATATGCTCTCGCGCCAGACTTGCCCAGGCTTTTTCGCGCCTTGACCGTGTTACGTGACCAGCTGGCGGCGGCAATGCACCACGCGGGCAAGCCGGCGGATATGCGCGAGCTGTATGCCTTGTTCGCCGCAACCTGCATACTGCTGGCGTCGGTGTCGCACGACCTGGCCGAGCCGCAGGCCGCAATGATCCAGACGCGCGCTGCCACCAGGTTCGCGGTGCTTGCCGGACATCGCAGCCTCGAATCCTGGGTTCGATGCACCCGCGCAATGATCGCCTCGTGGTGGGGCCGGCCTGAACAAGTGCTCAGCGAAGTGCGGAATGCCGCCGACGCACACGGCATCTCTCGGATCAGATTGGCGGGGCTCGGTGCCCGAGCTCACGCTCAGCTCGGCGATCGAACTGCCGCCGTTGCCGCTATGCGCTTGGCCCGCGCGGAACGTGAGCGTGTACCGGATGTCGACAGCCTGACCGATCTGGGTCCGGTTTTCGATTTCTCCCATGCGCGCCAGCATTATTACGACGCCATCACCTACGCGACACTCGGTGAATGGACGCAAGCTCAATCGGAAGCCGAGAGAGTGACCGAGCTTTACGCACCTACGAGGTCACAGGCGTGGCCGACGACGCTGACTCTGGCCCAGACCACTCTCGCCCGCGCGCGGTTGCACAGTGACGGACCGAGTGCTGCCCTGGAAGAACTCGGCTCGGTGTTCACGATTCCGGTAGGTCAGCGCATCCCGCAGGTTGTGACGGCACTGCGCGCACTGAAGACCGATCTGCAAGCCCAGTCGGTCGGCAAGAGGTCGGATAGTCGCACACTGGTCGATGCCGTCGATGCTTTCATCCCGGAATTCGCGCATGGCTGATGACAACCCGCTCGGTATAGCGCATCGTCTGTTGGCACCGCGCATTGCCTACCTGATCGGAACTCGTAGCCGAAGCGGCACGGCGAATCTCATTCCGGTCTCCAATTTGACGTCGGTTTCGACTGATCCGCAGCAGATCGCCCTCGCTGTATACAAGCAATGGGCGACTTACGAAAGCCTGCACAGCGCTGCGGGATTCAGTGTGACCGTGCCAACCATCGAACAATTGGATGGGGTGTGGAAGCTCGGTGCCCGATATTCGAAGTACCCGGCTACCGAGCCAGCCGAAAAGCTCTCCCGCAGTGGGCTGGAGATCGATTACGGATTGTCCGACTACGGGCCCGTGGTGCCTGCCGGTCTCGGGTGGCTGAGCTGTCGCACGATCGCTCGATTGGATCTGGGAGGCGACCACGGGATCATCATCGGGGCAGTCGAGACGGTCTGGTTCAACCCACGCCATCTCAACAGTGACGGCACACCGAAGGATGCCACGCATCCGCTGATGCAACAGACCGGGAATCTGTTCACGACCACGGCCGAAGCGCTGACCTCGGTGCGGTACTTCCAGCGTTGAACGGCAGTTGGTGCTCAGTCGGACACCGCTTCGGCCAGGGTCTCGTCCGGAGATTCGGTCGCGCCGCCGCTCGGCCAGCCGGGGTAGGGCGGCGGCGTGCCGCCGAACGCCGGGCACAGGGGCTTGTAGTCGCAGTACGAGCACAGCCAGCTGGTGTTCGGCTGGAAGTCTCCGGTACGGCCCGCCTCGAGGATGGCCGTCCACAGTGCCGAGAGCGTGCGCTCGAAGCGCAGCAACTCCTGCTCGTCGGGCGCGTAGGTGAGGATCTGCTCGTCGGCCAGGTAAATCAGCCGTAGCTGGGCAGGCACGAGGCCGCGGGTGCGCAGCACCACCAGCGCGTAGAACTTCAGCTGGAACAGCGCCTTGGTCTCTTGCGTGGGCCCCGGCGCACGACCGGTCTTGTAGTCCACGACGCGCAGCGCGCCGGTCGGCGCGATATCGATCCGGTCGACGAACCCGCGCAGCAGCGCGCCGTCGGCGAGTTCGACCTCCACCCGCGCCTCGCGCGATTCCGGCTCGAACCGGGTCGGATCCTCCAGCCGGTAGTAGCGCCGCACCAGCGCGCGAACCTCGCCGAGGAACGCGTCGAGCTGCTCGTCGGCGATCAACTGCGCGACCTCCGCCCGCTCGGCGCGCACCCGCGCCCACACCGCCGGGACCAGGGCGTCGGCGCGCTCGGGCACCCGCTCGGCGGCGGGCAGGCCGTAGAGGTCCTCCAGCACCGCGTGCACCACCGTGCCGCGTACGGCGTGCACGGACGGCTGTTCCGGTATCCGATCGATCGCCCGCAACCGGTATTTGAGCGGGCATTGCTTGAAATCCATTGCCCGCGAGGGCGACAACGCGGGCCGGGTACGGCCCGCCGTCATGTCGGGCTCCGACGTCCGCGCGTCGTCGGCAGGGGGCGTGGACACGGGCGAGCACATACCTGGCAGGCTATCCCGCGGCACCGACACGCCGGTGCGCGACAGCAAGGATTCCAACCAGCGGAACGGAGATTCATGACGGCCAGACGGACCGGGCCATTCACCATCGGTGACCGGGTGCAGCTGACCGATGCCAAAGGGCGCCTGCACACGGTGGTCTTGGAGCCGGGCAAGGAGTTCCACACCCACCGCGGCGGGATCAAGCACGACAGCCTGATCGGCGCCGACGAGGGCAGCGTGGTGCACTCCACCAACGGCACGCCGTACCTCGCGCTGCGTCCGCTGCTGGTCGACTACGTGCTGTCCATGCCGCGCGGCGCAGCGGTGATCTATCCCAAGGACGCCGCGCAGATCGTGCACGAGGGCGACATGTTCCCCGGCGCGCGCGTGCTCGAAGCGGGCGCGGGGTCCGGTGCGCTCACCTGCTCGCTGCTGCGCGCGGTCGGGCCGCAAGGCCAGGTGGTCTCCTACGAGATCCGCGCCGACCATGCCGAGCACGCGGTCCGCAACGTCGAGACGTTCTTCGGTGAACGACCGCCCAATTGGTCGCTGACCATCGGCGATGTGGCCGACTACACCGGAGAGCCCGTCGATCGCGCCGTGCTGGACATGCTGGCGCCCTGGGACGCGCTGCCCGCGGTGTCCGAGGCACTCGTGCCGGGCGGCGTGCTGATCGTCTATGTGGCGACCGTCACCCAGCTGTCCAAGGTGGTCGAGGCGCTGCGCGAGCAGGAGTGCTGGACCGAGCCGCGCTCCTGGGAGTCGCTGGTGCGGCCGTGGCATGTGGTCGGCCTCGCGGTGCGGCCCGAGCATCGCATGCAGGGCCATACCGCTTTCCTGGTCAGCGCCCGTAGGCTCGCCGAGGGCACCGTCACCCCCAAGCCGCAGCGCAGGCCCTCCAAGGGCTGAGCGTGGCCAGGGGGAACGACGACGCGGAACTCCCGGCGCCGGGCGCGCGAAGCTCAGGCGGGGACGCAGGGCGCCTGCGCGAAGCCGAACAGCAGGCAGCCGCTCGCGTCCGACAGCTTCCAGGCGCCGTCGACTTTCTCCCAGGTCAGCGGCACGGCGGGGGCCGCGCCGTGCGGGGAGTTGATGGTCACCTGCGCGTTCGCGGTGTCGCCCTGGGTGGTGATGTCGGCGACGGTGAAGGTGAGCGTGTAGCCCTGCAGGCCCGCGTTCATCTGGTCGATGTTGGCGGTGCGCTTCTCACCGTTGACGATCAGCTTGGACTTCTCCGCGGTGGGTACGTTCGGATCGGCGAGCTTGACCAGCACCGCCTGCAAGGTCTCGGCGGTCGGTGCGCCGGTCGCATGGTCGCCGTGACCGTGGGTATCGGACGCGGCGGCGCTGGTGGTGGCCGAGGTCGACGAGGTCGCCGAGGTCGCGGCATCGGTGGTCGAGTCGTCGTCGGAGCCGCACGCCGCCAACGCGCCGGAGATGGCCAGCGCCGCCGCGGCGGTGGCAAGGGAAACGCGCAGGGTTCGCGTGGGAAGGAGCATGGTCGGGCAACCTTTCGGCTCGGGCGGCCAGCAGGCTCGCCAGGGTCTGGTTAGGGCAGGCTAACATGGTGTCCGGCCGCCGATCGCGGCCCAGATGTGATCACCAAGAAACCATGTCGGAAAGCGAGAACGGGTCGCGCCCGGTAGCGTTGATAGACCGGGACTGGGAGGAGCAGCACATGAGCCCCATCGAGAATTCGGATTCGGCGGCCTGGAGAGAGCTCGAGGCAGTACGCGCCGAGGCGGCTGCACTCCGAAGGCAACTCGCCGACTCGCCGGATCGCGCACGGGAATTGGAAGCCCGCATCGATTCGCTGACCATTCGCAACACGAAGCTGATGGACACCCTCAAGGAAGCGCGCCAGCAGTTGGTCGCGCTGCGTGAGGAGGTCGATCGGCTGGGTCAGCCGCCGAGCGGATACGGCATTCTGATCGGTGTGTACGACGATCAGACGGTCGACGTGTTCACTTCGGGTCGCAAGATGCGGTTGACATGTTCCCCGAACATCGAGACCTCCACGCTCGAATACGGTCAGACCGTCCGTCTCAACGAGGCGCTCACGGTCGTCGAGGCAGGGCGCTACGACGCGGTCGGCGAGATCGGCACCTTGAGGGAGATCCTCGACGACGGACGTCGCGCCCTCGTGGTCGGCCATGCCGACGAGGAGCGTGTGGTGTGGCTGGCCGGCCCGCTCGCCAAGGTCGCCGAGATGGACGACCTCGACGATCCCGATTCCCCCATCCGGAAGCTGCGGCCGGGCGACTCGCTGCTGGTCGACACGAAGGCCGGGTTCGCCTTCGAGCGCATTCCCAAAGCCGAGGTCGAGGACCTCGTGCTGGAAGAGGTGCCCGACGTCGACTACAGCGACATCGGTGGTCTCGGCAGGCAGATCGAGCAGATCCGCGACGCGGTGGAGCTGCCGTTCCTGCACAAGGACCTGTTCCGCGAATACGCGCTGCGTCCGCCGAAGGGTGTGCTGCTCTACGGCCCGCCCGGTTGCGGTAAGACGCTCATCGCCAAGGCGGTGGCCAACTCGCTGGCCAAGAAGATCGCCGAGGCGCGCGGTGAGGATGCCAAGGAAGCCAAGTCGTTCTTCCTGAACATCAAGGGCCCCGAGCTGCTCAACAAGTTCGTCGGCGAGACCGAGCGGCACATCCGGATCATCTTCCAGCGGGCACGCGAGAAGGCGTCCGAGGGCACACCGGTGATCGTGTTCTTCGACGAGATGGACTCGATCTTCCGCACCCGTGGTTCGGGCGTCTCCTCGGACGTGGAGACGACGGTGGTGCCCCAGCTGCTGTCGGAGATCGACGGTGTCGAGGGCTTGGAGAACGTCATCGTGATCGGCGCCTCCAACCGGGAGGACATGATCGATCCCGCGATCCTGCGGCCGGGCCGCTTGGACGTGAAGATCAAGATCGAGCGTCCCGACGCGGAGTCGGCGCAGGACATTTTCTCGAAGTACCTCACCGAGGACCTGCCGTTGCACGACGACGACCTGGCGGAGTTCGGCGGCGACAAGAGCCTGTGCATCAACGCCATGATCGAGCGGGTCGTCGACCGGATGTACGCCGAGAGCGAGGACAACCGCTTCCTGGAGGTCACCTACGCCAACGGTGACAAAGAGGTCCTGTACTTCAAGGACTTCAACTCCGGCGCCATGATCCAGAACATCGTGGACCGCTCCAAGAAGTACGCCATCAAGGCGGTGCTCGACACGGGCAGCCCCGGCCTGCGCATCCAGCATCTCTACGATTCGATCGTGGACGAGTTCTCCGAGAACGAGGACCTGCCCAACACGACGAATCCGGACGACTGGGCACGCATCTCGGGTAAGAAGGGCGAGCGGATCGTCTACATCCGCACGCTGGTCACCGGCAAGAACGCCAGCGCCAGCCGCGCCATCGACACCGAGTCGAACACCGGTCAGTACCTGTAAGGTTCCGCCGGACCACGAGGGCCGCGTCTCCCAGGAGGCGCGGCCCTTCGCTTCGGACTCCGGCTGCAGCGAAGTGAATGTGACCTACGTGGCCGCGCTGGTGGACGTCGTGACGAAAGCGCGGTATGCGGAGGGGCGATCCGGGATCCGCCTCCGTTGACGCGGAGGGCGGGCAAGGATGACCGAAGGGCTGGATGTCCGAAGGCGCCCGGCATATCCGGGGGAGCCGCTGCCGCCGTTCGCCCTCGGCGGTGTAGGCGTGGTGGCGGCACTCGGCGCGCTGGCGCTGCTGGTCTCGATCGGACGGTACGGATTCTTCGGCGACGAGCTGTATTTCGTCGCCGCCGGTCGCAGGCTCGCCGTCGGTTACGCCGACCAAGGGCCGCTGCTGCCTGCGATCGCCCGCTCGATGGATATGCTCGCCCCGAATTCGCTGGTGGCGCTGCGTCTTCCGGCGGTTGTGGTAACCGTCGCGGCCGTAGTGGTGACCGCCCAGATCGCCAGGGAGTTCGGGGGCGCCCGTTGCGCGCAGGTGCTGGCCGCCGCGGGCTACGCCACCTCGCCGTTCCTGCTGGTGCAGGGCAGTCTGCTGGCCACCAACACCATCGACACGGCACTGTGGGTGGTGACGAGCTGGCTGGTGGTCCGCTGGGTCCGCACCCGACGCGACGGCCTGCTACTGGCCTCCGGTCTGGTCACCGCGCTGGATATGCAGGTCAAGTGGTTGATCCCGTTCTTCTGGATCGCGATCGCGGTGGGGGTGGCGGTCTACGGACCGCGTGAGCTGCTGCGCCGCCCGGCCCTGTGGTGGGGCGCCGCGATCGTCGCGCTGACCACCGTGCCCAGCTTGGTGTGGCAGGCGGCGCACGGTTGGCCGCAGCTGCGTCTGGGTGGCGTGGTCGCCGCGGAGCAGGCCACGATCGGCGGTCGGGCCGTCTGGCTGCCGCTGGCCCTCGCCTCCGCCGGATTGATCGGCGGCATGCTGCTGGTCTACGGCGTGTGGACGCTGTTTCGCGCCGAGAGCTGGCGGCCGTACCGTTTTCTCGGACTGCTGCCGCTGGTGCTTGTGGTGATCTTCATCGCGACCAACGGACGTCCGTACTACGCCGCGGGCTGCTACGGGGTGCTGATCGCGGTGGGCGCGGTGCGCTGGACGCAGAACCCGCGGCGCCGACGCGTGCTGCTCACCGTCCCGGTGCTGGCGATGTCCGTCGCACTGCTGGTGTTCTCACTGCCGTTGCGTCCGGAGGCGGAGATCGAGCCGGTCGCCACCCAGGCCCAAGCGGGCCTCGAGATCGCGGTCTACGGGCGATTCGGGTGGTCGGAGCTGGCGGCGGGCACGGCGGCCGCCTACCGGACGCTGCCGGAACCGCAGCGGGCGTCGGCCGTGGTGATCGCGGATTCCTATTGGCAGGCGAGCTCACTGGATATCGATCGCGCGGCATACGGCTTGCCCGCCGTGTACAGCCCGAATCGAGGGTTCGGCTACTTCGGCTCCCCGCCGGACACGGCGACCACGGTGCTGTGGGTGGGCGGTACCGAGGACGACGTGCGGGCGCGCTGCGCCGAGGTGGCCGCGATCGGGCGGGTGGACGCCCGGCTCGGATATCCCGGTGTCACTCGCGGCGTCACCGTCTGGCGCTGCGCGCAACCGCGTGCGCCGTGGTCGCAGGCCTGGCCGGCTATGTTGCGGCTGAACTGATCCATCTCACCACCAGCCCAGGATCGGCGACAGATGCCTGCCGAGCTCCGGTGCGAGCGAGCGCGAATAGCTGGCGGTGAGGTGGTGCTCGTCGTGGTAGATCAAGATGTTGCCCTCGGTGACCGCGCACACGTCGCGTTGACACAGCGCGTCGGACAGGTCCAGCGGGAACACGTTCGGAAACGAGGCGGCGAACTCCAGCGCCGGATTGACCTCGTCCAGCGCGACCGCGCGCGGCATCCCGCAGCTGATCCGGTCGCCCTGCTGGGCGAGGCAATCGATCGCCCGGTACCGAACGCCGTCGCGGCGCAGCCACGGGGTGTCGCGGATGGCGAGCACGTTGAGTCCACGGTCGGCCAGGCGGGTCCACACGTCCAGATACTCGGCCGGCGTCTCGTCGCCCGCGCCGTCACGCGGTCGCGTGGCCGTGGTGAAGACCCACTCCGGACGTTCGACACCCAGGCGATCGATCACCTCGACGGACCAGTCCCGGCAATCCGGGATCGCTTCGCCCTTGTACATCGCCTCCGCCGCCACCGTCAGCGGGCATCCCATCTTCAAGTAGACCTCGACCCGGAAGGCGTGTTCGCGGCCCAGCGCGTCCAGAGCGGGCACCCAGTGCTCGGCGTGCGAGCTGCCGGCCACCGCGACGGTGCGTTCGGCATCTGCGTCCCCATAGGTGCAGGTGATGACGTCGCGGGTGTCCCAATCCGCGATGCAGCCGTCACGGGAGGGGTAGGCGGCGTCCGCGGGCCCTTCGTACACGGTGGGGCGCATGGGGGCTTCGGGCGTGCTCGCTCCGTTGACCAGTGCCTCCGCCCCGGGGTAAGGGTCCGGGTCCAGGAATGCCACCGCCTGCGGCGGGTTCGCTCTGGTCGCCACCTGATGACCGACGGCCGCCGCGAGCACCGCTGCGCCGAGTGCCGCGACCAATCGGCCGGTACGCGTGCTGCGCGCGGGCGTCGCTTGCGCCGACCGGTCCGACCGCATCCGCAACGGCTCCTCGACGAACCGGTTCGTAAGGTGGGCCAGCCCTAGCGACGCCCCGACGACCCCGATGCCCACGACGAGTCCGGCTGTCGCGGCTGCGGTCCGCGCCAGCACGAAGATCAGGATCGGCCAGTGCCAGAGGTACAGCGCGTAGGACAACTCGCCCAAACGCACCGCGGCCGGCGCGGCGAGCAGCCGATTGGGCAGCGGATGCCCGGCGGCGGTCAGGTTGTTGCCCGCCACGATCAACGCCAGCGCGGCGCCGACCGGCACCAGCGCAGCCGGACCGGGGAACCGATCGGCTCCGTCGATCAGCCAACCACAGGTGAGCACCCCCACCGAGCCGAGCACGGCAGCCGCCACCCGCACCAGCCGAGGCGGCGACAGCCAGGGAGCGACGACCGCCAGCAGCGCCCCGGCCGAGAGCTCCCAGGCGCGGGCGAAGCTGTCGTAGTAGTTCCAGCCCTGATGCACCGCGGTGCCGTGCGCGGCGTAGAGGAACGAGGCCACCGCGCCCGCGGCCAGAACCACCGCCAGTGCGGGGCGCAGCGCCGCGGGACCGGCGAAACGCAGGCACAGGCGTGCAGCCGCCGCCACGCCGAGCAGCGCCAGCAGATAGAACTGCATCTGCACCGACATCGACCACAGGTGCTGTAGCGGACTCACCGACGGATCGGCGGCCAGGTAGTCCGACCAGGACAGCGCCAGCTGCCAGTTCTGGTAGTACAGCAGCGACGCCAGCGTCTGCGCCGCCATCTCGCCCCAACGGGTGAACGGGCGCAGCAGCAGGGTCGCCGCGACCACGGCGGCCAGCACCGTCACGAGCGCGGGCAACAACCTGCGGACGAGCCTGCGAGCGGTGGTGACGACGCGGACCGCGCCGGTGGCTTCCGCGCCGCGCAGCAGCGAACCGGTGAAGAAGAACCCGGACAGCACCAGGAACACGTCGACCCCGCCCGAGACGCGACCGAACCAGATGTGAAAGGCCACGACCAGCGCTATCGCCACGCCGCGCAACCCGTCCAGATCGTGCCGGTACTCCTGCGCGTCCTCTCGCAGCGCAGCCGCCGTGGCGGTCGTGTCCGGGCGGAGGAACCGATCCAGCAGTCGGGCCACCGTCACCGGACCCGTACGGCGCGGTCGCTGCGGCAACGGAAGGCGACGGCTCGGTGACGAGGAGAGGTGCGGGACACGTCATTCTCTTATCACGGGCGGCGAAGCACGGTCCAACTCGCCCGATCCGTGTGGTGTGCGCAAACACCCGAGGTATACGGACAATTCGGTCACCCTTCGGGCGGGTGATGACGGTGGGTCGATAGGGTGGAGTCGTGAACGTTGAGGTGACACCCCTGCCCGGTATCGGTGTGCGTAAAGATTTCCCGCTGGCCAATACCCGGCGCCGCATAGGAGTGATCAATCATCGCGACGGCACGATGGACCTGATCGTGAGCAAGCTCGACAACCCCGACGAAACCGAACAGGTGCCCCTGTCGGGGAAGGAAGCGGCCGTGCTGGCCAGCCTGCTGGGCGCCCCGCAGCTGGTCGAGCAGTTGCGTGAGGAGCACCGCCAGTTCACCGGCCTGACCACCCGGCAGCTGTCCATCCCCGACCGATCCCGCTACGACGGGCGCAGGCTGGGCGACACCCAGATACGCACCCGGACGAAGACATCGATCGTCGCCGTGGTGCGCAGCGGACAGCCCATTCCCTCGCCTGGACCGGACTTCACCTTCACCGCCGGGGACGTGCTCGTCGTCGTCGGCACCGTGGAGGGCCTGGAGGCCGCCGCCAAGATCCTGTTAGACGGCTGAGCGGCATGGTGGCACACGAGACCGCGCTCGCGCTGATCCAGCTGGGCGCGGTGTTTTTCGGCCTGGGCCTGCTGGGACGAATCGCCGCCCGCATCGGCATGTCGCCCATCCCGTTGTACCTGATCGGCGGCCTGGTGTTCGGCACCGGCGGCCTGGTCGAGTTGCGGCAGGTCGACGACTTCATCCACCTCGCCAGCGAAATCGGCGTCGTCCTGCTGCTCTTGCTGCTCGGCCTGGAATACAGTGCGCCGGAACTGGTCACGGGCATGCGCCGGTCGTGGGCGGCCGGTGTGGTCGATATCGTGCTCAACGCGACTCCGGGTGTGCTCGTGGCGCTCGGGCTCGGCTGGGGGTTCACCGGCGCGATCGCGATGGCCGGGGTGACCTACATCTCGTCCTCCGGCATCGTCGCGAAAGTGCTCAACGACCTGGGCAGGCTCGGCAACCGGGAGACGCCGGTGATCCTGTCCATCCTGGTGTTCGAAGACTTGGTGATGGCCGGATACCTACCGGTGCTGACGGCGGTGCTGGCCGGTGTCGGCTTCCTGGCCGGGCTGAAGACGCTGGCCATCGCGTTGACGGCGGTCACAGTCGTCCTGATCGTCGCGCTGCGCTACGGCCGCTACGTCTCCGCGATAGTCGACAGCGAGGACCGGGAGATCTTCCTGTTGAAGCTGCTCGGCTCCGCGCTGCTGGTGGCGGGTGTGGCCTCCGCGGTGCAGGTGTCCGCGGCGGTCGGCGCCTTCCTGCTCGGCATCGCGATCTCCGACTCCACCGCGCACAACGCCACCAAGATCCTGGAACCGCTGCGTGATCTGTTCGCCGCGCTGTTCTTCGTGCTGTTCGGCCTGAGCACCGACCCGGCGAGCATTCCGCCGGTGCTGGGCTGGGCGTGCCTGCTGGCGCTGGTCACCACGGCCAGCAAGATCGCCACCGGATGGTGGGCGGCCAAGCGAGCCGGTGCGGGCCGCCTCGGCCGGGCGCGGGCGGGCACCGCACTGGTCGCCCACGGTGAATTCTCGATCGTCATCGCAGGCCTGGCCGTCGCCGCGGGCGCGGTTCCCGCGGAATTCGCCGCCCTCGCCACCACCTACGTGCTGCTGATGGCGGTTCTCGGTCCGATCGCAAGCCGCTTCGTCGAGCCGGTCATGGCGCTGGTGCTGCGACGGCGTGCCGAGGTGTCCTGACCGATTCGTTCAAGACCTCCGGCGGGCGGCCGAGTTGTACTGAGGTCGTCGGGATATCGGTCGTGAGTTCGGAGGTGCGGGCCGTGCAGGCGCACATCAGTGTGATCACTCTCGGTGTGAGCGACCTGGATCGCTCACTGCGGTTCTACCGGCAACTCGGCGTGTCGTTCCCCGGGATCGTCGGTACCGAATTCGTCGGCGACGAGCGGGAACCCGGCGGTTCGGCGGCCATGTTCACCTTCGGGAACGGGCTCATCCTGTCGCTGTACGGGCGTGAGGACCTGGCCAAGGACGCCGGAATCCCGGTGGAGCGGGTCGCGGGCTCACCGGTGAGCCTGGGCTGGTTCCTCGGCAGTCGCGCGGAGGTGGACAGCGCTCTGCAACTCGCGCGCGTGGCGGGCGGCGCCATCGTGCATCCGCCGCGGCAGCGGCCCTGGGGCATCTACGCGGGCTATTTCGCCGATCGGACGGTCACCTCTGGGAAGTCGTGTTCTTCAAGGACCGGGCGAGCTGAGTTCCACGGTGGCGGCGCCGACTCGGCGCCGCCACCGGGCTGGTACGGAAGTCAGTTGCGGACGGCCGCGACCGAATCGAGCACGACATCCACGGCCGGTGCGCCGTCGGCCGACCCGTCCTTGACGCCGGCGGCCGCGATGGAGTCGAGCACGTCCATGCCCGCGGTGACCCTGCCGAACGGCGTGTAACTCGGCGGCAGCGGCGCATCACGGTAGACCAGGAAGAATTGGCTGCCGTTGGTGCCGGGCCCGGCGTTCGCCATGGCGACCGTGCCTGCCGGGTAGGTTGCGCCGGCCAGGTTCTCGTCGGGGAAGAAGTAGCCGGGGCCGCCCATGCCGGTCGCGGTCGGGTCGCCGCACTGCAGGACGAAGATGCCCTCGGTGGTCATCCGGTGGCACTTCGTGTGGTCGAAGAACCGCTCACCGGCCAGGAACACGAACGAGTTGACCGTGCGCGGCGCGCGGGCCGCGTCCAGGGCGATGGTCACGGTGCCACACGTGGTGGCCAGCGTCGCCGTGTATCCGGCGTTGGTGTCGATGCTCATGCCGGGTTCGGCGGGCCACTGCTTGCCGTTCGGCTGCCCCGCAGCCGGTGCGGCGCAACCGGTCGGCCCCTGCTCCCGAGCCGGTGCCGGGGTCGCCGAGACGATACCCGCTGTGGAGGCCACCAGCGTCACACCGACGGCGAGAACCCCGAGGATCCGCAGCGATCGCCACGGTAAACTCCGGCGCCCCGCGCGCCGACCGTCGACGAGTTCTCGTGCTTGCACTTCGCTGCTCACCGCTGGAAATCTCCTTCACTCGGGTTTGCGCACCGGACGATGCAGCGCGAATCATTCCATCTCCCCGATCGTGGTGGGGGAATACGGCTCGATCGACCGGGTGCGCGGTCCGATATGTGGGGCCTCGATGGCTGCAGATCGGCCACAAAATGTTTCCGGCAACTTGTTGGACAACAGTATTTGTTCCCGGTGATGTAGAACGAAGCATGGGAATCGTTCGAGCGGCGCTGGTCCAAACGAACTGGACCGGTGACAAAGAGTCGATGATCAAGGCCCACGAGGACTACGCGCGCCGGGCCGCCGCGCAGGGGGCCACGGTGATCTGCTTCCAGGAGCTGTTCTACGGGCCGTACTTCTGTCAGCAGCAGGACACGGAGTTCTACGAGTACGCCGAGTCCGTCCCGGGGCCGACAACCGAGAGATTCGCCGAACTGGCGGAGCAATTGCGCATGGTGATGATCCTGCCGGTGTACGAGCAGCAGCAGCCGGGTCTGCTGTACAACACGGCGGCGGTGATCGACGCCGACGGCAGCTATCTCGGCAAGTACCGCAAACATCACCTCCCGCACGTCCACGGGTTCTGGGAGAAGTTCTACTTCCGGCCGGGCAACCTGGGCTGGCCGGTTTTCGACACCGCGGTCGGCAAAGTCGGCGTCTACATCTGCTACGACCGGCACTTCCCGGAGGGTTGGCGCGCGCTGGGCCTCGCGGGCGCCGAGATCGTGTTCAACCCGTCGGCCACCTCGCGGGGCCTGTCCGGCTACCTCTGGAAACTGGAGCAGCCGGCCGCCGCGGTGGCCAACGAGTATTTCATCGGCGCCATCAACCGGGTCGGCGTCGAGGAGTACGGCGACGACGACTTCTACGGCACCAGCTATTTCGCCGACCCCGAAGGCAGATTCGTCGGCGACGTCGCCTCCGATATCGACCCCGAACTGGTCGTCCGCGATCTGGATATGGACTTGATCAAGGTGGTGCGCGACCGCTGGGCGTTCTACCGCGACCGCCGCCCCGACGCCTATGGGCCGCTGGTGGCCCCCTGAGAAGGGGGAGAAGGAGATGGCGCGCACTTTCATCCACGGCGGCACGGTGGTCTGCGCCACCGGAGCCCAACCGCTCGACGTGCTCGTCGACGGCGAGAGCATCGCCGCCGTTCTCCAGCCGGGTTCCACCGCGCTGGGCGCGGACCTCGCCGCGTCCGCCGATCGGGTATTCGACGCGACCGGCAGATACGTGATCCCCGGCGGGGTGGACGGCCACACCCACATGCAAATGCCCTTCGGGGGGACCGAAGCCTCCGACACCTTCGAGACAGGCACCCGTGCCGCCGCGTGGGGTGGCACCACCACGATCATCGACTTCGCCGTCCAGAAGCCGGGGGAGCGCGTCCAGGAGACCCTGGCCGCCTGGCACCACAAGGCGGCCGGACAGTGCGCGATCGACTACGGGTTCCACCAGATCATCGGCGAAGTCGACGACGAGTCCCTGAAGGGGATGAGCGAATTGGTGGCAGAGGGCGTCACCAGCTTCAAGCTGTTCATGGCCTACCCGGGTGTCTTCTACTCCACCGACGGCCAGATATTGCGCGCCATGCAGTCGGCGGCGGAGCTGGGTGCGCTGGTGATGATGCACGCCGAGAACGGCATCGCCATCGATGTGCTGGTCGAGCAAGCGCTCGCGCGCGGGGAGACCGCACCGTACTTCCACGGCACGACCAGGCCGTGGCAGCTGGAGGAGGAGGCGACCCACCGCGCGATCATGCTGGCCGAGCTGACCGGCGTGCCGCTGTATGTCGTGCACGTATCGGCCGAGCAGGCACTGGCGCAGATCGCCGCCGCCCGCGACGCCGGACGCAACGTCTTCGGCGAGACCTGCCCGCAGTACCTGTACCTCTCGCTCGAAGAGCAGCTCGGCGCACCCGGTTTCGAAGGCGCCAAATGGGTGTGTTCCACCCCGCTGCGGTCGAAAGCCGAAGGGCATCAGGACGAGTTGTGGCGCTATATACGCACCGGTGACGTCACGACGGTCGGCACCGACCACTGTCCGTTCTGCATGAAGGACCAGAAGGACATGGGCTTCGGCGACTTCAGCAAGATCCCCAACGGCATCGGCGGCGTGGAGCATCGGATGGACCTGATGTTCCAGGGCGTCCGATCCGGCCGGATCTCGCTGGAACGATGGGTCGAGGTCTGCTGCACCACGCCGGCCCGGATGTTCGGCATGTACCCGCGCAAAGGGGTGATCAGCCCGGGCGCGGACGCCGACATCGTGATCTACGACCCGGGCGGCCACACCAGCATCGGTCTCGGCAAGACACATCACATGAACATGGACTATTCGGCCTACGAGGGCTTCGAGATCGACGGACACGTCGACACGGTGCTGTCGCGGGGCCGTGTGGTCGTCGATGACGGCGTCTACCTCGGTTACGCGGGGCACGGCCGGTTCGTCGAGCGCGCACTGTCACAGAACCTGATCTGACGCCGCATCTCGATCCTCGGAACGGAGAGTGCCGAATGGACATCGGTCTGGTGCTGCAATGCACGCCCCCTGCCTCGCGCGTGATCGAACTGGCCAGGCTGGCGGAGACATACGGGTTCTCGCACGTCTGGACGTTCGACTCGCATCTGCTCTGGCAGGAGCCCTACGTCATCCACAGCCAGATCCTGGCGGCCACGCGCAAGGTCATGGTCGGTCCGATGGTGACCAATCCGTCCACCCGGGACTGGACGGTGACCGCGTCGACCTTCGCCACGCTGAACGAGATGTTCGGTAATCGCACGCTGTGCGGGATCGGCCGCGGGGATTCGGCTGTGCGCACCCAGGGCGGGAACCCGGCCACTCTCGCCACCCTGCGACAGGCGGTCGAGGTGATCCGGGAGCTGGGTAACGGACGCAGCGCGCGCGTGGGCGACACTCTGGTCCGCTTGCCGTGGGCGACCGGCTCGCGGCTGGAGGTGTGGGTGGCGGGCTACGGACCACGCGCCCTCGACCTGACCGGCGCGGTGGCGGACGGTTTCATCCTGCAACTGGCCGACCCGGACATCACCGCCTGGACGATCGCGCGGGTGCGGGCGGCGGCCGAGCGCGCAGGAAGGGACCCGGCGGCGATCCGGATGTGCGTGGCCGCACCCGCGTACGTCACCGACGGGACGGACGCGGCGCTCGCGCACGCGCGGCAGCAGTGCCGATGGTTCGGCGGAATGGTCGGCAACCACGTGGCGGAGATCGTCACGAAATACGGTACGGCGGGCGACATCCCGGCCGCACTCACCGACTACGTCGAAGGCAGGCGGGGCTACGACTACACCCAGCACGGACGCGCGGGCAACGTCCACGCCGAGTATGTGCCCGATGCCATCGTGGACCGCTTCTGCCTGCTGGGCACGCCCGACGAGCACCTGTCCCGGTTGCGGGAGCTGGCGGGGCTCGGCGTGGACCAATTCGCTGTCTACCTCCAGCACGACGCGAAGACGACGACCCTGGAGGCGTACGGTGAATCGGTGCTGCCTCGTCTCGCCCCTTTCCTGACCGCCGCCCGATCGACAGGGTAGCGATGGTCGGATCTGGCCGCAGTAACCCGTCGATGGCTCTCATAGCGGCCGAAAGGTGCGCTCTTCGCCGGAAACCGCTGCCATGCCGATAACCTCGCCCAGCACCGCGCGCACAGTGGCGACCTGGTCCCCGCCTACCCTGGCGATCAGCTCGCGCTCGTAGGCGGCGTGGAATTCGCGCACCGCGACCAGTAGGTCGCGCCCTCGGGCGGACAGGTGCAGCAACTTGGCCCGCTTGTCGGCCGGATCCGGGCGCCGCTCCACGTACCCGCGCCGCACCATTTCGTCGACGACCTTGGCCGCGCCCTGCGCGCTGATACCGAGCCCCTCAGCCAGTTGACTTGCAGTGCGGGCGTTCTCGGCCAGCGAACGCAGGACGTAGCCGTAGACGCACCGAGTCCGCGATAGCCGCGCTCATGGTTGAAGATTAGGAGACACGCATGCCACACCTCACCGCCGACAGCGCGCCACGCTTCGAGAACGACCACGCGATATTCATCGGCCTGGCCGCACCCAGCCGCGGCTCCACCGAGAACAGCGCCTGGCGACTGACCCTGAAGCCCGGCATCGACGCTCCCGCACACGCCCTGGACCGCGAGGAGATCTTCATCGCGCTGTCCGGAACGATGACCGTCACCATGGGCGACGAAACCTTCACCGTCACAGCCGGAGACGCACTAATCGTGCCCGCATACCAACAGTTCGCAATGTCCACGCCCAGTGATGAACCCTTCGAGGCAATCGTCGTATTACCCGTGGCGGACAGGGACTCATCCCCGGCCCCCCATCGTCGCCCCCTGGGCCCGCTGACCCCCATAGAAATCCAACCCGTCCCCGATTCGCGGTTCAGAGCGAGGTTTTCTTCGCCCGGAGGATCGGCATAGCCAGCGACGATCGGCGGCGACCAGAGGGAGTGTCGGATTGCCGGTGGATCCGACCTCGGTAAGGGGTAGGCATGCTCGGCTCATCGGACCGAGATCAGATCCACCGGAGTTCCGACACTCTCATTCCTCGCTGAATGAGTCTCGGCCGCGCAGGTAGTCATCGTCACAGCTGGCCATCGCGGCGATCCCCGAGATCGCGCTCATATGCGCACCGTGCGACAGACCGCGCAGGGATGGTCCCGCTGAGCCCGATACATCTGGTCAGCGGTCGAATTCGAGCCGTTCCCAGCTCAGTGCTGTTCGCCAGTCTCCGCGCTGGAATGCCCAGTCCTGGACGGCGTTCACCACGGTGTCGAATGCGGGAGAGAAGGCGCTGTCCCACGGAGCGTCGTCGCTGACGGTGGCACGGAAATGCGCATCCGGTCCTCCGTCGCGAAATTCGACGATATAGCCGTGCCCCTGCTCTGGATCCACTTGTTCATCGAGGTGAACCTGAATGTAGTAGTCGCCGGGTTGGGGGCCGTCGAGCCGGTCGACGATCACGAAGGGCGCACTCAGGTTCATGTCCGCGAGGATGTCGTGCAGCTGCGTCTCGGATGGATTCTCGACCGTCCGGTAGGAATCTGTCGCTACGACTCTCGGCGATGCGGTCTGGTCTCGAGTCACTCGAGCAGAGTACGGGGTGTGTCCAGCATCAGTCGAACCACGACATAGTGGCGCACCTGGCCTATGCGGAGTTTCACTGGATAACACTCATAACCCCTGCCACTGCCGAGAGAACACCCATCACGGCGGCCGCGGCCGGCTTTATTCTCGGATCGTTCGCCCGCAGATGGCACACCACTGCTCCGATGGTCAGCCCGACCAACCCTATTGCAGAAACGATTGCCAGTGGTTTCAATGCCAACCCGCCCATCAGGCCCGCGCCACCACACACCTCCAGCGCGCCGATTACCCGGTAAGCCCAGTAGGGGAAGCCAAATCGCGCCGCATCGTCCCTCATCACTTGGAAGCCCACTAGCTTGGCCACGCCTGCCCCCATAAAACTAACCCCCAGCAGCACGATCACTATGACGACCACCTTTACCTACCTTCCGCATGAGGTCTTGATTCGAACGAATTGAGTTTTACCGCTGCTGCCCAGTCCACCAGCGTTCACCAGGACTCTGCTGGCTGTGGGAACGAATCTTGCAGGGGCTGACCGACGGCGTAGGGCGAGGTCGGTTCAGCGTTGAGTTGTGCTGGAGTGAACCCGCCGGTCTGGGCGTACCGGCGGGAGATCTCCCGGAGTTCGTCTATCGAGATCACGTCCTCGACCGCGGTGAAGCCGCCAGGGGCGCGCCGGTGCACGAGGTCGATCGCCTGCTCCGGCCCCATCCTTCGGTTCGCTGCCTGGACCCCGGTCATCTTAGGTCTGCGATCGGCCTCGAACGCCGCCAGCGCCTCACCAGGGTCATCCAAGGTGGCGAGGTAGTACGCGACCGCGCGACCGTCCACGATCGCCTGCGTCGCCCCGTTCGAGCCGACCGGATACATGGGGTGCGCGGCGTCACCGAGCAGGACAACATGGCCGAATGCCCACCGTGGCAGGGGATCCCGGTCCAGCATCGGGTACTCGAGGATGTCCACCGCCTCGGAGATCAGCGCCGGGATGTCCAGCCACGGCTGCGCCCAGCTACTGTAGTGGCGTAGCACGTGGGCGCGTCGCTCGGCGGAATTGGTTCCCCCTGGCGGCAGGGCCGTGGATGGCAGGCCGGTCACCCAGTTGATCAATGAGGGGCTGCCTGAGCTGGCCGGAGGGACGATCGGATAGACCACAATCTTCTGCTGGTCGTCGCCGATGACGATCATCGACCGTCCAGACAGGTATGGCTCGGCCCAAGTGGTCCCTCGCCACATCACGAGACCGTTGCCGCAAGGCTCGCCCTCTGCTGGATAGAGGGCGGCGCGAACCGTCGAGTGCAGGCCATCCGCGCCGATGAGGACATCGGCCTCGTGGACGCTGCTGCCGCCGGCCGCTGGGTGCTGAAGCGCCACCTTCACGCGGTCAGCGCCACGCGGCTCGAAGCCGACAACCCGCGCGTCAGTCACCAACGAATCCTGGCCCAGCCTGTGCACCACCGCGGCCGCCAGCGTTTGCTGCAGGTGACCGCGGTGCACGGACAGCTGCGGCCACCGGTGCCCGGCTGCGACTCCGCGTGGCTCCCGCCAGATGAGGCTGCCGCAACGGTGGTACAGCGAGAAGTCCAGCGTTTTCACCGCGCGGCGGGAGACCGCATCGAACACGCCGAGCCCAGTCAGCTCGCGGACCGCGTTCGGCAGGATATTGAGGCCGACACCTATCGGCTGGATGGAGGGCACCGCCTCGACCACCACGACGTTGGTGAACCCGGCCGCGTGCAACGACAGGGCCGCGCTGAGGCCACCGATCCCGGCCCCGGCGATGACAATTCGGAGATCGCTATCCACCTGAGCCGTCCTTACCGCCGTTGGCGACCCCCTGCAGTCGCGTCGGCCCGCTTGCCCCGCGGCCGTCGGCCCGCGCGACCAGCCACGCGTTCTCCCGGGTGAGATCAAGGATCTGGCGCAGCAGTTCAATGCTCCCGTTGCCACTACCCAGCTCGTACAACCGAATCTCGTCGCGGTAGGCCTTGCGTGCGATCGTCAAGTGCTTGCCGCGGAACAGCGTCAGCGCGCGAAGTGTCATGGACAGCGCCACCGCCGCATCCCGCAGCGCGGGTGGAGGCTCATGCGGGGCCACCGACTGCAACGCTTGGGTGACCTTGGTGACCACCGACGGCGAGCGTCGCCAGGCGTCCACCAACGACCGCCACTGCGGCAGCGTGTGCTGGGCGGCTTCGTCGATGAAGTCGTCGTACGTCAGCGCGCTGTGGTCGGAGGCCCAGACCAACAGATCGACGAGGAACAGCGGGACATGCGCCGCTGCAGGCCCGAGGAATGTCATCTCCGCAACGGTGACCTCCTCGAAGTAGGGCCGCATCTCGCGGGCGAAGAACTCCGGCGTGACTTTCTCCACCACCATGCTGATCGCTTTGTCGAAACAGCCGATATTCTCCGCGATGCTGGCCAGTAGTGCCGGGAATGCAGCATCATCCGGTTCCAGCGCGGCCAGCCGGACGCACTGGTCGACGGCGTCGCCGAGGTGCGGCATCGACATCCGCGGCCCGTTCATGAGGAATCCCTCTTGGGGATCGCCGGTGTACATCCGCTGGCGGCCGTCGGTCGGGTTCCACTCGGTGTAGTGGTGCACGGTGTCTCTCGGAATCATGTCGGTGCGCCGGCCCAGCGCCACCAACACCGGTTCGACCTCGGGCACCGCCTCGACGGGCTGGACGCCGTGGCGTTTCAACGAGCCGAGGAACAGGCCGAGGTCGCGCATCGCGCCCAGCGCCTGCTCCAAGGAGAACGAGGCGACCAGGCCCATATCCGGGACCAACTCCCGCAGCCGCGCGGCCAGGGCCAGCACGTCGGCCGAGGCGTTCATCGCCGGAAGGCTAGGGCAGAACTCGTCAGCGTGCAGCGGGTCCAGCGCGCTGATCACTGTGCAGTCGACGGTGCCTGCCTGGTTGGGTAACCGGGTGAACGGCATGAGTGCGCCTCCTTACTTGGCATGCAACTGGCGCAAGTACTCATAGGTAGACGGCAGGGTCCGCAACAGCTCCTGCTGTGTCTGCTTGATCTCGGCGAACACCGGTTCCGCGGAGGCGGTGTCGTCCGGGCGGTAGGCCAGGGCCGGCACCGGATGGTCCGGCACGAGGCCGAGCCCGGCGAAAATGCAGTAGTAGCTGCTGTTGGTCCAGTAGTTGCGGAACTCGGCCTCGAAGTTGGCGTAGTACGTCTGCTCGTCGGTGACCGGCATATTCACCGCCAGCCCTGCCCGGTACATCGCGATCTTCTCGGTGATGTCGTCGGCGAGCTCCAGCTCCTTGCAGGCCTTCCAGAACGGGGTGTCCTCGCGCGGGGCGAAAGTGAAGTGCGCCTGGATGAAGTCCCGGGAGTCGTCGAACATCGTCTCGATCTCCCGGTTGAACCGGTTGACCAGGACCTGGTCGAACCGCCGGTCGGGGAAGTGCTTGGCCAGCTGGTAGAGCGAGGCGGTGATGAAGTAGATGCCCGTGGACTCCAACGGCTCGAGGAAGCAGCCGGACAGGCCGATACTGACGCAGTTTTTCACCCAGGCGCGGCGGTTGCGGCCGACGCGGAAGCGGATCTGGTTGAGCGGCTGCTCTGCCGGGTCGAGGTTCCACATGCGGCAGAACTCCTCGGTGGCGTCGTCCTGGTTCTGGAACCGGCTGGAGTACACATACCCGGTGCCGAACCGGCCCAACATGGGAATCTTCCAGGTCCACCCTGACGACATAGCGATCGCTGAGGTGTAGGGCTCGATGCCGTTCGCGGCATCGTCATGCGGCACAGCAGTGGCCACTGCGCTGTCGTTCAGCAGGTGCTCGCTCATGTCCAGGAACGGCTCCCGCATCGCCTGATTGATCAGCAGGCCGCGGAACCCTGAGCAGTCGATGAACAGATCGCCTTCGAGCACCCGACCGGACTTGGTCTTCAGGGCCGAGATATAGCCACGTTGGTCGAAGACCACCTCGGTCATCTCGTCCTGGACGTGCACTGCTCCCTGCTTGTTCACTGCGAACCGGCGCAGGAAGTCGGCGACCAGGTTGGCGTCGAAGTGCCACGCGTAGTTCGTCCACCGCGAACCGTCGACGTGGCGGGGAGCCAGGTTCTTGTCCAGAATCGGCGGCTCGCGGTAGCAGGCGTAGTCGAAGGGTTCGTCGGTCTGGCCGGCCAGCTTCTTGTTCACCCAGTAGTGCGACAATGGCAAGTTGGCGTGGTTGGGCAGCAATCCGAACAGGTGGTAGTAATGATCAGTGGCGTCGCGGAAGCGCCGCCCGGTCGCCTCGCCGACACCCGGAGTGCGCCAGTTGATGAATTTGATGCCCATCTTGAAGCTGGCGTTGCACTCACGCATCCAGTCTTCCTCCGTCAACCCGAGAAAATCGAAGAACGTCTTATGCAGGTTGGGTACTGTTGCCTCGCCGACCCCGATCTTGGGGATGGCCGGGGCCTCGAGGACTGTGATGGATACTTCGTCGCCGAGTGCCTTGCCGAGATAGGATGCGGTCATCCATCCGGCAGTCCCGCCGCCGAGTACAACAACTTTATTGATACGGTTATCGTTCATTTGAGTGTTCCTCATTGAGCATCGAAATAAGGTAGCTATGAATAGATGGCGAACCGAAAATAAAAGATAATACTTCTAGTAGGTAGGTAGCCTGTGACCCTGCCCTTGTGACCAGGCGAACTCACGTTTTTATTCAATAGTTCTGTTCGATAGTTCGCAGTCGTGCACATTCTGGTTGCAGGTAGTTCCATTGGCCTCCATCTCCGGCCAGAAGCGGTACTGGCCCAGTCCGTAAAGCAACGGCTCGAGACCAGAGTTCCGGGTGATACTGAGCGTTTCGCCGAAGACGACGGTGTGGTCACCGACCGTGGCGGTGTGGATGACACGGCACTCGGCGATAGCATGCGCGTCGCGGCTCAGACGTGGACTACCGTTCACGGACGATTGCTCCCAGTAGATGAGGTCGAACCGGTTCGGCGCGCCGGAAGCGAACAACTCGGCAGCCGATTGTGCGGCGCTGTGAAGCAGGTTCACGGAGAAGGTGCCACTGCTCACGACCGCCTCGAGCGTAGGGCTCCCGTCGCGCAGGCAGACCAGTAACGTTGGCGGGCGCAGAGTCACGCTGCTCACCGACGTGCAGGTCATACCGCGTGGTGCGCCCGAGACATCAGTGGCAGTGACGATCGAGACTCCGGTGGGAAAGCCGCGCATCATGGCCCGAAACCCCTCGGCTGTCATGTGCCGTATATCGCCGGTTGCCGTGATCGATTCGGTCATGACGGGAAGGTCTCCAACTTGACGAGGTGCGTCGTGGGTTGCCGACGCGACGCACGGTCCGCAAACGGGGTAGCCGGGCGTACACGGCGCTCATACCGTGGTGTTCGCCACGGCGTGTATATGTGGTTGAATGCGGCAGGCAATTTTGATCACCAATTTCACTCGTGGAATACTGGCCCACCCAGATGCGTTAGCGCTGAGGGAATATCGTTTCCCTGTGCTCGGCCACGCCCAGAGTCCGTGTCGTAGCGGCAGTCACGGCAATATTCGACCGGGCCCGTCCCCGCCTCGCTACGCATCCCGCCTGTGCTGGGTTCCGCGCTCGGCATGCTCGGTGCTGTCGTCCGAACCGCCGCTGTCTGTTCGCAGCATTGCGGCTATGGACCGGATCGTGTTGTTCTCGAAGGTGCTGATCGGGGGCATGCGCCTGCCGGTCAGTTCGCTCAGTTCGGCCATCACCTGGACAGCCCGGAGCGATGTGCCACCGAGATCGAAGAAATTGTCGTCCACTCCGACCTCGTCGACACCGAGTACGTGCTGCCACAGATCGACCAGTTTGCCTTCGATCTCATCGTTCGGCCTTGTGGGTGCGGCTTGCCGCGCCGGCCTGCTCCGGATTCGACCAGCGTCGATGGCTGCGACGATGGCATCCAGATCTCGAAGCTCTTCGACGATTCTCGTGTAAGGTATGTCTGAATTCCTGGAATTGGACACGAACCCACGTCCTGTGGGCAGCTTGCGTTGCACGGTGTTCGTCGTGGTTTCCGTTTTCACTCCACGGCTACGATCTATAGATCCCCCAAACGCTATTGAGGCATTGCCTGTCAGGATGAACCGGAACTCCTCCCCTTCTGAATGCGAACTGCTCGATACAGTTTCGAAATACGCGCGAGCCGGTTCGTTTCGTCCCGTCGGTACGAACACGATCTCGATGCGGTCGCGACCATAGTTCCTGGCGATTTCACCGAGTGCGGTCACCATCTGGTCCTCGACACCTCGGCTCAGGGCGCGGCAACTCAGGAAGAATGAATTCACTTGCAGAGCGGTCTCGGTTGGTCGGAACAGCGTCGCGCCGACAAGGCCGTAGTCACCGAACCGATCCTGGACCCGAACCGTGAAGCAATCGAAGGACCCTGAGGTCAGCGCCTCGTTCAGTTGGGCCTCGGTCTGCCGTGCCCCGGTGGTGGTGAACTGGTTGGTGCGCTCGGTGAGCTGGGCAACCCGTGGTAGGTCGCTGGGCTTCCATGGATGTATATCCACTTGGAGATCGAGGCTCGCCAGGAAAGATTCGAAGGTGATGGACTCGGCTCGTGCCGCCTGCCGTTGCTGCTCCTGGCGGTACCGTTCGTTTCGTGCTCGGTCCTCATCGGTGAGTCTAGCCCGATCCAACGTCCAGATATGGTCGAGGAAGCGCGGAATTTCCGATGTAGTATCTGGGATTCGGAGGGTCAATACTTCAGGCAGGTTCGCCTGAACCTCGGCGCACTCGACCGGGTTGTCGTCGAGGAAGACAAAGTCGGAGAGGCTGAGGCCGAGTTCCTCGGCCAGTGAAACGAGATTGGCCGACTTGTGCTGCCAATTCAGCCGGTGTGCGGCAATGTGGTCGAGCTGGAGGGGCATATCGGTCCGCTGGGCGAAGACATCCAGAACGTCTGCTGGATTGTTTTTGCTACACAGGCAGATGAGCACTCCCAAGTCATGCTGGCGGACGACGAATTCTTGGAGTTCTTTCCGGTACGGATCTATGTGCACACCATGCGGGCCATCCTCGCCGCATACACCGGTCCACAGAGTCTGGTCACAGTCCAAGACAAGTACCTTGGCCGGTGGCTGCCGAGTGGTTAGATACCGTCGGGTGATCATGGTGCCGAGGGCTGCGAAGAATCGATTGGTGTAAGGGATACGCCCGAGTCGTTCAGCACGTACGTCAACATAATCTGATACTGCGTAGTAACGTTGAAGTTCGTCGGGCGTGATCACCACAACATCAGGCAAGTCGGTGACCACTTGCACAAGTGCATCGTCGACTGGCGGACACAACACGAAAATGCACGGACCTTCGACACGCTGACGGAAAGCTTCGAATGCGCCGGCCAACTCCTTGCCTAGCGTAGTTGCTGGACCGGGAGTGCCCTCGAAGCGTGCCTTCGGCGACGTTCCGATCGACATGTTATTGTGGTTTTGAGGCCAAGACGACGTATTTCGCGCGTAGACGTTCACGAATCCGGTGCCCATCAGGAGTTCGTCCTGATCATCGACGTGGACGGTGAACCCGTGGTCCGACAGCATCTCCGCGACACGAATCCCGTCTTCTGGAGTATGCACCTCGGCTACGACCTGCCTGATGAGCTGCCAGTGCTCGTCACGGATTCCGGCCAGGATGCCAACTTCACTGCCTTCAGCGTCGATCTTCAATAGATCGACTCGCTCGATGGAGTGCTCGGTAAGCACGCTGGAAAGGGTTCTGGTCTCAACGCGGTGAGTCTCGCCAGCAAGTCTGTCGGCAGTGAATTGCGCTACCAGCGGGTCGAAGTCGGGTGATTCGGCCGGCATGTTCCGGCGTAGCATGTTCCGGACCACAGCCTCCACCGCCCGGCGGTCCCTTGTCTCATTTGCGGCAAACCCCGAGTATGCTGGAGAATTCGGATAAAAAGTGAATTCCTGCACTGAATTCTTGTCCGCGAGGCCATAATTGAATAGTATTGCGTCCGGGCAGTTGCGCAGAAGAATATCGAATGTCGCCGGTGCCGGCTCGAATGCATACACTCGAGCGTTTGGGCATCTACTGCGCACGAACATTGTGAACATCCCGATGTTCGCACCTACATCGAAAACGCAGGGATCGTCGGGAAGTTCAATCCCATGCCGAAGGTACACTTGCCGCTCGAAGATCTCCTTGTACAGGTACTCGGTTTCATATGGCACGAGTTCCGCAATATCTTGCGGACCGCCTCGTAACAGATCTTCCGGGCGAACGAGGACCACATTCAGGCCTTCGGTATTGGTGGACAGCAGGCTGCCTGGATCGAGTAGTTGCTGGAAAACCTGGTTGTACCCGGCGAACTTGATGTCTGCAGATATGCCGAGCGCATCGAACCAGAATTCCAGTGAGTCCTCGAGCGGCTCGGCCGTGAATGTAGCCGCGACTGCGACTTGCAGCGCCTCACTCGCCGAGTGTGACGAGTCCAAACAGCGCAGGCGCATACCCGTCAGTTCAACGATCAGCTGACCCTCATCATCGAGCAGTACCGCATCGCCGGTCACCTCATCGGAGTCTGCTCGCCACCCTGGCCGAAGTTTTGCATATACTTTTCCGATTTGCGGTGAAGTCGGAGTGTCTGTCAGGCGCAGCCGCTCGAGGCCTACAAGTGCGAACGTACGATCGGAAACCCCGGTCGCTGCGGTCAGCGCTTGCATGGCAGTGTCAACGGTAGTCAGGCTCGGGGTCGTCGGTGACTGCCAGGTCGCGACAACTCGGCCATCGCCGACTCGGCACCTCTGGATGCTGCGAAACCTGGGACCGAAATAGTTTCCAGCGGAAGCCATCTGGGCGTACAGTGCCTCACCGCTGATTTCCGTACCCTGTTGCCACAATGGATCCGCGATATCAAGTAGAGGGTCGTCTTGCGCGGACTGAGTGGGGATAAAGGCGGTTGCGTGTTGTACGTCGGTTGCTGCCCCGGTCGCCGTGAACTCCCACCTGTTGTCCTGCCCAGGGATCAGTTCGATCTGGAGTTCACGTGGCGCGTCTGGTGACAGGACCAACGCGTGGTCGAAGGACACATCCTCCAGGACCGATGGTCGGACTCCGATAGTCACGGTCGCTGCGGTCAACGCCAAGTCCAGGTACACCGAGCCCGGAAAGACGACCATATCCTGGAGCTTGTGGTCGGCAAACGAGTCGGCAGTCAGCTCCACTACCCAACGGTTACCGGGTGGTATCGCACGTCCGAGAAGGCTGTCGTACAGTGCCATGCGAACCATCCCGGTCACGATTGGACCCCCTCGGGCGTCGGAGCCGCCACTTCGGATATGCGTGGATCCGGCTCGAGCCAATAACGTTCGGTCTGCCAGGGATAAGTCGGTGCGGGAACGAAACGCGCACCTGGTTCGGCGAGCACGCTCCAATCAATGGGCTGGCCGGTGATGTAGCGCACAGCGACATGATCGAGAGGCAGGTTGGACTGTTGTCCTGCCTGCAGGCGTCGGCCTGTCTGCAGATCGGGATTACTCACGTGGCCGACGGCGAGTCCGGGGGCATTCGTGCGGTCCAGAAAGCAGCCGAGGGCGATAATCAGTGCGTCATGGTCTGCCGCGGTAATCGCCAAGCGGTAGGCGTGATGGTGACGGCGGTTTGCGGCCGTATAGCAGACATCACGGAGCTCGAACTCTCGCCCGATGCCTTCCGGCCCGAGATAGCGAATGTAGGCGCGAGCAAGGTCGTCGAGCGCATTCGATGTATGCGCAGATACGACTAATGTGTGTGCTTGCCCGACCTGGGCTGAAGAACGCGGGGCGACCCACCGAGCGTCAGCTTGTCCGATGACAAGATGGGTATTGGCCGAGGAAATACCTTGCCCACTGATTCCCGCGATCGCGGGACGGTCCACGGTTGGTAAGGACTGGACCGTTGTAGGAACGATCAACGGAAGATCGTCCCACGGAATCGCTGGGTTCGGTGTGTTGTAGTGCAGGCTTGGCACTACCTGGTGATGTTCGAGACACAGGACAGTCTTGATCAGCCCGGCGATGCCGGCGGCCCCTTCAGTGTGTCCGATGTTGGTCTTGATGGAGCCCACGAAGCACGGATGGTCCGGGGAACGTTCTTTGCCGAGAACTGCGGCGAGCCCGGCGAACTCAGCGGGGTCGATCAGCGGTGTCCCGGTCCCATGTGCCTCGATGAAGTCCACATCGGCCGGATCTATGCCGGCGTCGGCGTAAGCCCATCGGAGCATCTCTATCTGTCCCTCGACCGACGGGGTGAGAAGTGAGTTGCTGCTGGCACCATCATTTCCGATAGCGCTGCCCAGAACGACAGCCCGCACCCGGTCGTTGTCAGCGAGAGCCTGGGCGAGGGGTTTCAGCACAACCACTCCTACTCCGTCGGAAGCGGCGAACCCGTCAGCCGAAGCATCACCGAACTTGCATCGACCGTCCGGCGCGAGCGTTCCCGCCTGGGACAGCAGAACATCCTCATCTGCAGTAAGTTTGAGGTTGACACCTGCCGCTATCGCGAGCGTGGTCTCTCCCGCACGCAGACTTTGACATGCCAGATGCACAGCAACAAGGGAGGATGAGCACGCTGTATCCACGGTGATGCACGGTCCACGCAGGTCGAATGTGTAGGCCAATCGACCGGACAAAACACTGCGGTAGTTGTAGATCGAGAATGGTGTGAATTTGCGTAAGCCGCGTTGAGCGATAAGATCCCAGTAGTCCAGATGCATGCTGCCGACGTAAACGCCAGTGCGAGTACCGGCGACCCGATCGGGCGGCATTCCGGCATCTTCGAAAGCTTCCCAGGCCGTCATCATGAGTAGGCGTTGTTGCGGATCCAAGTTTTCTGCTTCTCCTGCGGATAAGCCGAAAAATCGGGCGTCGAACTGGTCTATATCACTAAGGTAGCCTGCGCGACGACTACTCACCTTGCCGAGTGCCGGATAATCGGAGTACAAGTCCTCTGTATTGTAACGGGATGCCGGCGTTTCACTCGTCGCATCCGTGCCGCTGGAGAGGAGCTCCCAAAGTTCGTCCGCGTTATTCGCGCCGGGAAAGCGACACGACATCCCTACTATCGCGATCGGTTGTGGCTGCGTTCTGGGAGTAGTTAGCTGCCCGGCGCCTTGCTGAGGTTGCGTCATGCGCATTCCTTCTTCGTGGTTCGACAATCCCCGACGTCCCGATGTTGCTGGCAGAGCCGTTCCTCGACGTCCCGATGTTGCTGGCAGAACCGTTCAGATTGCCTGTTGCGAGCCGATGGCCAGCGAGTTTTCCCTCACGGCGGCAACCGTGATTTTTCGGTTCAGGACCAGTTATTCTAAATTTTTAGAGGCTGCATAAATCGTTCATGACCGGCGTGCTTCTTTGTCGGAATCATCCATGCGTAGTCCGCTGGGGACCGCACCCAGTGGCACGGTTGCGATGCAATAATCCATACCCGAAGTCCTGAAGCGGATCCCTTGATCGGGGTATTTCGAAATCAAGGCCGCAGAGCGTTTCGTTGTACCTTCAAATAGCGTACCGTTCGTCAGCGGCATGTATCAAGAGCGTGGAACGATTTGAACCTTCAACGAGTTGATCGGGAGTCCGAGCGGTTGGAGGCCGCCGCATCGCTACCTCGGCGACGAACAGCGCAGGATCGGCGCGCGGTCGCGCACCATCGGAGAACATTTTGCAGTCGCGAAACCACTGTTGGTTCCGCTGCCGGACGAGACTCCGGAGACCGCCCGCTGGTTCACACCCCGGGTCGACAAATGATCCCAAGTCCGTGCCGGCGTCGCTGAGGCTTCCTGACCTGCGAGAAATCACAGGCGGGACAGTTCCGTCATATGCCGCGCCTTCCGCCGCGCAGGCGCCCCGATAGGGCTAGGGTGCCAATGTGCTGTTCTATCCAGGTTCGAAGGGGGAATGCGCCCCATGAGCGGGTCAGATCACGTCTTCTATCCGTGGAGCGCACAGGCCGAGTTGAATCCGGCCCCGATCACCGGGGCGTTCGGCTCGTACTTCTGGGACGAGACCGGCAAACGCTATCTCGACTTCTCCTCCCAGCTGGTCAACGTGAACATCGGGCACCAGCATCCGGACATCGTCGCCGCGATCGTCGCCCAGGCACAGCGGTTGGCGACCATCTCGCCGACGGTCGGCAACGACGTGCGCAGCGAACTGGCACGGTTGATCGTCGAGCGGGCGCCGGGGGACCTGAACCGAATCCTGTTCACCACGGGCGGCGCGGAGGCCGTCGAGCACGCGGTGCGCTTGGCGCGAAGCTATACCGGACGCACGAAAATGCTTGCCGCGTATCGCTCCTACCATGGCGGCACGGGTGTCGCGATCGGCCTGACGGGGGAACCGCGCCGCTGGGGCGCGGAGCCGACAAACGTCGACGTGGTGCGCTTCTTCGGGCCCTACCCGTACCGCTCACCGTGGGGCACGACCGGTCCCGAGGAGGAGACCGCCGCGGCGCTGGCGCACCTGCGGCAGGTCATCGAGCTGGAAGGCCCCCAGCACATTGCGGGGCTGATCCTGGAAACGGTCGTCGGCACCAACGGTGTGCTCGTGCCGCCGCCCGGTTACCTCGCGGGAGTACGGGCGTTGTGCGACGAATTCGGCATCGTCTACATCGCCGACGAGGTGATGGTCGGATTCGGCCGCGTGGGCGAATGGTTCGCGGTGCAGGCGTTCGGCGTCGAGCCGGACATCATCACCTTCGCCAAGGGGGTGAACTCCGGCTATGTCCCGCTCGGTGGCGTACTCATGGCGGAACGCATCGCGCAGCGCTACGACCACGTGGCGTATCCGGGCGGCCTCACCTACGCCGGGCACCCTCTGGCCTGCGCGGCGGGCGTGGCCTCGATCGCGGTGTTCGAGCGCGAGGAAATCCTGGATCACGTGCGGACGGTAGGCGCCGACGTACTCGGAAAGGGATTGCACGAACTCGCCGGTCGCCATCCGAGCGTCGGCGAGGTCCGTGGACTCGGCTTCTTCTGGGCGCTGGAGCTGGTTCGCAACCCGCGCACCAGGCAGCCGCTGGTCCCCTTCGCCGCGGCGGGCGCGGACGCCGCACCGATGGCCGCGGTCACCGCGGCGGCGAAAGAGCGCGGGTTGTGGCCGTTCAACGCGGGCAATCGTTTCCAGATCGCGCCGCCGCTGACCACGACGGCCGACGAACTGCGGATCGGGCTGGAAATCGTCGACGAAGTACTCGAGGTGGCCGACGGCTACGTCGAGGCGAGCTGACCCGACCGCTCAGTGCGGCGTCAGTTCCACCACGACGCCGCCCTGCTGCCAGGTCTGATAGATGTCGGCCTTCGAAGGCTCACCGTCGGCGGTGAAGCCGATACCGTTGTATTGCGCGTTCTGCTTGTTGTCCCGTGCGATGACTTCGTAGAGCCGCAGTACGTCGGCCTCGGAGGTGTGGACAACCGGATCGAACGTGCGCGGCTTGCCGCCGAACGAAGCCCGCACGGGCTCGCCCGCCCGGAGGTTCTTCACCCACGGCCGCAGGGCGGTACCGATCAGCAAGGTGTCGCCGTGCCGGGTGTAGGCCACCGGCACGTCGTAGACCGTGCCCGACTTGCGTCCGACGACGTGCAGGACCATCAATCGTTTGCCGACGATGCCGGAGAGGCCCGGGACGCGCAGCAGCGTCCGTACGACCCGATTCACCACGGACTGATACGACGGAATGGGCTCGGGACCGGACGTGGTCGGTGTGCCATAGGGGTTTTCGGACGACGCGTGCTCACTCATGCTCCCAGTATCGAAGCGCGGGCCGCGCTTCGCTGCACGACGTCCGAGATCCGCTGGCCCGCCGCCGGACGGTGGCGGTGTGCGCCCTCGGTATCCTGCGTGCATGACTTCCCGGCAGACCGAGATCTGGCACAACCCGCGGTGCACCAAAAGCCGCAATGCCACGGCGTTCCTGGACGAGGCCGGTGTCGACTACACCGTGCGGAAGTATCTGGACCAGCCGCCGACCGCCGCCGAGTTGCACGAGGTGCTGCGGCGGCTGGGCGCCGAACCATGGGACATCACCCGCACCGGCGAGCAGATCGCCGAGGATCTCGGCATGGCGAGCTGGACGCGGACCGCCGCGGACCGGGAACGCTGGATCGAAGCGCTGGTCGGGCATCCGAAGCTGATCCAGCGCCCCATCGTGCTGACAGCTGACGGCCGGGCGGTGCTGGCCCGCGACGACGCCACGCTGCGCGACCTGCTCTGACGACAGTGCTCGCCGGGCGGGCCGTCCGACGGCCCGCGGGCGACGGTTCCGGCACACGGCGTGCTCGGTGATCCATCCGGTCCTGCGGCGCGGGACATGGCGGTAGGGTCGGCGGACATGAAGGTACAACTGCGCCACAGTCCTGCCTCCGCCGTCGCTCGGTGCTTCCTGGCAAGCGGCGAACCGATGCGCGTCGAGAGCGGCGCCATGGTGGCCCACTCGGCGGGAGTCACCTTGCAGGCCAAGGCCGAGGGCGGCATCCTGGCCGGGCTGAAGCGGTCGGTGCTGGCCGGGGAATCGTTCTTCGTCTCGACCTTCACCGCGCCGGCGCAGGGCGGATGGGTCGATGTGGCGCCCGCGCTCCCCGGCGACATGCTCAACCTGCAGATCACCCCGGACCGGCCGTTCTTCATCAGCCGCGGGGGCTGGATCGCCAATTCGCATGGCGTGCAGGTGGAAAGCAAATGGGGAGGTTTCGCCAATCTGTTCGGTGGCGAGGGCGGGTTCGGCCTGCGCGCGCACGGCGAGGGCGAGATCGTGGTCGGTGTGTTCGGCGCGGTCGATGTGATCGACCTGCAGCCGGGCGAGCCTATCACGATCGACACCGGCCATGTGGTCGCCTACGACCTGGCGATGAATTTCACTATGCGGCGCGCGGTTTCGGGCCGTTCGATCCAGTCGTTGAAGTCCGGCGAGGGCTTCGTCTTCGACTTCACCGGCCCCGGCCGGGTGTTGCTGCAGACCCGCAATCCCGGTGCGTTCGCCGCGTGGGCCGGGTCGTCGGCCTCGTCCAGCTGAGCGCGGTGTCGTCCCGTCATACTTCCGTGTCCCGGTCCGGGGTCAGCAGGTCGGTGATCAGCAGGCGGGTATCGGGAACGAACGGCCAGTCCGGGTCGGCCAGGTGTGCCCGCAACTGTCCGTCGGTCCACCACCATCCGTCGGCGATCTCGTCGGGTTGGTGGCGGACGGGCCCGTCATAGCGCAGTTCGTACGCGAACAGGTGGCAGCGCATCGGTCGGCCCTCCCATTCGCCGTCCCAGGAGAGCGTGGCCACCGGTTCCGCGGAGAGGTCGGCGGGGTCGGGCGTGATGCCCAATTCCTCGGTCAATTCGCGCAGGGCGGTCTCCCGCGGCGCTTCTCCCGGTGCTACCACACCGCCGGCCAGACAGTCGTGCATGCCCGCGAAGACCAGCTTGGTTTCGGTGCGGCGGTGCACGTAGACGCGCTCGCCGTCACCGGATCGCAGGAGCACACCGGCGCTGGCGTGCCACAATCCTTCGCGGTAGACCGTGGCCCGCTCGGCGACGCCGACCGGGTCGCCCGCCCGATCGTAGAGCGCGATCGGTTCGACGCTCGGATCTGCGGAGTAGGGCGTCCCGGGAGGCGGCGGAGCGGACATCGGTCGAGAGTAACGTGCACACCGCACGCCACAGGGAGAGAGGATCGCCGCCCATGGTGCTTCCGCACGCACTGGCGAGATTCAACCGGCATGTCACCAACCCGACCGCGGGGCTGGTCGCGGGACGGGCGCCCGGCTTCGGCATCGTGCTGCACAAGGGCAGGAAGTCGGGGCGGTCCTACCGCACCCCGGTGATGGTCTTCGCACAGGACGACGCCTACCGGATCGCCCTGACGTACGGCCGGAACGTCGACTGGGTCAAGAACATTCGAGCGGCGGGCGGTTTTACGCTGGAGACCCGAGGACGCGCCGTCGAGCTGACCGATCCGGTCGTCCGGCACGACCCGTCCGCGGCGTGGGCGCCGGTGGGTGTCCGGCAGATATTGAAGACGATTTCGGCGGAGTACTACGTCGAGGCCCGTCCGGCGGACTGAACGCGCCGTCGGCCTGCGATTACTGCGCACACCTCCCCGAGCCGCTCTGCTTGGTGGAAAGCGAATCTCAATGTTCGAGCCCGCGGGAAAAAGTAGACGCACATGCTCGGCTTCCTCGTGACCTTCTTCAGCACTTGCTCACACTTCCTTCGCATCACCGCTGACGTCGCCAGGATGTTCTACCGAATCGGCGCCCTATAGCACCGAGACCCCTGCCACTCGAGCTGCTACGGGGTGGGATGTGCGGGCCGTGTGGATGGGTTTGCGTCGCCAGCCGGGATCGCCCGCACGAGCGGGCGCAGCGCTTCGGCGTCATTGGTATTGGCTGCCGAAATACCCACGGCCAGGGGCAGTCTTACGCGGTCGGACAGCACATGAATCTTCGAACCGGACTTGCCTCTATCGACCGGGCTCGGGGCCGGTCAGATCGCCCCTCTTTTCGCTCGCACCGACGCTGCGTCGATCACCGCCCGCGACAAGTCGATCAAGCCCTGGCTACCCAACTCATCGAGCACCGCGCGGTGTAATCGCCGCCAGAGACTGCCTCGGTCCACACGGTGAAGCGCGTTGTGCCGAACTCTGACCGGCGCTCACGCCCCATCCCCTCGCACTCGGATCCGACGACCAACGCCAGCCTGCCACCCAAAAAGCGGCGACCGAGCCCGCAGCCGCTCCGCTTCGGTGCCGAAATGATTTCCTCTGCGCTGCAACGGTTCTGCGCCGATCGGGTGGATATCGTATACTTGCCGCCCGGTACGCCGTGGAACAACGGGCATATCGAATCGTTCAACCGGCGGCTACACAGCGAGTCCTCAACCGCAACCACTGGACGAGCCTGCTCGGGGCCCGGGTTCTCATCGGCGACTTCGAGGACGAACACAATCGGCGGCATCGCCATTCGGCGCTGGGCTACCTGACCCCGGCCGAGTACGCTGCCCGCTGCAACCACACCCATCACCCCGTGGACTGCGGCATCAACTGGAACTGGATCGAATCAACCCCGGACTCCGATGCCGGGTGGTCGCCTTATCGGGACCGGCCACACCCACCCTGCAGGACGCTTCCACCCTGGGGCAGCGGTAGTGATAATACTGATCACTGCACATCAGCCACTGCGGAGCGCATGAAAGGTAGGAGAGCGGGGGTGCTGGGGACAAAGATAGTGCAAGCTCTCCTGCTCGCGACCGAAAAGCTGGACTTCCAGGCGACACGTGTGGCGAGACACCTCGCCGACACCACCCGTGGCAAGCACATTGGCGCGCAAGCCCTCGAAACCGTGAGCCAGACATACACCGATGGCGACCTGTCGAACGCCGCAAAACTGAAACGCTCCTTCGACTTGTGGATGACATCCGGTCGACGGAATGCGGACGGACTGTACTTGGACTCGGACGGACGGCCCATTCCCTGGTCTCTTACTCGCACAAAGATACAACAACTGACCTCGGACGACTGGCAGCTGGATCGAGAGATCGCTCTGAAAGCATTCGCCTCAGCGCCTGAGGAGTACAAGACAACGCTCGATGAAGCGCTTGAGTTTACCGACGACGAGTGGCGCCGAGCCGTGCAGGGATACCATGCCGAGTTCGTCGCCCTACAGGATGGCAAACCGATCGGTATGGTTGCGGCGGCGAAACACGACCGGCCGGATACCGTCATGGTGAAGTCTATGTTCGTAGTACCGGAGGCCCGTGGTAGCAGCGCCGCGGACCGCTTGGTTGAAGCGGTCGTGGATTGGGCCTGGAACAACGGCTACCGTCGTGTGGCTCTCTGGGTACGGGAAGAAAACCTGCCCGCCGAAAGCGTCTATCGCAGGAACGGCTTCGGGTGGACGGGTCGTGAGGAGGAAGGTCCGCGTGGCCTCCGGGTCGAAATGCATCGCTTGTTAGGCGAGTCGAGATGGAGTGCTTACGACTCAAATGGTCCACGGCCTTGAGCCGAGAGGTGGATGGGCAGTCCTGCTCACTGGCCCGGAACAGCCAGCAGCTGTCCGGTTGACGGTATTCACGGACTGGCGGTTGCCGATCAGTTCGAGCAGCAGACCGGCGAGTGGTTTCCTGATCGGTGACGGTGGTTCACCGAGCCACACGAGCACCTGGTCGCCGCGAGAACCGGGTTGCGTCCGGCAGAGTGGTGTACCAGCGATTTCGGAGCGACCGTGTGAGCGTGTCGTAGCCGGATTGTGGGCGGTCACCGCGTGATCCTTCTTGAACCCCCAAGCTCAACGAAGGAGAAGTTCACGCGATGACCTCTGTCGAGCCTATCGACCCGTCGAAGTTGTTGTCCGATCAACTCGCCGTCGCCAGCCCTTGACCTGCTGCGCACCATGCTCTCGATGTTCATCCAGTCGCTGCTGAGCGCCGAAGCCGACGCGGTGTGCGGTGCCGGCTACGGCGAACGCTCGCCCGAGCGGGTCAACTCCCGCAACGGCTACCGGCGTCGCGATTTCGACACCCGGGTCGGCACGATTGACCTGACCCCGTGAGGTCGGTCCGTCGGCTGTGTGAGTCTTGCGGCCCACGCTGTGGGCGGGAAGGCTCGATGGCGATGACACGAGGAAGCGGCACACCCCTGAGCAGGTCGTGCGGAAGTTGACCGAGGCCGATCGGCTGCTCGGCGAGGGCAAGGACGTCGCGGATGTGTGCCGGGCGCTGCAGATCACCGAAGCCACCTACTACCGGTGGCGTAACCAGTTCGGTGGACTGAAAGTTGACGACGCGAAGCGGTTGAAAGACCTCGAACGCGAAAACACGACGCTCAAGCGGCTGTTGGCTGAAGCGGAGCTGGAGAAGGCGGCGTTGAAGGAGATCGCGCAGGGAAACTTCTAGACCCGGAACGCCGGCGGGCGGCCGTGGCGCATCTGATGCGCCTCATGGGCGTCAGCGAACGGTTCGCTTGCCGGGTGACCGGGCAGCATCGCAGTACGCAGCGCCGTGCTCCGGGAGCGCAGCAGCCCACGGATCGGGATGCACCGTTGCGGGCATGGTTGCGTGACTGGGCACGCAACCATCCACGTCAAGGGTTCCGTCGCGCTTATCACGATGCCGGTGCCGAGGGCTGGATGGTGAATCACAAGAAGGTTCAACGCCTGTGGCGTCAGGAAGGGCTACGGTTGCCGCAGCGACGGCGCCGAAAACGAATCGGTGACTCGACGATCACGGCGGTGACCGCGGATGCGCCGAATCGAGTGTGGGCAGTTGATTTCCAGTTCGACGCCACCGACGACGGCCGTCCGGTGCGAGCTGGCAGCGCTGCCGCACCCACTACACGGTCAACCTGATGTCGGTGTGTCCGAAAACGTCGTGGCCGTGGGTGCGGACCCTGCTGCACTCGGTGTTTGATCAAGCAGACCCGGAATCAGTTGCCGCCCAATACGACCGGATGTTCGACGCGTTGACCGAGAAACTGCCGAAAGTCGCCGACCACCTCGACACCGCCCGCGCCGACCTGCTGGCGTTCACCAGCTTCCCCAAACAGATCTGGCGCCAGATCTGGTCCAACAACCCCCAAGAACGGTTGAACAAGGAAATCCGCCGCCGCACCGACGTCGTCGGCATCTTCCCCGACCGCGCCGCGATCATCCGCCTCGTCGGCGCCGTGCTCGCCGAACAACACGACGAATGGATCGAAGGCCGCCGCTACCTCGGCCTCGACGTCCTGGCCCGATCCCGCGCCACCGACACCAACCCAGACCACCAGGAGGAAACCACCACCCCAGCCCTCACCGCCTGACCACCAACCGGATCAGCAGTGACCGCCCCTCCTACACCACGCCCCTGGACTTGACCCAACCCCGGACTCCAATGCCGGGTGGTCGCCTTATCGGGGACCGGCCACACCTACCCTGCAGGACGCTTCCACCCTGGGGCAGCGGTAGTAATAATACTGATCACTGCGCATCAGCCACTGCGGAGCGCATGAAAGGTAGGAGAGCGGGGGTGCTGGGGACAAAGATAGTGCAAGCTCTCCTGCTCGCGACCGAAAAGCTGGACTTCCAGGCGACACGTGTGGCGAGACACCTCGCCGACACCACCCGTGGCAAGCACATTGGCGCGCAAGCCCTCGAAACCGTGAGCCAGACATACACCGATGGCGACCTGTCGAACGCCGCAATACTGGAACGCTGGAACAAGCGGGAGCGCCGGGTCGTGGAGGAGATCACCAACTGCCGATTGGATCGTGACGGTGCTCCCGTGCCTTACTATCCTCTCGCTCTCTCTACCCAGCAGCCTCTCACTCCCACAGAGGTACAACAACTGACCGCAGACGACTGGCAGCTGAATCGAGAGATCACGCTGAAGATGCTCGCCTCAGCGCCTGACGACTACAAGACAACGCTCGATGAAGCGCTCGAGCGTACCGCCGACGAGTGGCGCCGACACACGCAGTCATTCCAGGCGAAGTTCGTGGCCCTACAGGATGGCAAACTGGTCGGTGCGGTGGCGGTGGTGGAACACGACCGGCCGGATACCGTCGAGATGGTGTCGATGTTCGTGGTACCAGAAGCCCGTGGTAGCGGCGCCGCGGACCACTTGGTTGAAGCGGTCGTGGATTGGTCCCGGAACAACGGCTACCGTCGTGTGGCTCTCTCGGTACGAGAAGAAAACCTGCCCGCCGATGGCGCCTATCGAAGACACGGCTTCGGGTGGACGGGTCGTGAGGAGGAAGGTCCGCGTGGCCTCCGGGTCGAAATGCATCGCTTGTTAGGCGAGTCGACATCGACTGCTTACGACTCAAATGGTCCACGGCCTTGAGCCAAGAGGTGGATGGGCAGTCCTGCTCGCCGGCCCGGAACAGCCAGCAGCTGTCCGGTTGACGGTATTCACGGACTGGCGGTTGCCGATCAGTTCGAGCAGCAGACCGGCGAGTGGTTTCCTGATCGGTGACGGTGGTTCACCGAGCCACACGAGCACCTGGTCGCCGCGAGAACCGAAGTCGTTGCCGCAATCGGCAATTGGATCGACTTCGACAACACGATCCGGCGACACGCAGCAATCGGATGCAGAGCTTTGGCAATTCCGAGATGTCACTTCGCGGAATAACCTCGACTAAGACCGTGTCTCACGTCATTGTGACTGGTTGTCGGTGGGTCGCGATGGACTGTGATCGGTTGTGGTGCATGATGTTCGGCCGTGTCGGACAGGTTGTCGAAGCGTCTCGTTCCGGACGAGCTTTGGGCGATGGTGGAGCCGTTGCTGCCGAAGTTCGAGCTACGACCGCAGGGTGGGGGTACCGCTCCGGCCGCCGAGCGCAGCGCTTTGCGCCGTTCGTCGGTGTGGCGTCGTCGCGGAACAACGGCCCCGGACTCGAGACCGAGTTCCCGGAGTTGTAAGACAAGGTCGTCGCCAAGCTCGCGGGTGACAAAGTCCCCGACGGTGACACCAACAAGCTCGACCGCGCGGCCCAAGCGTGGAAAGCCTTCGCCGACAACAACACGATCTTCGCCGCCGGACCCCGCCTGCGAGTCGTCGCCGCCGGACTCGGCAAGTTCGATGCACCCGACATCCCGAACCTGACCGGTCACCTCGAAACACTGGCGAAGAACGCGGACGACATCAAGCTGGTCGCCGACGATCTGGCGAAATCGACAAGCAGCCACCACGCCGCTGTCGTCGCAGTTCGCGCGGACATCAATACTCAGGTGGCCGCAACGCTCGTCGTCGCGTCGGTCGTAATCGCCGTCACCGCCGTGGCAATTCGCAACCCGCGGGCGGCGACGGTGGAGGGCACTGCCCTGGACACCGCCGCGACCGCCATCGCCGGTGCAGTCGGGTCGTTCTTCACAGCACTGGCCGGGATCAAGTTCAGCGCCGCAGCACTCGCCGCAGGTGCACTCGCCACCATCACCGGCCTGGCGAGGCGGAAGGATTCGTGCCTCCCAAGGGTGGTGACCGGTGGGTGCCGAATCCGAGCCCCAAGGGGCCTCGCTTCGGCTGGGAAGATGCCGATGGAAATGTGTGGGTGCCGACCGGGCAGGGTCCTCTCGCCCATGGTGGACCCCACTGGGACGTGCAAGGCAAAGACGGCAAGGATTATGACAATGTTTATCCAGGAGGCAAGCGGCGATGAGCGACACTGAGATCACGCTGGAGGCAACCGGTGTGAGATACGGGTCACCGTTCGACGAAGCGGCCTTTTTTGAATGGCTCGACAAGATTCCTGCCGTGCGGTCATACGAAGGTGAGCTGCGAACGCTCTACATCAAGGTCGAAGCCACAGCCGGTGACGAATCGGTATACGAACTCGTATCCCTGTTCCATCGATACCACGTCGATATGTCGCAGTTGCGGGTGTTCGACACAGAGCGAATCGGGGAATGGTTCCGAAAGCCCAAAAGTTACTGGTACGCGGCTGTGTTCGGTACGTCTAGCTAGGTTGGTTGTTCGCGCACCGGACCTGTTTCGAGCTCGCGTATAGCACTGGAGCTGCCAAAAGGCGATGACTACCGGGTGCCCCGATCTCAGCGGTCGCCGCTACGGCTGGGAGCATGACGATGGAAATGTGCGGGCGCCGACCGGGAGGGCGGTGCTGCACACGGCGGCTCGCATTGGAATGTGAAGTCCCCGAAAGGCGGTTACGGAAACGTTGGACCAGGAACAGGAAGCTGATGGGCGGCGGGTCGACGGTGGTATTGGAAGCGACCGACGTCTGGTACCACTCGCGCGGTGACGAGGCGGCGTTCTTCGAGTGGCTGAATAGCATCCCCTCGGTCCGCTCGTACGGTGGGCGGCTCAGCACGTTGGAGATCGTCGTCGAGACCCCAGTAGACGACGGCTCCCTGCGAGAGCTCCTGGCCCTCTTCTACCGGTACCGCATCGGATTGGCCCAACTACGCCAGCTCGACAACAGTCAAATCGGCCACTGGTTTCGCGACCCTCAGAAGCGCTGGCACCGAGATGTTTTCGGCCCTCCTGCATAGCAGTCCCGCTCGTCAGGGCAACTGAACTCGCTCGTGATTTCAGCAGGCGGCGTCGGCGCAGTCCGCGGGCCAACTCCACCCTCATCTTGCGATCGACCGGGACAGTCGACGGATCGGGGCTGAGCAGCCCGGTGGATCGAATCACGATATTTGTGCCTGATTCAGTACTCACTGGGCGATGGGCGTATGACACGCTCGACTGCGTGAGTGCCATCTTGTTGACCTGGAACCCGAAGATGTGGAACCACTGGCATCCCGACTACGACTCGTACGCCCGGGGCGTGCGAGACAACGGCCCACGGCGATCCGATTGGTCCGTAGGCAACCACCGGAACGGGATCACCCCCGGCACCGAGGCATGGCTCCTGCAGCAAGGCGGTCCCGATGCCCGCTGCCGTGGGATCCTGGGGCATGCCATCGTGAGGTCCATCCCTTTGCCTGACACTCATCACTCGGATTCGAGCAGAACGACCCAATACATCGACATCGATTTCGATTGGCTGCTGCCCGAGGCGGACCTCATCGATATACCCACACTGGAAGGCACTGCTACAGCGACAAAGTGGCGCCAAATCTATAGTTCCGGCACCCGTGTTGATCCCGCAGATCTCCCCGCCCTCCGCACGTTGTGGATAGAGCACGCCCAGCCTACGGCTTATGACCTGGGCGATGAAGAAGTGCCTGGCACCTACCCGGAGGGCGCGACGCGCACCGTCCAGGTCAATAAATACGAACGCAGTCGCGCAGCTCGCGATGCATGTATCGCCCACCACGGCACGGTGTGCATGGCCTGCGGCTTCGACTACGGACAGGTGTATGGCCCGATCGGCGCCGACTACATCCAAGTGCATCACACGGTGCTGGTCTCTCAGATGGGCGAGAACTATGAAGTAGATCCGATAACGGACCTGGTCCCTCTGTGCGCCAATTGCCATGTCATGGCTCACCGTCGGAAACCCAGCCCCTACACGGTTCGAGAACTCGAGGCCCGCGTCAGGCGACGACTGACGAAGTGAGTGCCCGGTTCCTCCGTGCACTGCCCCAGTTCTGGGGCATCACCTTGCCCAGCGGAAGGCTAGTCGCCGTTACCGTCAGCCACCCCGCCACTCGCGCTCGCACCGCCGACTAGTCATAGCCTGCTGGCGAAACGCGGCAGCGGACCTGGTTGGCCAGGTGAACTTGATGGCTCTGCCGACGATGATGAGCAAGGTCTTCTCGTGACCAAGGACAACCCACCGTTCCGGCTGCGGGCGCGGCGTCGATAATGGCGCCGATGTCTTCGCGGAGAAGGCCGCAGCGGTCCTCTCGGATCATGGCGACCTCCATCCTCGGACCCAAGTCACGCTGGCAGTGTGCGCGCCGCCTGTTCTCCCGGCGGCTGCCATCGCGTCAGTGCCCGGCATCCCATCGCGAACTCGTCCGCGTCGCGCAGCGCTCTGCCCGCGACGAGGTCGAGTTCGAACGAGTCGTTGTCGTGTCCGGTCATCGCCGCAATCATCTGCCGGGCGGTGGACCGGATCGCCGACTTGTTCCCGGTCACCGTCCAGCGGTCCACGGCAGGCACGTGGATGAGCCAGCGCGGGCCGCAGCAGTGCACTGTGACGCGGTGATGGAGCGCGGTCACGACCTCCGCGCGCGGACGGCCCTGCATCGGATCACTCGGTCCACGACAAGGCTTCGGTGAGGGTCACCGGAGGCGGGGGAGGGGTCGTCACCCCGCCTCCGGGACGTTCGGGAGCATCGGCCCACTGCCGCAGCGCGACGGCGTAGCGCTCGAGCACGAGCGGCGGCACAGCCTTGTAGGGAGCACGGGCTCGTGGGAACGGAACGCGTTGCGGCAGCGCCTTGGTCATGTGTCCTCCGCTGGTCGAGTGGCGGCGAAAAGGGCTTATGCCGCGCCGATCACGCGGCCAGTGGAGCACAGGATCCGGGCCGCGTGGACATTTCCGAGCGGATTCGCGACACAAAGTGGCAAATGCCCTGGACACCTTCCAGCGACCCTGCACAATGTCTTTCAAGCGGCCGAATTATGGCCTTCCACAATTACTTTGAGGATTATTCCAGTCAGCGAGTGCGGATATTCCACAGAAAGGAGAAAACAGTATGGGGGAGAGGGATGTGGACCCCGATAATCGGCAGCTCAGGGCCGACATTCGCGGGACCGGGGGGGTCCACACCGCAGCCTCGGCCGCTGCCTGCGCGGGATGAGGCAGGAGGCGGGACTGTCCATCGAAGTGGCATCGCGGGCGATCGGGCGCGGGGCGGGGACGCTGCACCGGCTGGAGACCGGCGCGCCGAACGTGGTCGTCAGGGAGGAAGACTTGCGGCGGTTGTGCAAGTTGTATCAGCGAGTGGAAATGCTCCCAGTGCTGAAATCGCTGGCGGCGCAGGGGAGGACGCCGTCGTGGTTGGACGAGTTTCCCGATCAGGTGAATCCGACGTTCAACGCCTACGTGCAGATGGAGGCGTCGGCCTCTCATATCACTGTCTATCGCCCTGATATGGTGCCTGGACTGTTTCAGGTCCCCGACTACGCGCGGGCGTTGGATCGTGTCTACTTTCCGATGGACACCGTAGAGGAGATCGAGCGTCGCGTCCGGGTACGGCGTAACAGGCAAGCGTTGATCACTCGTGACTTCTCGCCACTGACAGCTGTACTGGTCGTGGATGAGGCTGTCACCAGGCGAGTTGTCGGAGGTCCCCGCGTGATATCGACACAGCTGCGTCACCTGGCTGATCTGCCACCGAACGTACGGGTGCAAGTGTTGCCCTTCGGGGTTGGCTTCCCGCTGGGAGTCTCGACCGGTCCTTTCACGATCTTGGATTTCGCCGGTGACGGAGAGGGGCGACCTTTGGAGCCGCCAGTGGTCTACGTCGAGAGCTACACAGGCAACATCTACCTGGAGCGCACCAGCACCGTGCGGCGGTACAGAGCTGGATTCGAGGTGATCCAGCGAGTAGCTTTGGACGTGCCGAATAGCAAACGCCTACTGCGGCAGGTAGCGAAGGAGTTCGACCGTGTCCGTTGACCTATCCGGAGCGCGCTGGTTCAAAAGCACTCGTAGTGCCGCTGGGAACGACTGCGTCGAGATAGCGCATCTGGATGGTGGGCATGTGGGGGTTCGTGACTCGAAGAACATCGGCGGTGGAGTGCTGGTGTTCACGCCCTCGGAGTGGGATGTATTCCTGGCGGGCGCGCGGAATGGAGACTTCGACCGGCTTTGAGCTGAGCGCCAGTCTCGCCTGTGGTACCGATCTCGTCGCAAGGTCGGTAGGCGTGATTACGCCTACCGACATCGATTGCGGTGGAGATTCGTGGCGCGTGTTCTGCGGCCAGGACGACGATCTTGCCAACCTCTCGGGCTGAGGTCTCCGCGAAATCGACGGTGTTTCAGCATCGGCACCGCACCGTTTCAGGGGAGCGCGAGAACCGGAAAACACGATGAGTAGCACACCTATTCAGCCACGGATGCTGACCGATCTCGAAACCAGCGTCGTCACCAAGCTGCTGTCGTCGGGGGTGCCCGGCGCCTCCGAGTACCTGGCGCAGGTGCCGTATTCGCAGGTAGTCGCTACCTGGGGTACGGGTTCACCCAGTGTCGATCTCGCGGTACGGCCCGGCGCGGTACAAGTATCCGGTTCGCCGGAGGGAATCCTGGCCAGCGGAGCGGTCAACGACCACAACGGATCACCGATCGGCGAGGTCATTCTATGGGTGGAGAACGGCTGGCTCAGCGGGATCGAGTACGCCTGGTATACGGACAAACGCCCACACGCACTGCCCGAGCATGATCAGATCGAGCTTCTGTAGAGCCTTACCCGAACTGCACTGACCTACCCCGGAATTTCCCGCCACTATGTGGTCGGCGATTGGGAATCATCGCTGAGGCAGCCGGGGCACCATCTGGTCGTTTGTGAGAGGAGCGCCCGTGCATCCCCTGACTGTATGTGCCGTATACAGTTTTGTGATTTCGGCATATCGCAAACACGTTCGGGACGGCTCTCGAGGAGAGCTGGCGCCGTCGAGCGTGGACCCTACGACGACCAGTTCATGTACTGCCAGCGCCTACTGGCCGAGTGCACTCTCAACCTCGGTTACACGAGCGAGGCCGTCGACAGGTTCCTGCGACTGAAAGAGCATCTGGAGGTGCGGTACGGCCGATCGGATCGCCGGGTGGCAGAACTTGCCGAGATCGTCGGCAACCTCCGACGGTGAGCGCTGCCCGGGGTTGCGTCGATCAATCCGCCAGCCGTCGTAACAATTCACTAAGTGAGCGTCCGGAAACTGTCGTCAGCCGTGGCCGCTTGTGAGTTGTCGGCGGAGTTGGCTGTGCTGGGTTTGGTGGTGCCGGGGTGAGTGAATATTGTTGCGGGTGAATGGCCGTCGGTCTGGTGTGGCATAGCCCGAACATGAAGAACTCCTGGTAGATCACTGGTTGTCGAGACCATGTTCTGCCAGGAGTTCGTGTGCCAGTATTGCCGAGTTGTCTGTGTTCGTCATGCCCAATCCACGGCGAGTCGCCGACACCGTGTCCGGTGTATCCGTCCTCGTGCAGTGACGAGCAGTGGGCGCTGCTGCAACCGCTGCTGCCGCCACCGGGTAACACCGGCGGCAAGGGCGGTCGCGGTGAGAAACATCCACGCCGCCTGGTCCTGGACGCGATCTTCTACCTGGTGCGCGGCGGCATCGCCTGGCGGGCGCTGCCCACCGACTTCCCACCCCCGATGACGGTCTACGACATCTTCTGCCGCTGGACTAAAGCCGGTGTATGGCAACGGATCACCGACGTTCTGCGTGATCGGATCCGGGTACGTGCAGGCCGCAAGTCCACCCCGACAGCGGCGATCATCGACTCCCAATCCGTGCGGGCCGCCGACACCGTGCCCGCAGCATCCCGCGGATGGGACAACGGCAAGAAAGTCGGCGGCCGCAAACGCCATATCGCCACCGACACCATGGGTCTACTGCTGGCGGTCGTGGTCACCGCCGCCAGCACCCAGGACCGCGACGGCGCGGTGCCGCTGCTGGCGAGGCTGCGGGAGCGGTTCTCCACCATCACACCGACCTGGGCGGATGCCGGCTACGCGGGCAGGCTGGTGCGCTGGGCGCACCAGGTCCTGAACCTGGCCGTGACAATCGTCAAACGCACCGATCCCGGCTTCGTCGTGCTGCCGCGCCGTTGGGTCGTGGAACGAACGCTGGCCTGGATCAGCAAACACCGCCGCTGCGTCCGCGACTACGAAACCCGACCCGAGCACCACGAAGCCATGGTCTACATCGCCACCATCATGACCATGTCACGCCGACTCACCCGCACATGACCGGTTGAGGCTGCTCGCGATATCCGGCATCACCTGCGCGCGGATCTCGGCTGCCGTCAGCGCTCGGTCGTAGTCGAGTCGCGGATCTCGACGCCGCTTGTGTGATCGAGAAGCTACAGAGGCGATGGTCACCGGTGGTCTGCGCAGCCGTGCATTTTTGCCCGCAGCACGGGGGACGGAGCATCACGGCGCGTGGGAAGGTGTGATCATGGGCGGATGGTCGACTCCACTGGTTGGGAATCCCACCTGGTATCCGCCGAGATAATGGCCCAACGGCAAGTATTGGCCGAGAAGGTCGTTGCCGAGCTGCGTCTGGCAGGGTTGCCTGCCGGGATTCATACCCGCGAGCGGGTGGGAGCGAACGTCGCGATCGACAAGCTTCCCACAACCGAGGGTGGGGGTGTGTCAGTGCATTGGGGGCCTGACCCGCGAGCAAATCGAGCCGCAATGGGGTTCGATCCCGGTACCGAGCCCGATGATGCTGCTTGGGCGTCTCTCAGGCAAGCGTTGACGGAGGGCCGGTTTCCGGATGATGAGACCAAATTTCATCTCGCTCATCGCGAGGTGATCGAAAAAGCCATGTACACCGCGATCGTCACCATCCTGACTTCAGCGGGAATACCTGCCTGCGAGGTAGACAACTTCGGTACCTACGTCGCGATCGAGTCCCCCTGAAGCCGAGCTTGTGGTACCGGAATTCACCACCAGATCGGGCCGCGAGCAGCCCGACGTTGCCGCAATGCGCGATCAACCGCAATCAGAACTTCACAACCGAGACACACAACCGAAGTTCCCAGACGCTCACTAAGACGCCTATCAGGACCGACCTGCCGTCCCTGATCGCCACGCGCTGCACATCGGTCGATCCCAGCCACGGATCGGGCACGCTTCCCACCGATGGCCGAGTGGACCCGCGACCGTCACCGTCCGGATGAGCTCGCATTCGCGATCCCGTTGTGAGGTCCAGCCGCCGCAGCCCGTGGCAGTCGTCGCGGTGACGACCAGCCTGCCGATCACCCCGAGCACACCCCGGCACACGCGTCCCAAGGCGGCCACGCCCGGTCTCGGCGGCGCATTCGGCCAATGTCACAGAGTTACGAACTGCATTGCCGCGGATGGGCATGTTTGCGGCGCCGTGTCATGGGGTCCGGAGAGGACCCATGACACGGCTTGCCGCGCGGGTCGGCATCTCTGTCAGGCGGCGTCGAGAGCTGCGGTGATCTTGCGGGTCATCTCGGCCAGGGTTAGGCTGGGCTCGCCGGGTGGGTCCGTTGCGCCTCTGACGACCGAGAAACGGTAGGCAAGTAGGCGTGCCGAATGTCGGGCCGTGCTCGCCCGGGAACGGTTATGCGTCCGGAGCGGGATCACCGATGTGGCTCAACGCCGAAGGGGGCAGGCCGAAAGTCCGGCGGCAGGTGCGGGTGAGGTCCGCGCCGTCGGAGAATCCCGCCGCCTGCGCGGCGGCCGTGAGATCGTCCCCGGCCAGCGCGCGGGTCCGTGCGATGTGCAGCCGCAGCCAGAGGATATAGCGGCGCAACGGAATTCCCATCTGTTCGGTGAACAGATGCGACAACCGGGCCGCCGGAATGCCCAATTGCCGTGCGACGTCCGAGCCGCGCACCGAGCCCGTGCGTACCAGCACGGGCAGCAGTTGCAGGGCCGCGGTGACCACCGCGTGCCGCTCGCCTGCTCCGGATGCGCCGTCCTGCGGCAGCAGCTCGTCGACGACCGCGGTGACCTGGGCGGTCAGGGTCCCGCTACCGGCGGTGATGCCGAGGGTGTCCTTGCTGTCGGCCCAGCCGTTGAGGTGGGCCCTGCGGTCGGCCGCGGCACCGGCGGCGGTCTCGGGGTCGAGGTAGACGGCCGTGCCGTGCGCGGAGCCCACGTCGATCCGGTGCGGCGCGTCGGTCGGCACGATGACGTGGGTGCCCTGCCTGCGGACGCCGCTGCCGTCCACCAGCACGATCGGGGTGCTCGCGGCGATGATCTGCACGGCGTGGTGCGCGTGCAACTCCGTCGGGCCGATCGATCCGGCGAAGGCAAGGAGTCCGGGGCGGAGCAGCGCGACACCTGCCTGCGACGGGTCGTCCGCCGCGCCCCCAGGCGACATCGAGAAGCCGTTGGTGACCAGAGCCTTCATCATGGGATGCTCCCGGCTGAGACACTCGCGCTGAAACCTGGGATGAGCGTATCTGTTTCGCGCACGCGGCATTCGTGATTTTCCGATTACCGCTGGCCGCCGAGAATCCGGCGAGCACGCGGCTGCCCGGGTGGCGCACCTATCGGCGGTCGCCGCACGGCAGCGCCGCCAGCCGGATTCCGCTATCGATCACCAGCACCGCTCTGGATTCCTCGTCCCGGAAGGGCTGCCGGTCAGTCGTCGGTCACGTCGACGCCGCGCCAGAACGCGACGTGGTCCTTGATCTGCGCCGCCTTGGTCTTCGGCTCGGGGTAGTACCAGGCGGCGTCGGGATTCGTGTCGCCGTCGACCACCACGGTGTAGTAGCTGGCGGTGCCCTTCCATGGGCAATAGGTGTGGGTCTCGGAGGGCTGGAAATACTCCGGCCGGATCGAGTCGGGCGGGAAGTAGTGATTGCCCTCGATGATGATGGTGTCGTCGCTGGTCGCGAGGACGCGGCCGTGCCAGGTTGCCGTTGCCATATATCGATTCTGCCGCACTATCGGGTGCAGGCGGCGGTCGCGCGTATTCCCCGCGGCTACGAGGTCACACGGGATGATCGGGACGCGACGCCCGCCGGTGGAGTTCGACGGCGAGAGCCACGAGTTCGCTCAGGTGCTCGCCGTCGGATCCGGCGCGCCGCATCGCCTCGTCGACGGGAAAAGTACCCACCTCGAGAATCTGCTCGGCATCGTCGGGATTGGTCGGCGCGGAATCGAGGACCACGTCCGCGGTGCACCAGAGCCACGCCTTGTGCGGATGGGGCTGCCACTCGCGGTGCGGCGCGGGCCGGTTGCTCCTGGCGTGGTGGGCGCCGAACCATCGGATCGGTCCGACCGGGCGCGCTCCCGCCTCTTCGCGCAGTTCGCGGCGCACGCACGCGTCGACGGACTCGCCGCGTTCCCTCGTGCCGCCCGGGATCAGCCAGATGTCGCGCTCGTCGCGGCAGAGCACGATCTCCTCGCCGATGAAGCAGACGACGTGGATATTCGTCACCAGTTCGTCGGACGGGAGCGTGGTGGAGAACCGCACGTCCAGGTCGCCCCACGCCCAGTGGGCCGGTGTGTGCAGCAAGGGGTAGCGGTCGGCGAGTGTCACGGCACGACGGTAGCGGCCGCCGACGGCGGTGTCCGCCGTTTCGATGCGGGCGGTGTCGCACTTCGGTCGCGAAGTGTTCTGCGGCGCAACCTGCTTCGGCATAGCGGGAAGGAAGCGGAGGGTGCGGCCCCACGGCGGTCGTCAGCGTTCCCGGGCCAGTCTCTGGTAGCTGACGTGCCACAACCACTCCACCGGTCCCCGCTCGAACCGGCGTGACCACAGGTGCGCCCCACCGGCGACGATCAGCGCAACCAGCAGGTAGATCCCGACGGTGAACGGAACACGGTCATCGGGTGCGACGCGTGCGGCGAGTCCGAAGCCCCAGCAGTAGCACAGGGCCGAGGCCACCAGGTTCTGCAGGATGTAGCAGCTGAGCGCGGTGCGGCCGATCTCGGTGAGGCGCCGCCCGGCGAACCCGGCGTGCGGACGCCGCACGTACCACTCCGCGACGGCTGCCAGAATCCCGAGAGCGACGAACGGCGCGCTGCCGTAGCGGGTGAACAGAATGACGTCACCGCCGCCCAGGATGCCCGCCGACAGGTCGATCGGCGCGGCGATGCCGAAGCCGATGATCATGAGCCGCTTCCGGAGCGGCGCGCCCGCCGGGGCGAACACTCCCGCGCGCAACAGCCGCGAACCGACCAGGAACAGGGCGACCGACATGGCGAAGACGAAGACCGCCTCGACCCGGAACAGCCCGGCGTTGCCGAGCCGGAACATCGCGAGATCCCAGAACGAGCCCTCCGCGTAGGGGTTGGGGTCCAGCGCCGGGCGCTCCGCGGAATCCTGTCGCGGCGCGAACGCCATGGCGAGCGCGATCAGCGTCAACAGCGCCACGTGCACCGCCGCCGCGCCGACCAGCCAGCGCCGCTGCGCCCGCTCACCGGTGGCCAGCACGAACGCGACGACCAGGCCGGTCACCGCGTAACCCATCAGCACGTCGAACTCGGCGAGGAACACGAAATTCAGCAGACCGTCCAGCAGCAGCAGTCCCGCCCGCCAGGGATACTTGCCCGGCCAGCGGCGCCCGGCCTTGGTCGCGGAGCGTTGCTGGATGGCCAGGCCGATGCCGAACATGATGGTGAGCAGTCCGAGGAACTTGCCCTGCGCCACCTGCTGGAGCACCCGCTCGGTCCACATCCACTCGCCGTCGCGGCCACCCAGGTCGTGCAGATAGCCGACCAGCCCCTCCGGGTTGGTCATGATCCAGACGTTGGTGCCGAGGGTGCCGAGGATCGCGATCCCGCGTAGCACGTCCAACGCGACGAGCCGGGCGGATGCGTGTGGCGGCGCCGCATGGGGCTGCTCGATGGTCTGCGCCCGGGGGTCGGCAATCGATTCGGACATGTCCCCGACTATCGCGCCGACCTGGGCCGAAACGGCTCCTCCGGAAGTACCACCTGCGGTATGACATTCGACTCCGCCGGTCGCGACGGATTCGGCAGGGTGCGTCGCCTAGGCTCGATGCCATGCAGCGCATCATCGGAATAGAGGTCGAATACGGCATCTCGACCCCGACCGAGCCGTCGGCCAACCCGATCCTCACCTCGACCCAGGCGGTCCTGGCCTACGCCGCGGCCGAGGGTGTGCCGCGCGCGAAGCGCACCCGCTGGGACTACGAGGTGGAGTCGCCGCTGCGCGACGCGCGCGGCTTCGACCTGAGCCGGATGAACGGGCCCGCGCCGGTGATCGACGCCGACGAGGTCGGCGCGGCCAACATGATCCTCACCAACGGCGCCCGGCTCTACGTCGACCACGCTCACCCGGAATACTCCGCGCCGGAGGTCACCGACCCGCTGGACGCGGTGATCTGGGACAAGGCGGGCGAGCGGGTGATGGAGGCCGCCGCACGGCACGCCTCGAGCGTGCCGGGGGCCCCGCGGCTGCAGCTGTACAAGAACAACGTCGACGGCAAGGGCGCCTCTTACGGCACCCACGAGAACTACCTGATGAGCCGGGACACCCCGTTCAACCAGATCATCCTCGGGCTCACGCCGTTCTTCGTGTCCCGCCAGGTGGTGTGCGGCTCCGGGCGGGTCGGCATCGGACAGTCCGGCGACCAGGCGGGCTTCCAGCTGTCCCAGCGCTCGGACTACATCGAGGTCGAGGTCGGCCTGGAGACCACGCTCAAGCGGGGCATCATCAACACCCGCGACGAGCCGCACGCCGACGCCGACAAATACCGCAGGCTGCACGTCATCATCGGGGACGCCAACCTGGCCGAGATGTCGACCTACCTGAAGGTCGGCACCACCGCCCTGGTCCTCGACCTGATCGAAGCCGGCGAGGACCTGTCGGATCTGCAACTGGCCCGCCCGGTCACCGCGGTGCATACGATCAGCCACGACCCGACGCTGCGGGCGACCGTCGCGCTCGCCGACGGCCGCGAGCTCACCGGCCTCGCGTTGCAGCGGGTGTACCTGGACCGGGTGATGAAATTCGTCGACCGCACCGGCAACGACGACAAACGCGTGCAGGACATCATCGAGAACTGGGCCATGGTGCTCGACCTGCTCGAACGAGATCCGATGGAATGCGCGCACCTGCTCGACTGGCCCGCGAAACTCCGCCTGCTCGAGGGCATGCGCAGCCGCGAGGGGCTCGGCTGGGCTGCTCCCAAGCTGCACCTGATGGATCTGCAGTACTCCGATGTGCGCTTGGACAAGGGTCTCTACAACCGTCTCGTCGCCCGCGGCTCGATGAAGCGGCTGGTCAACGAGCAACAAGTCCTCGACGCCATGACCAACCCGCCCACCGACACTCGCGCCTACTTCCGCGGTGAATGCCTGCGCCGCTTCGGCGCCGACATCGCAGCGGCCAGCTGGGACTCGGTGATCTTCGACCTGGGCGGCGACTCCCTGGTCCGCATCCCCACCCTGGAACCCCGCCGCGGCACCAAGGCCCACGTCGGCAAGCTGCTCGACGGCGTGGACACCGCCGCCGACCTGGTGGAGCAGCTCACGACGTAGTTCGCGCAGCGCGCCCGCGTCGCTGCCCGTTCCAGGCTTGTTCGCGACTCGTGCCCGAGCCACCGCCATGGCGTCCCGACCTACGCGCCCACACCAGCTCAGCCGCAGGTTTCGAGCGGAGCGAGACCGAGCATGCGTCGGTTCGCGGCCCGGCTCGTGTCCGAGTGGCCGCCGCGTAGGCGACGAAGGAGCAAGCGGCGGTCGCTCGGACGCGAGCCATCGGGGGGCCGCGAACACGCCGCGCCCGCGCGGCCGAGGAGACAGCAAAATAAGCACACTGTCGGTGCTGGTAGGTAGTGTTGAGGGACGAGCACGGACAATGCTCATGATCGGGACCGTGCTCAGGATGGGTTCCGATCATGGTGAGGACAGAGGAGGTCGGCTGCCATGGCACAAGAGCAGACCAAGCGCGCCGGGGGTGGCGACGAGGACGAGGGCCCCGACGGTGTGGACGCCGCGGGTCAGGAGCGCCGCGAGAAGCTGGCGGAGGAAACCGACGACCTGCTCGACGAGATCGATGACGTGCTGGAGGAGAACGCCGAGGACTTCGTCCGCGCGTACGTGCAGAAAGGTGGCCAGTGACAGTCGGTGACCCCTCGCGTCTCCACCTGGGGTACGCCCTCTCTTCCTTCTCCGACTATCTCCGTATGCATGCTCCGGACTTGTTGCCTGCCAACAGGTTCGGGCAAGGTGCCGCCGGAATTCCCGGCGGCACTTCCGCGAAGGAGATCGCTCCGCACGGCACCACCATCGTCGCGGTCAGTTATCGCGGCGGTGTGCTGATCGCGGGCGACCGGCGCGCCACCCAGGGCAACCTTCTGGCCAGCCGGGATATCGAGAAGGTCTACATCACCGACAGCTATTCCGCCGCCGGCATCGCGGGCACCGCGGGCATGGCGGTGGAGATGGTGCGGATCTTCGCGGTGGAGTTGGAGCACTACGAGAAGCTCGAAGGCGTGTCGCTGACCTTCGACGGCAAGGCCAACAAGCTGTCGAAGATGGTGCGCGAGAACCTGCCAGCGGCCCTGCAGGGTCTGGCGGTGGTACCGATGCTGGTCGGCTACGACCTGGACGCCACCGACCCGGACAAAGCGGGTCGCATCGTGTCGTTCGATGTGGTGGGTGGACGCAGCGAGGAACGTTTCGGATACGCCGCGGTCGGTTCCGGCTCGGTGTTCGCGAAGTCCGCGCTGAAGAAGTTGTACGCCAAGGGAATCGATCAGGATCGCGCGCTGCGCATCGCCGTCGAGTCGCTGTACGACGCGGCCGACGACGACACCGCGACGGGCGGCCCGGATCTGGTGCGCGGCATCTTCCCGACGGCGATCGTGATCGATGAGGAGGGTGCGGCCGAGGTGACCGATTCGCGGCTCGCGGACATCACTCGCGGGATCGTCGCCGACCGTGAGGCCGCCGAAGAAGGGAACGCCTGATCATGACGTTGCCGTACTACGCGTCGGCCGAGCAGATCATGCGCGACAAGACCGAACTCGCCCGCAAGGGCATCGGTCGTGGGCGCAGCGTCGTCGTGTTGACCTACGACAAGGGTGTGCTTTTCGTGGCGGAGAATCCCTCCGCGACGCTGCACAAGGTGAGTGAGCTCTACGACCGGATCGGGTTCGCGGCGGTCGGCAAGTACAACGAGTTCGAGAACCTGCGCAGGAGCGGCATCCTGCAGGCCGACATCCGCGGGTATCAGTACGACCGCCGCGATGTCACCGGCCGTGCGCTGGCCAACGCCTACGCGCAGGCTCTCGGCGCGATCTTCACCGATCAGCTCAAGCCGTACGAGGTCGAGATCTGTGTGGCGGAGGTGGGCTATCCGGAGCAGGCCGCGCAGTCGGTGCTGTACCGGATCACCTTCGACGGGTCGATCGTGGACGAGCGGGAGTTCGTGGTGATGGGCGGCACGACCGAGCCGATCCTCACCGCGTTGAAGTCCTCCTACCAGCCGGGTCTCGACTTGGCCGCCGCGATCGGCGTCGCGGTGCGCGCGCTGCAGGCGGGCGTGCCGGAAGGCGCGGAGAAGCGGGCGCTCGGTGTGAGCTCGCTCGAGGTCGCGACCTTGGAGCAGGCTCGTCCGCGCCGGGCGTTCCGGCGGGTGGCCAATACCGCGCTGGAGCGCCTGCTGAGCCCGGCGAAGACGGCCGGGGCCGACGGGTCGGAAGAGAGCGCATCCGGCTCGACGGACGCCGAGCCCTCGGCGAAGGACACTCCCCCCGGGGAGTGATCGGCGAGGGCCGAAGAAGCTGGACGGCCCGCGAACGGCCCCTCGTTCGCGGGCCGCGTCGGCGTGCTCCCGGCCGGTGGCCAACTGTGCATCCTTCGGTCGAAGCGGCGTTTCACCCGGGCAAATTCCGACAAAGCGGGCCAAATCGTTGTGAAGACGTATGCATCCGGGTTCTTCGGTGCACCCCGCAAGTCGCTGACATGGCTGTAATGTCGATGGTGTGCAGCGACGAATTATGGGGATCGAGACCGAGTTCGGTGTGACATGCACCTTCCACGGTCACCGTCGACTGTCCCCCGACGAGGTGGCCCGGTATCTGTTCCGCCGGGTGGTGTCCTGGGGCCGTAGCTCGAACGTGTTCCTCCGCAACGGTGCTCGGCTCTACCTCGATGTCGGGTCCCATCCGGAGTACGCGACCGCGGAGTGCGACAACCTGGCGCAACTGGTGACCCACGACCGTGCGGGCGAGCGGGTCCTCGAAGAGTTGCTGATCGACGCCGAGCAGCGTCTGGCCGAAGAAGGCATCGGCGGCGACATCTACCTGTTCAAGAACAACACCGATTCCGCGGGCAACTCCTACGGCTGCCACGAGAACTTCCTGGTGGTCCGCGCGGGGGAGTTCTCCCGGATCTCGGACGTGCTGCTGCCGTTCCTGGTCACCCGCCAGCTGATCTGCGGTGCGGGCAAGGTGTTGCAGACGCCGAAGGCAGCCACGTTCTGCCTGTCGCAGCGCGCCGAGCACATCTGGGAGGGCGTCTCCTCGGCCACCACCCGCTCGCGGCCGATCATCAACACCCGCGACGAGCCGCACGCCGACGCGGAGAAGTACCGCCGCCTGCATGTGATCGTCGGCGACTCCAACATGTCCGAGACCACCACCATGCTGAAGGTCGGCACGGCCGCCCTGGTGCTGGAGATGATCGAGGCGGGCGTCTCGTTCCGCGACTTCGCCCTGGACAACCCGATCCGTGCGATTCGCGAGGTCAGCCACGACCTGACCGGCCGTCGTCCGGTGCGGCTTGCCGGTGGACGGCAGGCCAGCGCCCTGGACATCCAGCGCGAGTACTACGCCCGCGCCGTGGAGCATCTGCGCAATCGGGATCGCGATCCCCAGATCGACCAGGTCGTCGACCTGTGGGGCCGCACCCTCGACGCGGTCGAGGCCCAGGACTTCGCGAAGGTCGACACCGAGATCGACTGGGTGATCAAGCGCAAGCTGTTCCAGCGCTACCAGGACCGTTACGGCATGGAGCTGTCCGATCCCAAGATCGCCCAGCTGGATCTGGCCTATCACGACATCAAGCGCGGACGCGGCGTGTTCGATCTGCTGCAGCGCAAGGGCCTGGCCAAGCGCGTCACCGAGGACGAAGCCGTGGACGCCGCGGTGGACACCCCGCCGCAGACCACCAGGGCCAAGTTGCGTGGCGACTTCATCACCGCCGCTCAGGAGGCCGGTCGCGACTTCACCGTCGACTGGGTGCACCTGAAGCTGAACGATCAGGCGCAGCGCACGGTGCTGTGCAAGGACCCGTTCCGCTCGGTCGACGAGCGCGTGGATCGCCTGATCGCATCCATGTGAGGCGGGCATGATCGAGGCATGATCATCGCCTTCTCCGTGACGCCGCTCGGGACCGGCGTCGACGTCGGGCGCGCCGTCGCCGAAGCGGTCCGTGTGGTGCGTGCCAGCGGACTGCCCAATCGCACCGATGCCATGTTCACCACCGTCGAGGGCGAATGGGACGAGGTGATGGCCGTGGTGAAACAGGCGACCGATGCCGTCCTCGCCGCCGCACCACGGTGCAGCCTCGTGTTGAAGGCCGACATCCGGCCCGGCGTGACCGACGCGATGACCACCAAGGTGGAGAAGGTCGAGCGTTACCTGTCCGAGGGATGACGCCCTGCGCCAGGCGCAGGCGCCGGCAAAACACCACCGAAACGCGCGCCGCCGCGCGAGGCGGGGGCGACGCAGATTACCCTCTATCGGGTGGCGATATCCAAGGTCGAGCGGCTGATGAATCTGGTCATCGCGCTGCTGTCGACCCGGCAGTTCCTGACCGCGGAGCGGATCCGGGACAGTGTCGCCGGATACGAGGACTCCGCCAGCGACGAGGCGTTCAGCCGGATGTTCGAGCGGGACAAGAACGAACTGCGCGATCTGGGCATTCCGCTGGAGGTCGGTCCGGTGAGCCGGTACTCGACGATCGAGGGCTACCGGATCAACCGCGACGCCTACGAGCTACCCGACATCGACCTGACCGACCAGGAGGCCGCCGCCGTCGCGGTGGCCGTGCAGATGTGGGAATCGCCCGAGCTGGCCGCCGCCGCGGAGGGCGCGCTGCTCAAACTTCGCGCGGCAGGCGTTCATGTGGAGACCGATGTCGCCGTGGCCTCGGTGCCTGCCGTTCCGGCCCGTACCCGCGGCTCGGAACCGGTGCTCGGCAAGCTTCTGGCCGCCATCGACGCCGGACAGGCGGTGCGGTTCGAGCACCGCGGCGCCATCAACGCCCCCTATCTGATGCGCGACGTCGAGCCGTGGGGTGTCGTGACCCATCGCGGCCGCTGGTATCTGGTCGGGCACGACCGGGACCGGGACGCGGTGCGCAGCTTCCGGCTGTCCCGCATCGGCGACGATGTGACGGCGTACGGCGCGCGCAACGTGGTCCGCAAGCCCGAGGGCGTGGATCTGCGCGCCATCGTGGACCAGGTCACCAGCACCGCGCCGGTCAGCGGTTCGGCCACGGTATGGGTGGCCGAGGGCCGAGGACGTGAGCTTCGCAGAATCGGCCAGGTGATCGGCGAGCGCACCGTATGCGGCCGCGCGGGCGCCGTGGTCGAGCTTCCGGTGCGATCCCGCGACTGGCTGGCCCGGCTCATCACGGGCTTGGGGCCGGACGCCGTGGTGCTGGCCCCCGAGTCCCTCCGTGCCGATGTCATCGCGCGGTTGCGTTCGGTGTTCGACCGCACGGAGGTGCGGGCATGAGCTCGCGGCTCTCGGTACGCCTTTCCCGGCTGCTCAACATGATCCCGTACTTCATCGCGCATCCCGGCATCAGCGCCGCCGAGGCCGCCGCCGACCTGGGCGTGACCACCAAGCAGCTGATGAGCGACCTGAATCAGCTGTGGATGTGCGGGCTGCCCGGGTACGGCCCCGGCGACCTGATCGATCTGTCGTTCTCCGAGGAGAGCATCGAGGTCACCTTCTCCGCGGGCATCGACCGGCCGTTGCGGCTGACCTCCACCGAAGCGACCGCGCTGCTGGTCGCGCTGCGCTCGATCGTGGACATGCCCGGCATGGTCGACCCGACCGCGGCCAACGCGGCCATCGCGAAGATCGAATCGGCGATCTCCGGCGGCGCGGCTCCCGCCGAGGAGGGGCAAACGCGAACGCCGCCGCCGGAGGCGCCCGCGGTGGCCGCCGTGCGGTCGGCGCTGGCACTCGGCCGGGCACTGCGGCTGGTGTACTACTCCGCCAGCCGTGACGTGGTGTCCGAACGCCTCGTCGACCCGATCCGCATCGTCCTCGTGGACGACAACAGCTATTTGCAAGCCTGGTGCAGGCAGGCCGAGGGCGTGCGCCTGTTCCGCTTCGACCGGATCGAGGCCGCGACCGAGCTGGACGAGCCCGCTCGGCCGCCCAAGCATGCCACCGAGGCGACGGCGGGCCTGGACCTGTTCCAGGACGATCCGGCGGTCCCGCAAGCGCATCTGCGTATTCACGCCGACTACGCTTGGGTTCTCGATCAGTACCCCATGCATCGGCTGGCGGTGCACCCGGACGGCAGCTTGGAGGCGACCATGCGGTTCGCCACGCTGGACTGGATGGCCCGCCTGCTGCTCGGTTTCGGGGCAGGCGTCACCGTCCTCGGCCCGCCGGAGCTGGTCGCGGCGGTGCGCGAGCGCTCGAACGCCGCGCTGGCCGCCTACGAGGAAGCCGGATATCTGGAGGCCCGATGAGGGACGAAGAGGCGCTGCCGGCATGAACAATCGCGTGCTCGTTCTGGGTGCGGGCAGTATCGGCAACTTCGTCGGCGGCAAGCTCGGTGTGGCGGGCGCGGATGTCACCCTGGTCGGCCGCAGACGCGTGCTGGACGAGCTCAGCGCGTCCGGGCTCCGGCTCACCGACCTCGACGGCGGCGACGACGCGTTACCGGCGGGCCGGTTCCACCTCGCCACCGATCCCGATGACGTCGGATCGGCCGATCTGGTTCTGGTCACGGTGAAATCGGCCGCCACCGCGGAGGCGGTGCGCGACCTGGCGGGCAAGATCCGGCCGGGCACCGTGGTGCTGAGCCTGCAGAACGGCATCGGCAACGACTCGGTGATCCGGGAGATCCTGCCGCACTGCGTGGTGCTGGCGGGGATGGTGATGTTCAACGTCGTGCACCATCCCGGGGGCCGTTTCCACCGCGGCACCGAGGGCGGTCTCGCGGCGCAGGACGATCCGGCGCTGGCGCCGTTCCTGGAGATGTTCGAGCGGGCGGGGCTCGGCTTGCGCCGGTATGCCGACCTGCGACCGGTGCAGTGGGCGAAGCTGCTGCTCAACCTCAACAACCCGATCAACGCGCTGTCGGGGCGCCCGCTGCGGGAGGAGCTCGCCGACCGGGACTATCGGCGCTGCCTCGCGCTGACGCAGCGCGAAGCGCTCGCGGTGATGAACAAGGCGCGAATTCGCCCGGCCCGGCTGACCGCGCTGCCGCCGCGGGTGATGGCCACGCTGCTGACCGTTCCCGATGGCCTGTTCCAGTGGGTGGCCGGGCAGGTGCTGGCCATCGATCCGATGGCCCGTTCATCCATGGCCGACGACCTCGAGCGGGGCCGCACGACCGAAATCTCCTGGCTGTGCGGGGAAATCGTCGGACTGGGCGCGATGGTCGGGATGCCGACACCGGTGAATCAGCGGCTGATCGAACTGATCGTCGCCGCCGAGCAGGGCGATCGGCGCGCGTGGACCGGGGGTGAGCTGCTCGGCCAGTTGCGGGCCGCCGCGGCGGGCGCGCTGCCCGAACGCCGGGCGAACGAGCAGTGACGGCGGCGTTCGCGCACGTCACGGTCCGGTAGCATCGAGACATCACAGTCTTGGGAGGTAGATCATGGGCAGTCTGAGCATCTGGCACTGGCTGATCATTGCGGTGGTTTTCGTGATGTTCTTCGGCGCGAAGCGGATGCCCGACGCGGCCCGCAGCCTGGGCCGGTCGTTGCGCATCTTCAAGAGCGAGGTCAGTCAGATGCAGAACGAGAGCAACGCGCCCAGCAACGGCTCCTCGGCTCAGCAGCCCGCGCCGCAGTTGCCCGCCGCGCAGCAGCCGGCCCCGTCGGCCACCGAGCCCCGCACCGAGCAGAAGTCGGTCTGAGCGGATCCGCTCGCGCCGGAGTGAGGAACGACTCACTCCGGACCTAGTGCTGGTGCCGAGCTGAGCGAGGCACGTCGACCCAGGGGCGATCACCAACAATGCGAATCCCGTTCGATCCGCGGCGCAGCAAGCGCAGGACCAATCCCGACGGCACGATGTCGTTGGTCGAGCATCTGCAGGAGTTGCGTTACCGGTTGCTGGTGTCGATCGCGGCGGTGATCGCGACGACGGTGCTGGGATTCCTGTGGTACGCGCACGGGTTCCTGGGGATCGACAGCCTGGGCGAGATCCTGCGCGGGCCGTACTGTTCGCTGCCCGCGTCCGCGCGCGCCACATTGAGCCCCGACGGTGAGTGCCGTCTGCTGGCCACCGCGCCGTTCGAGCAGTTCACGTTGCGGTTGAAGGTCGGCATGACCGCGGGTGTGGTGTTGGCCGCGCCGATCTGGCTGTATCAGCTGTGGGCGTTCATCACCCCGGGGCTCTATGCCAAGGAACGCAAGTACGCGATCGGGTTCGTGTCCTCGGGCACGGTGTTGTTCGCCGCGGGTGCGGTGCTGGCGTACGTGGTGATCGCGCACGCGTTGAGTTTCTTGTTGACCATCGGCGACAACGTGCAGATCACCGCGTTGAGCGGGTCGCAGTACTTCAGTTTCATCATCCAGTTGCTGGTCATCTTCGGGGTCAGTTTCGAGACGCCGTTGCTGATCATCGGATTGAACCTGGTCGGGGTGCTGACCTATGCGCGGCTCAAGGCGTGGCGGCGCGGAATCACGTTCGGGTTGTTCGTGTTCGCGGCGATCGTGACGCCGCAGGACCCGTTCTCGATGCTGGCGCTGGCGTTCGCGTTGACGGTGCTGTTCGAGGTGGCGATCCAGTTCTCCCGGATCAACGATATGCGCAAGGCGCGCAAGGAACGGGAGCGTTTGGACGCGTTGTCCGACGAAGAGGCTTCCGAGCTGAGCGGGCCGGAGCCGATCGACCCGGCCGAGTCGATCACCACTCCCGCGGAGAAATCCACACGACCGGTGTCGGACTACTCCGATACCCTCTGACAAGTGACAGATGCACGGTCGCAGACGGGCGAGTTGGCCGCATTTTCCGCCGAGCTGAAGTTCCGGCTGGATCCGTTTCAGAGTGCTGCCTGTGCGGCGCTCGAAGAAGGCCACAGTGTCCTGGTCTGCGCCCCGACGGGGGCGGGTAAGACGGTCGTCGGCGAATTCGCCGTGTATTTGGCGCTGGCCGCGGGTGGGAAATGCTTCTACACCACGCCCATCAAGGCACTGTCGAACCAGAAATTCGCCGATCTCACCGAGCGGCACGGCCGCGAGAGCGTCGGACTGCTGACCGGCGACCAGTCGATCAACCCGGACGCGCCCGTGGTCGTGATGACCACGGAGGTGCTGCGCAACATGCTCTACGCGTCCTCCGACTCGCTGCGCGGTCTGTCCTACGTCGTGATGGACGAGGTGCACTACCTCGCCGACCGGTTCCGCGGGGCCGTGTGGGAGGAGGTCATCCTGCATCTGCCGCCGGATGTGCGGCTGGTCAGCCTGTCGGCCACGGTCAGCAACGCCGAGGAGTTCGGCGCCTGGATGGAGACCGTGCGCGGCGACACCGCGGTGGTGGTTGACGAGACCAGGCCGGTGCCGCTGTGGCAGCACGTCATGGTGGGGCGGCGGATGTTCGACCTGTTCGACACCAAATCCACCGAACAGAAGGTGCTCGTCGACGAAGACCTGGTGCGGTTCATCCGTCATCGGGAGGCCGCCGACCGGATGAACAGCTGGGGCGCCCCGCGCAACGGCCGCGGCGGACCGCGCCGGGACTTCCGTCCGCTGCCGCGACCCGAGGTGCTCGCCAAACTGGACGACGAAGGCCTGCTGCCCGCGATCACGTTCATCTTCAGCCGGGCGGGGTGCGACGGCGCGCTCGCGCAGTGCCTGCGGTCGCGGCTGGACCTGAGCCGTCCGGAGGAGCGCGACCAGGTCGACGCCATCATCGACAAGCACACCGGCGATCTGCCCAAGACCGATCTGGAGGTGCTCGGTTACTGGGAGTGGCGCGAGGCGCTGCACCGCGGCCTGGCCGCGCATCACGCGGGGATGCTGCCCGCCTTCCGGCACACCGTCGAGGAACTGTTCGTCAACGGCCTGGTGCGGGCGGTCTTCGCCACGGAGACGTTGGCCCTCGGCATCAACATGCCCGCGCGCACCGTGGTGCTGGAACGGCTGGTCAAGTTCAACGGGGAGTCGCACGCGGAACTCACGCCGGGGGAGTACACCCAGCTGACCGGGCGGGCCGGGCGGCGTGGCATCGACGTCGAAGGCCACGCGGTGGTGCTGTGGCAGCCCGAGGTGGACACCAGCGCGGTCGCAGGTCTCGCCTCGACGCGCACCTATCCACTGCGCAGCTCGTTCCGGCCCGGCTACAACATGTCGATCAACCTCATCGACCGGATGGGCGCCGACGAATCGCGTGCCCTGCTGGAGCGATCCTTCGCCCAGTTCCAAGCGGACCGGTCGGTGGTCGGGCTGGTCCGCGGCATCGAGCGCAACGAGGCCGCGCTGCGCAAGCTGCGCTCGCAGCTCGGCGGCACCGAAGGCGGATTCCTGGAATACCTGTCGCTGCGCGAGCGGATCAAGCAGCGGGAGCGGCAGCTGGCCCAGCAGAGCCGCGCCGACCGGCGGGGCGCCGCGGTGGACGCCCTCGGCGCTCTTCGCCGCGGCGACGTGGTGGCCATTCCGTCCGGCCGCCGCGCCGGGCTCGCGGTGATCTTGGAGCCGGACGCGACGCCCGGCGATCCGCGCCCGCTGGTACTCACCGAGGACAAGTGGGCCGGGCGGGTGTCGGTGGCCGATTTCCCCGTGCCGGCCGAGGCGCTCGGACACATGCGGCTGCCGCGTCGGGTGGATCATCGCACCGCGCGCACACGCCGCGATCTGGCCTCCGCACTGCGCAGCACCGGGATCTCGGTGCCCGGTAGGCCCCGGCGCGGCAGGAACTCCGCCGCCGCCGACGACCGGGAACTCGCCACGCTGCGCCGCAGCCTGCGCGCGCATCCGGCGCACTCCCGGCCCGATCGCGAGCAACTGTCCCGGGTGGGCGAACGCTACAACCGGTTGCTGCGCGAGACGGAAGCGATGCGCCAGAAGGTTGCCGCGACCACCAACTCGCTGGCTCGCACCTTCGATCGGATTCTCGGCCTGCTGGAGGAACGCGGATTCGTGCACGAGAGCGAGGTGACGCCGGACGGGCGCCGGTTGGCCCGCATCTACGCCGAGAGCGACCTGCTGGTAGCCGAATGCCTGCGGAAGGGGCTGTGGCGCGGCCTCGGCCCGGCCGAGCTGGCCGGCGTGGTGTCGACCCTGGTGTACGAATCCCGTCAGGAGGGTGGATATCTCGGCGCGAGCGGACCCACGGCGCCGATCCGGCGGGCCGTGGGCGCGACCATCGGCGTCTGGTCGGAGCTGCGGTCCGACGAAGCGCGGCACAAGCTGCCGCCGACCCGGGAACCCGATCTGGGTTTCGTCGACGGCGTCTACAAATGGGCGCGCGGGGACGGGTTGGCCGAGTCGTTGCTCGCCAGCGGTGACCAGGGTGCTCCGCTGTCGGCCGGTGATTTCGTGCGCTGGTGCCGGCAGGTGATCGATCTGCTCGATCAAATCCACGGCACCGCCGACGATCCCGAGGTCGCCGCCACCGCGGCCAAGGCGGTGCGAGCGATCCGGCGGGGTGTGGTGGCGGTGGACGCCGCCTGAGCGGCCTGGGCGACGGGCCCGGCGACGGCAATATCAACACGGCGGATTCGATTGTGATTTGATTTCTTTCGCGTACCGACCGTGGCGGAGTAGTCGTGTCATGCGACGAGGCCCACGCGGGGGGCTACCGTGTGTACAACGATGCGAGTGGAGGCAAGCAGATGAGCGGCCCGTACGGACCGAACGACCCCGGGGAGGGACGCAACGATCCCACCCAGCAGTGGGGTGGACAGCAGGCGCCGGGCGCGGCCGGTCCCACACAGCAGTGGGGCGGTCAGCCGCAGACCCCGGCCTCGGCCCAGCCGACCCAGCATTGGGGTGAGCAGCAACCGCAGCAGCAGTGGGGACAACCGCAGCAGCAGTGGGGCCAGCAGCCGCAGCAGCCGCAGTGGGGTCAGCAACCCGCCCAGGGGCAGCCGCAGTGGGGCCAACCGCAGCAGGACTGGGGCCAGCAGGGCCAGCAGCCGCAGTGGGGGCAACCGCAGCAGCCGCAGCCGCAGTGGGGCGCGCCGGGCCAGCCGCCGCCGCAAGGCGGCAAGGGCAAAGGCCTGATCATCGGTCTGTCCGTGCTCGGTGTCGCGGTGGTCGGCGCGATCGTCGCGCTCGTGCTCGTGCTGACCGCCAAGGACCAGCTGGACCAGGCGGCGGTGCAGGACGGCGTGAAGAAGGTGCTGTCGGACTCCTACGGCATCCAGGACATCAGCGACGTCTCCTGCCCGTCCGGCCAGGAGGTCAAGGTCGACGCCACCTTCGAATGCAGCGTGAAGGTCAGCGGTGAGGCCAAGAAGGTGAACATCAAGATCACCAAGGACGACGGCACCTACGAGGTCGGCCGCCCCAGCTAGGTCGCGTTCATTTCCCAGCGCTTTGCGGCGCTGGGTGTTCGGGACCTGCTCGGCTCGCGTGCGAGCGGCCACCGCTTGCTCCTTCGTCGCGTACGCGGCGGCTCCTCGGACGCGAGCCGGGTTGTGCTGGTCCAGCCAGTGCTTGCGGCGCTAGGTGTTCGCCGGCTCGGCTCGCTGCCGATCGACCGCCGCCTGCTCCTTCGCCGTTTACGCTGCCGCCCCTCGGGCGCGAGCCGGGCCGCGAACGGACAACGCTCGGCCTCGCTTTGCTCGAAACCGGGAGTCGAGCCGGTGTGTTGCCTGCGGCGATGGTCGCGCTACTCGGGGGTGGTGGCCGGTGTATGCCCGATTCACCGCGAAATCGGCCTTTCGCAGAGGGAGCGGCGGAACTCTCGCGTTCCCGGGTCAGGCGGTGCGCGCGCCCAATGCCGTGATCAATCGCGTGATCGGGCTTTCGGCGTTGTAGGCGGTGGCCAGGGCGCGCAGGCGGTCCGGGTCGGCCGGTTCGGTGGGGAGCGCGTCGCTGCGAGACAGCGCCACCTCGGCGTCGCGGACCACTCGGACGACCGGTGCGGCGGCCTTCAGGTAGTCCTCGGCGGCCCGCATCCGGGCGCGCACGCCTTGTGCCAGGTCGGCGTCGGGATCCTCGACGGCCGCGATCAGGGCCTCCAGTGAACCGAAACGGGATATCAGCGTGGAGGCGGACTTCTCCCCGATACCCGCGACCCCGGGCAGACCGTCGGAGGCATCGCCGCGCAATGTGGCCATGTCGGCGTAGGCCGGGCCCGCATTGCGCAGCGGCACACCGTACTTCGCCGAGACCTCGGCCGGGCCGAACAGTTCCGCCTTGGCCAGCCCCCGTCCGGCGTAGAGCACCCGTACCTGTGGCGCGGGCTCGTCCCGCACGAGCTGCAGCAGGTCGCGGTCGCCGCTGACCACGACCACCTCGTCGGTGCGTTCCCGAGTCGCCAAGGTGCCCAGCACGTCGTCGGCTTCCAGACCGTCCGCGCCGCCGGTCGCGATGCCCGCCGCCGCGAGTACCTCCAGGATCATCTCGACCTGCGGCGTGAGCGTGTCGGGAACGCTCTCGGCGCCGGGTGCGGCCTCCGGCGACGGATCCAGCCGGTGCGCCTTGTAGGACGGCACCAGAGCGACCCGGTACGCCGGTCGCCAGTCCAGATCCAGGCACACCACCAGCCTGCTCGGGGCGAACTTGGTGATCAGCGAGGCAACCATGTCGGTGAAACCACGCAGCGCGTTCACCGACCGGCCGTCGGGCGCGGTGATCTTGTCGGGGATGGCGTGATAGGCGCGGAACCACAGACTGGCTCCGTCCAGCAGCAACAGGGGCCCACCGGCAGCAGAGGTCACGGGCTGAGGCTACTCGCTCGCACCGACACCACCGGGCGAAGTTCGGCGTTCATCGGCCGTGCGGGACGGGTAACGTCGGACGAATGAGCTCGCATACGGATTCCCGATTCGCGGCGGACGTCTACGGTGCACGACTGGAACGGGCGGTGGAACTGATGCGGGCCGCCCACCTCGACGCCTTGCTCATCACTCCGGGGCCCGACCTGCGCTACCTGATCGGCTCGGCGGCCGAATCGTTCGAGCGGCTGACCTGCCTGGTGATCCCGGCCGACGGCGCGCCCGCGTCGGTGGTGATCCCGAAACTGGAGCTGGCGTCGCTGGAAGCCTCGGCGGCGGGGGAGCTGGGCCTGCAGGTACTGGACTGGGTCGACGGCACCGACCCGTACGCGCTGGTGAAGTCGACGCTGCACGTCGGCTCCCGGGTAGCGGTCGCCGACGTCATGCCCGCCCTGCACCTGTTGCCGTTGGCCGAGTCGTTCACCGGTCTGCCGGTATCGGCCACGCCCGTATTGCGGGAGCTGCGCATGATCAAAGATGCGGCCGAGGTGGACGCGCTGCGCCGGGCAGGCGCCGCGATCGACCGGGTGCACGCGCGCATGGGGGAGTTCTTGCAGGTTGGACGCACCGAGGCAGAGGTCGGCCGCGACATCGCCGCCGCGATCGTGGCGGAGGGGCACACCGAGGCCGCGTTCGTCATCGTCGGCAGCGGTCCGCACGGGGCAGATCCGCATCACGCGGTGTCCGAGCGCCGGATCGAGGCCGGGGACGTGGTGGTCGTCGACATCGGCGGCCCGGTCGAGCCCGGCTACTATTCCGACTGCACCCGCACCTACGTTCTGGGCGAGCCGGATCCGCAGGTGGCCGCCAGGTACGCCGAACTGGAGAGCGCACAGGCGGCGGCGGTCGCGGCGGTCCGGCCAGGTGTCACCGCGGCCGCGGTGGACGCCGCCGCGCGGAACCCGTTGACAGAGGCCGGTCTCGGCTCCGCCTTCGTGCACCGTACCGGCCACGGCATCGGTTTGTCGGTGCACGAGGAGCCCTACATCGTCGCGGGCAACGATGTCGTGCTGCGACCCGGCATGGCCTTCAGCGTCGAGCCCGGTATCTACTTCCGAGGCGAGTGGGGTGCGCGCATCGAGGACATCGTGGTCGTCACCGAGGATGGCGGCGAATCGGTGAACAAGCGCCCGCACGGCCTCACGGTGCTGTGACCGACGGCTGACCGCGGCGCGGACCCCTACGCGCCTGTGCCGTTCGCCACGCGCCTGCTCCGTTCGCCGCGGCTCAGCCCTCGGCGGCCGGTGCGACGAGCGTGCTGCTGGACAGCACACGCCGGACCTGGATGGCGATCACCACGCGTGTCGGGTTCTCGCGCGGCACGCGATAGCGACCGGCGTACCGCTCGACCGCTTCGGCGACCTCGTCCGGGGCGTCGAGCACGGTCGCCGGGCCTTCCAAGGTGATCCACCGGATCCCGTCGACCTGACTGACCGCCGCGTACCCGGAGCGGCGCACATTGCGGACCTTCACCGACCCGTCGTTGGTGATCACGCGCGCGATCCCGGCTTCGCCGTCCCAGGTGAACCCCACCGCTACGACATGGGGCGTCCCGTCCGCCCGCAATGTCGTCAGTGTGGCGAGGTGCCGTTCGGCGACGAACTCGAGGGCGGCGGGCGACAACTCAGCGGTACTCGTCGGCATTCCCTGACCGTAGCTCTCGGCGCCTCCGCGCGCCCCATCGGCCCGGGCGGTGACGCGTGCCGCGCCGGTGAGCGATGACGGGCCGCACCCGCGCCAATGACAGACTGGGGCGCATGGGAACGCGTGGATTGGTCGACGGAACCGTACTGCTGCTGGGCGGCCGCAGCGAGATCGGGCTCGAAGTGGCGCGGCGGCTGGCGCGCGGGCGAGCGGTTGTGCTCGCGGCCCGGCGCAGCGACGAGCTGGACGCGCAGTGTGCGGAAATCGCGGCCGCGGGCGCGAGTGCGGTGCACACCGCCGAGTTCGACGCCGACGACACCGCGAGTCATGCGGCGCTGCTGGAGAAGATCGCCGCGGAGCACGGGCCCATCGGCATCGCGGTGCTCGCCTTCGGCGTGCTCGGCGATCAGCAGCGCGCCGAGCGGGATCCCGCCCACGCGGCGGCGATCCTGCACACCGACTTCGTCGCCCAGGCCAGTGTGCTCACCATCGTGGCGAATCTGCTGCGCGCCCGAGGCGCGGGACAGATCGTCGTGTTCGGCTCGGTCGCGGGCGTGCGCGTGCGACGCGCCAATTACGTCTATGGATCGGCCAAAGCGGGACTGGACGGATTCGCGTCCGGTCTCGCGGACGCGTTGCACGGAAGCGGAGTTCGATTGCTGCTGGTCCGTCCCGGATTCGTCATCGGCCGGATGACCGAGGGGATGTCTGCGGCTCCGTTCTCCAGCACTCCGGACCAGGTCGCCGACGCCGTGGTCAAGGGTTTGCGCCGCGGCGCGAGCAGGGTCTGGGTGCCCCGGGTCCTGCGACCGGTGTTCTTCGCGATGCGCCTGCTGCCGCAAGCGATCTGGCGCCGGATGCCCCGGTGAGCGCCGGGCCCGTGACGTGGACCGGCACGCCCATCGCGGTCGTCGGGATCGGCGCCGACGGCTGGGACGGTCTCGGTCGCGCCGCACGGGACGCGGTCGGCGATGCCGAGATCCTGTTCGGTTCCGCGCGCCAGCTCGACCTCGTGCCGTCCACCGTGGCCGCGCGGCGGGTGAGCTGGCCGTCGCCCTTGTTGCCCGCGCTGCCCGGCCTGCTCGGGCAGCACGGCAGTGCGCGGCTGTGCGTGCTGGCCAGCGGCGATCCGATGTTCTACGGGATCGGCGTCACCTTGTCCCGTCTGCTCGGTCCACGCGCCCTGCGGGTGCTGCCGCAGCCGTCGTCGGCCTCGCTGGCCTGCGCCCGGCTGGGGTGGCCGCTGGCCGAAACGCCGGTGGTCAGCGTGGTGGGGCGGCCATCGGCGACGGTGCTGCCCGAACTGGCCGACCGCAGACGGCTGCTGGTGCTCAGTGCCGACGAGCACACGCCGGGAGAGCTGGCGCGTCTACTGGGGCGCCATGGTTTCGCCGATTCCGAGCTCACGGTCCTCGAGCAGCTGGGCGGGTCCGCCGAACGACACCGCACCGGAATCGCGAAGCAGTGGGAACACCCGCCGGGCGACCCGCTGAACATAGTGGCGATCACTTGCGCGGCCGACCCGGGCCGGCCGCGTGCGACGCGCCTTCCGGGCTTGCCGGACGAATTGTTCGGCGGCGACGGGCAGCTCACCAAGCACGAGGTCCGCGCTCTGACGCTGGCGGCGCTGGCGCCCGCTCCCGGCGAACTGCTCTGGGATGTGGGCGGTGGGTCGGGCAGTATCGCCATCGAATGGTGCCGGTCGCATCCGGGTAACCGGGCCGTCGCGTTCGAACGGCTCGAGCACCGGCGGCGGCAGATCGCGGACAACGCCGCCGCCCTGGGGGTCCCGCACATTCTCGTGCGCGGCGAGGTGCGCGCCGAACTCGCCGCCGACACCGAAACAGCCGCTCCCGACGCGATTTTCGTCGGTGGCGGCCTCACGCAGGATGGCGTGCTCGAGACATGCTGGTCGCAGTTGCGTCAGGGTGGGCGGCTCGTCGCGAACGCGGTGACGGCGGAGTCGGAATCGTTGCTGCTCAGCTGGTCGAACGCCCAGGGCGGCATGTTGCGGAAGTTCCAGATCTACCGTGGCGAACCGCTGGGCTCCTTCACCACGTGGCGTCCCCAGCTTCCGGTCACCCAGTGGTCGGTGGTGAAATCCGCGACGGCGTTCCCCGCTGAGGGGTGAACACGTTACCGGTCACGCGGTAGGGTCGGGGCCGAGTTCCGATCGTGATCGGAAATCCGATTCCTATTGGGGAGATAGATGAAGTACAAGAAGTTCGCCGCCACGGCATTGCTGGCAGTCGCCGCCACCGGAGTTACCGCCGGTACTTCCTACGCCGCTCCCGCACCGCCCGCGGTGCAGGACCAGACCGCGGCCGCGCCTACGGTCACGGGCACGGACCAGGGCGTCGGCTACGCGCTGCAGCTCGCCGAGGCGGGTAAGTCCGTGGTCACCAGCGTCACCGGGGGCGCCTTCAGCGTCGACACCGGCAACCAGTCGGTCACCCTGAAGAACTCCGCGGGCGAGACCGTCACCACCATTCCGCTCACCGCGACGGCCAAGGGTCAAGAGGTGAAGATCGCCGCGAACGTCGCCGACGAGGGCAGGCAGCTGACGCTGACCCCGCAGGCGGCGCCGACCGCGAACGCGCCGGTCGCCGCCGAGTTCATCGGCGCGCAGGAGTGGTTCTTCGCCGAGTTGCAGCGCGCCTCGCTCGGCGCCCTGGTCGGTGGCCTGATCGGCGCGGCCATCGGCATCGTGTTCTTCGGTGTCGGCATCCTGCCGGGCGCGGTGCTCGGCGCGCTGATCGGTCTCGCCGTCGCGGGCGGGCCGTCGCTGCTGAACGCGGGCATCGCCTACTTCAGCGGCCAGCCCTGAGAGTTCTGATTCTGGGTGGCACCCGAGAAGCGCGGGAGCTGGCCCACATCGCCACCGGCGAGCGAGGATTCGAGATCGTGTCCTCGCTCGCCGGTCGTGTGCGTGCGCCCTTGCTGCCCGAAGGGGCGGTCCGCATCGGCGGTTTCGGCGGCGCCGAGGGGCTGCGCGTCTGGCTGGCGGCCAACGATGTGACCGCGATGGTGGACGCCACCCATCCGTTCGCCGCGGGTATCAGCGCCAATGCTGCGGCGGCCGCACGGATGTCGGGCGTGCCGCTGGTGCACCTGCGTCGGCCTGGGTGGGTGCGGCAGGCGGGGGACCGTTGGATTCGCGTGCCCGATCTGGCCGCGGCCGCGTCGCAGACGGCGGCTATCGGTGAACGTGTCTTCCTGACCATCGGCAGGCAGGGCGTGGACGCGTTCGCGGGACTGACCAGGCAGTGGTTCCTGATCCGTGCCATCGATCCGCCGGAGGGCGCACTGCCGCCGCGCCACGAACTGCTCCTCGCCCGTGGACCGTATGCGTTCGAGGACGAGTCGCGACTGCTCATCCAGCACCGGATCGACGTGCTCGTCACCAAGGACAGCGGCGGCGATCAGACCGAAGCCAAACTGGTCGCCGCACGCACGGCGCGAATCCCGGTTGTCGTCATCGACCGTCCACCACTGCCAGAGGGGGCGCAGGTCGTGGAATCGGCGGCGCAGGCGCTGGATTGGCTGCGCGAGAGGCCGATTCGTCGCGACTGACCGACGTTCCGGGGTTTCACGCGCTGTCCGGCAGCGTGCTGGATGGTCAGCTGTCGAGTATCTCCGGCAGATGGTCGAACCACTCCAGCACCGCCCGCTCGTAGCGGATTCCGAAATCCAGGGTGGCGCGGGCGAAGGCCGACATCCCCTCCGGATCCTGGGCGAGATACCGCGTGAGCCGCGCCTGATGGATTTCCCGGTTGGCCGCGACGATGCCGTGGAGCCGATCGCGATCGAGATGCTCTCCGAAGGAGAGCGTGAGCAGCAACGGCACCCGGATGGTCTCCCCGCCCGGATCGCGGGCGACCCACTCCAGGAACGCTTCGCGCCCCGCGTCGGTGAGGTGGTAGGGCGTCCGTTCCCGGGCTCCGGTCTCACCCTTCTCGACGAGTCCCGCCGCGTCCATCGTGGCGAGTTCCCGGTAGACCTGACTCTGCGTGATCGTCCAGAAATCGCCGATGCGGTCTTGGGCCTCGGCGACCAGATCCCACCCCGACATGGGCCCTTCGTGCAGAAATCCGAGCAATGACGCCGCTGTCGAGTTCAGTGGCTTGAGTCTGGTCGCGGTGTTGGTCAACGACTGCTCCCTTCGCTCTCAACATTCCATAGTGGAATATTACCTGAACGGTTCGAGTCAGGCGTCGCCGGTCAACTTGCCGAGCTGGGCGAGCACCCGCGCCATGCCCTGCTCCAGCCGCGCCTGTCCCTGTTCGAGCTGTGCCTGTCCTTGTTCGAGCTGCGCTTGGCCGCGCGCCAGCGCCGCCTGACCCTGTTCCAAACGGACCTGTCCTTGTTCGAGCACCGTGACCCTGCGGGTCAGTTCGCCCACGTTCTCACGCAGATCGCCGACATCGCGGCGAAGCTCGCCCGCGGCTTCGCCGATCGTCTCCGCGCGTCGATCGATCCGGCCGATGCCGTCGAGCGCCTTCCTGGTCAGCGCCGCGAGTTCGCCGAGGACGTCGCCCTGCTCGTCGAGTGCTTGTTCGCTCGCGGTGGCCCTGGCCTCCAGGGCGCGGGCGCGCAGCGTCAGCTCCGACAGTGTCGCGGCCAAGGTCCCTCCGATCTTCGGTGCGTCAGGCGATCCTACGCGCCGTCGGTCGCCGCGTCGCGCGCGTGACCGTAGCGCCGGGAGGTGTAGACCCGGATGCCCTGGTCGGTTTCGAGCGCCGTGGTGGTGGACGCGCCGATGATCAGCAGCGTGCGCATGTCCACCTCGTCGGGGTCGAGATCGCCGAGTTGCACCACCCGGACCGATTCGGTGGGTCCGCCGACGTCGCGCCCGACGACGACGGGAGTATCGGGCTTGCGGTGCTCGAGCAACAGGTCCCGCATCGCGCCCACCTGCCAGGTGCGTTGCGAGGACGCCGGGTTGTAGATAGCGATCGCCATGTCGGCCGCGGCGACGGCGGAAAGGCGTTGCGCCACCACCTCCCACGGCTTGAGCCGATCGGAGAGTGAGATCATCGCGTAGTCGTGCCCGAGCGGCGCGCCCACTCGGCTGGCCACCGCGTTGGCCGCGGTGAGGCCGGGCAGCACGCGCACCGGCACGGTACGCCACCGCGGGTCCGCGGATTCCTCGAGCACCGCCGCCGCCATCGCGAAGACCCCGGGGTCACCCGAGGAGACGACCGCGACCCGTGCGCCGCGTCCGGCCAGATCCAAGGCCATGGCCGCGCGCTCGGACTCGACGCGGTTGTCGCTGGCATGACGACGTTGGCCCGCACGCTCGGGGACCCGGTTCAGATAGGTGGTGTAGCCGACCAGATCGGTGGCGTCCGCCAAGGCCGCGCGCACCTCGTCGGTGGTCCACTCCGCTGCGCCGGGACCCAGCCCCACGACCACGACCTCACCGGCGCGGTCGGTCGTGTCCGTCTCGTGAATCCGCTGATCCGCGATGGGATCCGGCTCGAGGCGGGGTAGTGGGGTGGTCGGCTCGGGGCCGGGCACGAGGGTGATGGCGAAGTACGGCACCTCCGTGTCATCGACCGCTCCGGCGTGCAGTACGCGCTGGTCGGTGCTGCTCGCGCGCTCCACATAGTAGGCGCCCGCCAGCCGGCCGGAATCCGAAAGCGCCTGACGCACACCGGGATAGGTGCGTCCCAGTTTCATGATCGCGGCCGCGTCGGTCGTGCGCAGCCGCCGGGTGAGCTCCTCGACCGGCATGGTGCCCGGCAGCACGGTGAGCACCTGTTCGCCCTCGACCAGCGGCGTACCCAGCGCTGCGGACGCCGCGCTGACCGAGGTGACGCCGGGAATGATCTCGGCGTCGAACCGATCGGCCAGCCGCCGGTGCATGTGCATGTACGAGCTGTAGAACAGCGGGTCGCCCGCGGCGAGCAGCGCGACGGAGCGGCCTGCGGCCAGATGCGCGGCCAGCCGCTCGGCGGCCTCTTCGTAGAACTCGTCGATCGCTCCCTGGTAACCGCCGGGGTGGTCGGTGGTCTCGGTGGTGACCGGGTAGACGAGATGCTCCTCCAGCTGGCCCGGCCGCATGTACGGCGCGGCGATGCGGCGGGAGATGCTGCGGCCGTGGCGGGCGCTGTGGAACGCGACGACGTCGGCCGCGCCGATCACGTTGGCCGCCTTGACCGTCACCAGTTCCGGATCACCCGGACCGAGTCCGACGCCCCACAGCTTGCCCGGAGTGCTCATTCCTGTTCGCTCGCAATCGCGTTCAGCGCGGACGCGGTGATGGCGCTACCGCCACGCCTGCCGCGCACCGTGAGGTATTCGACGCCGCCGAACTCGATCAGCGCGTCTTTCGATTCGGCCGCCCCGACGAACCCGACCGGGATGCCGAGCACGGCGGCGGGCCGGGGCGCTCCCGCGTCCAGGAGGTCGAGCAGATGGAACAGCGCCGTTGGTGCGTTGCCGATCGCGACGACGGCGCCGTCGAGACGGTCGCGCCACAGCTCGAGCGCGGCGGCGGAGCGGGTCGTGCCCTTGGCCGCGGCCAGCTCCGGCACGCGCGAATCCGCGAGGGTGCACAGCACCTCGTTGTCGGCAGGCAGTCGTTTCCTGGTCACGCCAGAGGCGACCATGGTCGCGTCACACAGAATCGGCGCGCCCGCGCGCAGCGCCGCTCGTGCCGAGGCGACGACACCGGGTGAGAAGGCAACGTCCGCGGCGAGATCCACCTGACCGCAGCCGTGGATCATCCGCACCACGACCTGTGCCACGTCCGGCGGGAATCCGCTCAGATCGGCTTCGGCGCGGATCGTCGCGAACGAGCGACGGTAGATCTCGGCCCCGTCGGTCAGGTAGCTGGCACGTACGTCGGACATGCGGTCCACCATATGGGTGCGGGTCCGGACAGGTCGGTCCGGGTCGGGCGCGTCGCATGGCCGCCCGAGCCGCCGGATACCGGGCGCCCGAGCGCCGCCGGATCAGGTCCGGGGACGCTCGAGAATCCGTGACATGACGATGGCGCTGCGGGTACGCCCGACCCGCGCGTTCTCCCGGATCCGTTCCACGGTCACCTCGATCTCGGCCATGTCGGTGGCCATGACGTGCACCAGCGCGTCGGCCTCGCCCGCGATCGTCCACACACCGACCACCTGCGGGATCGGGTCCAAGCTGCGTTTGAGTTCGGTAGGGGAGATGTTGTCGCGGTAGTACACCTCGACGTACGCCTCCGTCTTCCAGCCCAGCGCCGCGGGATTGACCAGCGCGGTGAACCCGGTGATCTGTTTGGCGGCGACCAGCCGGTCGACGCGCCGCTTCACCGCGGGCGCGGACAGTCCCACCACGCCGCCGATCTCCTGGAACGAAGCCCGGGCATTCCTCAGCAATTGTTCGAGGATCCGCCGGTCGAGGTCGTCCACGTCACACCTTCTCTCCTCCTCCGCAACGAATCATCGCTTTTCTGGGCAGATGCACAACGAATCGTTGTTTCTGGCGCAATACTAGGCGACTTACCTTCATATCAGCCGAAAGTCCCCGCTGATCTCCGGGAGTTCCGTTGACTTCTGTAGCCACCCTCCCCGCCGAGTCCGCCGTCCGCCGTTCGTCGCCGCGCAAGTTCGTGATGTGCCGTCCCGATCACTTCGACGTCGTCTACTCCATCAATCCATGGATGAATCCCGCCGAGCCCGTCGACCGCGCGCTGGCTGTCGAGCAGTGGGAAACGTTGCGCGCCACCTACGCCGAGTACGGGCACACCGTGGAAGTGGTCCCCGGTGTGGCGGGTCTGCCCGACATGGTGTTCGCCGCCAACGGCGGGCTGATCGTCGGAAACCGCGCCATGTCGGCCCGGTTCACCCACCCGGAACGTGCTGCGGAAGGCCCGGCCTACCACGCCTGGTTCGCCCGATACGGCTTGCCGGAGCTGGTGGCGGCCGAGGAATGCAACGAAGGCGAAGGCGACTTCCTCCTCGTCGGTGATCGGCTTCTGGCCGGTATGGGATTCCGCAGCTCCCCGGCCGCGCACGAGGAGGTGTCGCGGCATTTCGGTCTTCCCGTGGTCTCACTGGAACTGATCGATCCGCGCTTCTATCACCTGGACACGGTGCTGCTTCCACTGAGCGACACCATTGCCTACTATCCGCCCGCCTTCAGCCCGGCGGCACGCGCGGTGCTCGCCGAGTTCTATCCCGATGCGATCGTGGCCACCCACGCGGACGCGGCGGTACTCGGGTTGAACGGAGTCTGCGACGGTTTCAACGTCTTCCTCAGCAGCGCCGCCACCGCCTTGTGCGAAGCCCTGCGCGCGCGTGGCTACCATCCGGTCGGCATCGAGATGTCCGAGCTGCACAAGGCCGGGGGCTCCGTCAAATGCTGCACCCTCGAGATCCATGGCGGGTGAGGTGCCTGGGCAGCGCGGAAGAGTCAGTCGACGCGATAGCCCTCATCTGTCGCGACGATATCGGTGACCTCCCCTTGGGGCCGGCCGCAGCGGCGAGCGCAGCCGGACCAATGCTGACGCCCGGCCACCGCGACGTCTGTTGGGGGCATCGCCTGCGGGACATCTCGGCCCGCGGAGGTTCCGGAAACCGGCGACTCGCCCTGCTCGGTTCGGGCGGGTAGCACGCGGCCCGTGTCGATCGCCGCGGCGACGTCGGCTCGGACGTCGGTGTGCGACTTCGCGCAGCCCGGTTGCCCGGCGCAGGCGCTGACCAGCAGCCACGGCGAGTCGGCGTCGAAGATCAAGCCCATCGGGGCGAGCACGCGCACGACCTGCTCGGCGGCCCATTCCTCCAGGTCGGTGACCACCAGACTGCGCCACGGCGTGAGGAAGACCGGTCGCTCGACCGCCGCGAGGAACTCGGCCGTACGGGCGGGCAGGGACCCGAGGCGCACACCGGCGCCGAGACCGACCAGTCCGTTGTCCTGCTCGAACCATCCGATCGGAATGCTCCGGGGCGGGCAGAAGTGGAGCCGCTCGGCGCCGGGAGACAGGCCGAGGAGATCGACGACGCGTTCGGCGCCCCGTTCGATGTCGCGCAGCCGCCAGCGGCCCGCGTCGTCACCCCGCAGTCGCAGGAACCCGTGGGCGGCGGCGAGCATGACATCGACCGCGTCGGCGGCGGCCACCCGCACGCCGCTGTCACCGCCTGCCAGCAACAACGCGAACTCGTCCCTCCCGACCGCGTGCACGCCGATGTCGGCGCCGAGTCCGCTGACGTCACCGCGCCCGTCGTCGAGGGTGAACAGCACTCGGCCGGGAAGCTGCGCCAGCCGCGGCGCCGCGCGCAAGCCCGCGTCCAGCACGGGAACCAGCGGGTGCACGTCCGCCGAGCCGCCGATCCGGCCGGACAGCGGCGAGGCGATGATATTGCGCACCCGTTCGTGCGTGCTGCTCGGCAGCAGGCCCGCGGCGGCCAGCCGGTCCGTCAGTGCCCCGGCGTCGCGCACCTGGCGCAACTGGACGTTTCCCCGTGAGGTGAGTTCGATGTTCCCGTCCGCGAGATCGTGCGCGGCCTCCGCCAGCGTCTGCACCTGCACGGGCCCCAGGCGCCCGCCGGGCACCCGGATTCGCGCGAGCGGCCCGTCGGCCGCGTCGTGCAACCGCAACACACCCGGGCAGGAATCAGGAGCACGTCGTGTCATAACGATCCCAGCCTACGGACGCGCCGGGCGCGGCGAACGGCCGGTTACGCCGCGATCGTCCGCACCCAATCGATGACGGCGGCCCGATACTCGGCGGTGTTCCGCGCGAGATTGACCGAATGGCCGCTGTCGCGCAGCACATAGGTGCGCAGCTGGGCGGCCGGGCCGAAGAACGGCGCTTCGGCGGCGTGCAGTGTCTCGGCGTTCGCGCAGACCGCGTACCCGGGGCCGCAGGAGAGCCGGTCCAGGCTGCCGTCGACGACCAGGACCGGGACGTCGATGAAGTTGGTCATCGGCGGGATGGTGGAGGTCAGGCCGTCGGGATACTCCGTCGGCGAGAACACTTCCTTGGTCGCCTCGTCGACGGCGAGAACTTCGGGATCGGCCGTCTCGGGCGCGAAGAAATTGCCCGCGCGGGTACCGGGCCGGGTCGTCAGATAACCGGGATCGTATCCGCCCGCGGCGAATCGCGGATCCTGGGCGGCTTGGTGGTAGGTGGAGATCACGCCGAGGACTTCGGCCACATCGAGAGCGTGGGAGAAGCCGGTGAGCAGCACGCCGTCGACGTCCTGGTACGTGCTGGCCTCCAAGACGTCGATACCCGAGCTGAGCGAATGACCGCCGGTGACGACTGTGCCGAACGGCGGCGCGCCCGCCAGCCCTCGGCGCAGGGCCTGAACGATGTCGTGCAGGGCGCGAGCCGAGACCGACGCCGTGACCTGCGTGCTCGGCGGTCTCGTGCTCGCGCCGTTGCCGAGCCGATCGACCACCAGCGTCGCGATCCCCGCGGCATTCATCGCGCGCCGGAAACTGTAGGTCTCGGGTGCGTAAGGGAAGTCCCAGTACGTGTGGTTGTAATTGGATCCCGCGATGAGCACCATGACGGTGTCGGTCGCGTGTGCCGTGGGAGTGCACAGGGAACCGGCCATCACGCCCAGCGGGACGGGGATGGACAACGATTCGCAGCGACCCGGATCATCCTCGGCATAGGCCACGCCGGGTGTCAGGCAGAGCAGGAGCGCCGCCGCGGACGCGGCGATCGACCGTAGCGAGGTTCGCACGCGACGCAGGCTATGCGCGAAAATAATGGCGCGCAATATCTTTCGCCCACGCACATCCCCGCTCGGGTCCTGGCCAGCTGGACCGTCACTCGTTCCCATCAGGCTGTTTCACTATGTTCGCGGGCCGGTGTCGGCATGGCGAGAAGGAACTCGGTGACGTCGTCGATCGCTCCGGTCCGACGACCTCGAACGAGCGGCGTCGAGAGGGCGCAACCCAACTCGGGGCGGCGGCGAAGCGGTATCAGCTGTCGAGACCCGCATTGCTTGTCGAGGTCTTCGGGGGTGTCGTAGATCATGATGGAGAACACGGTGGCCTGCGACCCGCCCGAGCCCGGGGGTCGGTAGCGCGCCTGACTACCCGGCGAACGCCGATACCCCACATAATTTTCCGTGGCTATCACATAGTTGGTGCCGCCGAGCGTGCACTCGGACGCAACGAGATCGCGTCCGGAGGGTGAATGTCCGGGACGAGCGGTGAACAAGGAGCGCGGGGACGTGGGGTCGACGAGACAAGGGGCGGAGACCCGGGCGGTGCATTTCGTCGGTAGTTTTCCGGCCGAGAGCACGGAAGTGGCGATGCGGGCCATGCTCGACAGCGCTGGGGCGCGATTACGTACCCTGCCCACCGGAGAGACGCGCCGTTACGAGTTCTACATTCAGCCCATCATCGAAGACCTGGTCGCCCGAGGTGTCCTGGCGGTGAAGAAGCCCGGATCGTGGCGCTCGAGCCGGGAGCGGACGATCCATCGCGCCCCGCGCGGCACCGAATTGTCCGGCGCGGGCCTGGATCTCGGATATCTCCGCGAGGCCGAAGAGGCGCTGCCCCTCCTCCGTGAGCTCCGCGGCGAGCGGGAGCTGCCCGATCTCGCGCTCCAGATCGGCATGCCGACCGACTTCACGTTGACGTTCATCGCCATGGGGGCATCAGGCGTGCGGCGGCATCGCCGGGCATTCTTCGACGCCACCGTGCGCGACATCACGGCCATGCGGGAGCTGGCAGGCGACGACATTGTCGTGCAGCTCGAGGCCACCGCGGAGCTGGTGCTCATGTCGAAAACGCAACCGCTGCACCGGCTGATCGATCGGGCGCTGGGGCTGGGGGAGGGAATCGCCGCGCTGGCCGCGGCCGCTCCGGAGGGAACCCGTTTCGGGGTCCACCTCTGCCTCGGCAGCTTGCGCAACAAAGCCCGGGGAAGGTTGCGGAACGCGCGGCCCCTGGTCGATCTGGCCAATTCCGTCGTCCGGCATTGGCCGCGGGGGCGCGCTCTGGAATTCGTGCACGGCCCCGTGGCGGCAGGTGACATACCACCGTCGACGAAAGCCGAATTCTATGCGCCCCTGGCGGAGTTGTCCTTGGGTGCGGGCACGGATTTCTATGCCGGGTTGGTGCACGACCTACCCACCGCCTCGCAACAGTCGCACACATTGCGGGTCATCGAGAACGCGCTGGGGCGCCCGGTCGACGGAGTCGCCTGCGCGTGCGGTCTCGGCCGCCGTCCCCGCCCGGTCGCGGACGAACTCATGGCCCGAGCCCAATTGCTCGCGGCGAGCGGGGCGACGGACGATTGAATTCGTGCACCCCTGCGCGCAGTGACATCGGACCTCCTCTCCCGCAACGTCATTCGGTGCGCACGTTTCGTCCCCGGAGCGAATCTGGGCGGCTGGCAATGACTTTTGTTACGATCCCGATCAGCGAGATCGGGGAGGTATGGTGTCCGGCATGGAGCGAGCGCCGCGTGGCGTCGATCCGAACCTGCCGAATTCAGCCCGGGTATACGACTATCTCCTCGGCGGCAAAGACAATTACGAAGTGGACCGGGCGGTCGCGCACCGAATGCTGTCCATCGCCCCGGACACCCGGACCCTCGCCTGGTTCAGTCGCAAATTCCTGGTGCACGCGGTCCAGTTCGCCGCGGAGGCCGGGATCCGGCAGTTCATCGACCTCGGCGCGGGTATCCCGACCTCGCCCAATGTGCACGAAGTCGTCCACGAGATCGATCCGTCGGCGCGGGTGGTGTACGTCGATTTCGACCCGGTCGTGTACGCGCATTGCAATGCCCTGCTGACCGGTGCGGAGGGCGTGACGGCGATGCTGGGTGATGTGCGCCGTACGGACGACCTTCTCGACCGGCTGCGGCACGAAGAGTTCATCGACTTCGATGAGCCGGTGGCGATCACGTTGGTCGGGGTCCTGCACTTCGTGATGGACGGCGAGGGCCCGGCCGACATCGTCGCCCGGCTCCGTGCGGCCATGGCGCCGGGAAGCTATCTGGCATTCACGCACGGCTCCGACGACAGCGATCGGGACTTCATCGACCAGTCGTCGTCGGACACCGCCAACTCCTCGGCCCAGGTGGCGTATCGCTCCCCCGCCCGAGTCGAATCGTTCTTCGAGGGCTTCGACATGATCGATCCCGGCGTAGTCCCCCTGCAACAGTGGCTCGAGGAGGACCTTCCGGCCACCAAGCTGGTGCTCCTGGGCGGGGTGGTCCGCAAGACCTCGGACCGAAGCGACGACTAAGGTCGGCGTATGTCCGAAATCTCCGCCCTCGCAGACCGGCTGGCCATCGTCGATGTGATCACCAAGATGTTCGTCTACACCGATCAAAAACGCTGGGAAGGCCTGTCGGCCGAGGTGTTCACGCCGAAGGTGGATTTCGACGGCGGTTTCGGCGGGCCGGTCGGTGAGCGGTCCGCGGCCGACATCATCGCTGATTGGCGCACCGGCCTGGCCGACCTCGACGAAGTGCACCACCAGTCCGGTAATCACCTCATCGATGTGGACGGTGACACGGCGCGGGTGCACGCCGACGCCATCGCGGTGCACGTCAAGAACGCCGCGGTCGAGGGCAAGACCCGTACGTTCGTCGGCAGCTACTCCCTCGGCGTCGAACGCACCGCGGACGGGTGGCGGGTCAATCGGTTCCACTACCACCTCAAGGTGATTGACGGGAACGCCGACTTGGTGTAGGTCCGGGCATCGCTCGCGACTTCGGATCGTATCGGTGCGCAATGGGCTCGCGATCCGCGATCTGATCGGCGGCGGTGTCGTGAACGACTGGTCGCCTTGTCACCGACGAGCGATCGTCACGGTGCGGTGGCCGGTTCCGCTTCCTGCCGAGCGCGCGCGGGTTTCGTTTTCGCGTGTGAGCGTCCCGGCGCCCACACGCCGATGAGGACTGCGGCGACGAGAGTGACTATGCCCAGCGCCAGCGCGGATTGCTGCGCTCCGTGGACGAAGGCGGTCTCGGCGAACTCGGCCAGCGGTGCGGCTTGTGGCCCCATCCGCTCGGTCACCTGCAACGCCGCGGCCAGCGAGTCGCCGACCGGTTCGCGGATCGGTTCGGGCAACCGGGGCAGGGCAGGCGCGATGCGGTCGCTGTACCCCGCGGCCAAGACGCTGCCCGAGATGGCGATGCCGACGGCCGCGCCGACTTCGCGCGCCGCGTCGTTCACCGCCGCCGCTACGCCGTGCTTCTCCACCGGGGTGCCCGCGATGATCGCCGCCGTCGCCGGCGCGGTGCACAAGCCGACGCCCGTGCTCATCACCAGCAACGACCAGACCAGATCGAGGTAGGTGGTGTGGGTGTCGATCCTGGACATCGCGAGCAGCGCGATGGCGATGATCGCCAGCCCGGAGGCGATCGGCAACCGCAACCCGACCCGCTCGGCGAGCCGCGGCGCGACGACCGAGACCGCCACCATCGGCACCATCATCGGCGCCATCGCCAAAGCCGACGTCAGCGGCCCATACCCGAGAATCAGCTGAAGGAACTGGACCATCAGGAGGAAGGCGCCGAAGGACACCAGGAACTGCACCATCACCGCCGCGGTACCGGAGCCGAACCCCCGATCGGCGAACAACCGCACATCCAGCAGCGGGTGCGCCACCCGTGACTCGACCGTCACGAACACCACCCCCGCCAGCACCGCCGCGACGGCCATGGCGATCACCACCGGATCCAGCCAGCCGCGCTCGGGCGCCTCGATCGCGGCCACGACGAGCAATCCCACCGCGACGGCAGCCGTCGCCGCCCCCCACAGGTCGATCCGCGGGCGAGTCCGGTCCACCGACTCCGGCACAGTGAACCCGGCGATCATCAGCAACAGTCCCGCTACGGCCATGGCGAGAAAGACCGAGACCCAGGACCAGGGCTCCAGCAGCAGACCGGAACCGAGGATGCCGAGCACCGCGCCGATACCGGCGACACCCGCCCACAGCCCCACGGCGTACGCCCGGCGGGATTCCGGGAACCCGGCGGTGATCAGCGACAGCGTCGACGGCATGACCAGGGCGGCGCCCGCACCTGCCGCCGCCCGCGTCGCGATCAGCCAGCCGGGTGTGTCCAGCAGCAGCGGCGCCGCGGAGGCGGCCGCGAACACGAAGAGCCCGATGATCAGCATCGCCCGCCGCCCGTACCGGTCGCCGAGCGCGCCCGCCGGAAGCACCAGGCAGGCCAGCGCGAGGGTGTAGCCGTCGACGACCCAGGTCAGCTGTTGCTGACTGGCTCCGGTCGCGGCGGCGATCTCGGGCAGCGCGGTGTACAGGGCCGCCATCGACGCGACCACCAGGGCCACGGCGGAGCAGGATATCGCCAACATCCACCGCTGGGCGGCGGACAACCGTGTCGCGGTGGATTCCATGACGCCTCCCCAAAAAGGAAACCAACAGTATCGCTACGCTACTATCAGTAGCATAAGTGGGCCAGGTGGCGATAGGCGTCGCGGAAGGAGGAATGTTCGTTCCATGACCGGTGCCGTCGACCCGATGCCGCACGACTCCGCTCGCGACGACGATGTCGATCCGCGCAAGCTGCGTTCCCGAGCCAGGCTGCTCGACGCCGCGACCGCCCTGCTCCAAGCCGGTGGGCTGGAAGCGGTCACCGTCGAGGCGGTCACGACGATGTCCAAAGTCGCGCGCACCACGCTGTACCGGCATTTCGACAACGCCATGCAGTTGCGCGCCGCCACGCTCGAGCGCCTGCTTCCTCCGGTCATCGAGGCGCCGCCCGCCGGTCCGCTACGGCAGCGTCTGACCGAAATGCTCAGCAGGCAGGCCGCGGTCGTCGACGAGGCTCCGCTGCAGACGTCCACATTGGCGTGGCTGGCTACCGGTGAACGCGGCGAGTCCGGCGCGGGCCCGGCGTTCACGTCGCTTCGTCAGCGGCTCATCGAGCAGTATCGCCAGCCCTTCGACCAGCTCTTCGACGATCCGGAGGTGCGCGGGCAACTCGGCGAGTTCGACGTGACGCATGCGTTGACCCAGCTCGTCGGTCCGATCGTCTTCGCTAGGCTGGTCGGCCTCGGCCCCACCACCCCGGCCGACTGTGCGCGGCTCGTGGACGACTTCTTGGCCGCCCGCGCGAGCGACCGTGACCGCCGCGCGGCCGAGCCGGCCGGACACGTGGACGAAGCCGATCGGGACGGCAGGTAGGCTCGGCGTGCTCGGCGGACGACGAGGAAACCGGTGGAAGTCCGGTGCGGTCGCGCCACTGTAGAAAAGCCAGACCCTCCCCGGCGAGCAGCGAACCCCCGATGGGCGCGTCACCCGAGGAAGGCTGCCACCCGTGATAGTGCTGTTGTCCACGTCCGACACCGATCTGCTCAGTGCCCGCGCCAGCGGGGCCGACTACCGATGGGGGAATCCGGCTCGCCTGCTGGTCGACGACCTGCCCGGCCTGCTCGACGGCGCCGATCTGGTGATCGTGCGCATCCTCGGCGGCAAACGGGCCTGGGAAGACGGGCTGGAGGCGCTGCGCGCGAGCGGGATTCCGCTGGTCGCCCTCGGCGGTGAGCTCGCTCCGGATGCCGAGCTGATGGAATGCTCCACCGTGCCGGGCGGCGTCGCGGCCGACGCGCACAACTACCTCGCCGCCGGTGGCCCGGAGAACCTGCGCCAGCTACACAATTTCCTGTCCGACACCGTGCTGCTGACCGGCCACGGCTTCGAGCCGCCGGTCCAGCTGCCCAGCTGGGGCGATCTGGACCGGGTCGCCGCCGATCGGGCCGATGGGCCGACCGTGGCGGTGATCTACTATCGCGCACAGCATCTGGCCGGCAACACCGCCTACATCGAAGCCCTGTGCACCGCGATCGAACAGGCCGGCGCGCGAGCACTGCCGCTGTACTGCGCGTCACTGCGCACCGCCGAACCCGAGTTGCTGGCGACCCTGCGCCGCGCCGACGCATTGGTGGTCACCGTGCTGGCCGCCGGAGGCACCAAGCCCGCCACCGCGTCGGCGGGCGGCGAGGACGAGGCGTGGGACGTCGGCGCACTCGCCGAGCTGGACGTGCCCATCCTGCAGGGACTGTGCCTGACCACCGGCCGCGACCAATGGGAAGCCAACGACGACGGGTTGTCACCGCTGGACGTCGCCACCCAGGTCGCCGTGCCGGAATTCGACGGGCGAATCATCACGGTCCCGTTCTCGTTCAAGGAATTCGACGCCGACGGCCTGTCCACGTACGTCCCCGATCCCGAGCGCGTCGCCCGCGTCGCCGGCATCGCGACACGCTACGCGAGGCTGCGCCACATCCCCGCCGCGCGCAAGCGCGTCGCCGTCATGCTGTCGGCCTACCCGACCAAGCACGCCCGCATCGGCAACGCCGTCGGACTGGACACCCCGGCGAGCGCGATCCGTCTACTCACCGAAATGCGAGCCGCTGGTTACGATCTCGGCGCGCCCGGCGAGGTGCCCGGACTGGACGAACAAGACGGCGACGCCCTCATCCACGCCCTGATCGCGGCCGGCGGCCAAGATCCCGACTGGTTGACCGCCGAGCAGTTGGAAGGCAACCCGATTCGCATCGGCGCGGCGACCTACGCGGCCTGGTTCGACACCCTGCCCGAGGACCTGCGTGCCGCCGTCGTGGCGGCATGGGGCCCGCCGCCGGGTGAACTGTACGTCGACCGCTCGTCCGATCCGGCCGGTGAGATCGTCATCGCCGCGCTGCGTTTCGGCAATGTCGTGCTCATGGTGCAGCCGCCGCGCGGCTTCGGCGAGAACCCCGTCGCGATCTACCACGACCCAGACCTGCCGCCCAGCCACCACTACCTCGCCGCCTATCGCTGGCTCAGCGCGCCCGAGGGATTCGGTGCCGACGCGATGGTGCACTTGGGCAAGCACGGAAACCTGGAATGGCTGCCCGGCAAGACGCTCGGCATGTCGGCCTCCTGCGGCACCGACGCCGCCCTCGGCGACCTGCCGCTGATCTACCCGTTCCTGGTGAACGATCCGGGCGAGGGCACCCAGGCCAAGCGCCGCGCGCACGCCACTCTCGTCGATCACTTGATCCCGCCGATGGCCAGGGCCGAGAGCTACGGCGACATCTCCCGCCTGGAGCAACTGCTCGACGAGCACGCGAACATCTCCGCGCTGGATCCGGCCAAGCTTCCCGCCATCCGCCAGCAGATCTGGACGTTGATGCGCGCTGCGAAGATGGACCACGACCTCGGCCTCACCGAGCGCCCGGATGAGGATTCCTTCGACGACATGCTGCTGCACGTCGACGGCTGGCTGTGCGAGATCAAGGACGTGCAGATCCGCGACGGCCTGCACGTCCTCGGCCAGGCGCCCGCAGGAGAGAGCGAACTCGACCTGGTGCTGGCGATGCTGCGCGCGCGCCAGCTCTGGGGCGGCGAGCGCAGCGTGCCTGGCCTGCGCGAAGCCCTCGGCCTCGACGAGTCCGGCGGCGAGGCGCGCGAGCGCGTGGACGCGGTCGAGGACAGCGCCCGCACGCTGGTCGGGGCGTTGCAGGCGGCGGGCTGGTCGCCGGACGCGGTCGACGGCATCACCGACAACCCCGAGGTTCGGCGCGTGCTGCGCTTCGCGGCCATCGAGGTGGTGCCGCGCCTGCGCCAGACCGGCGTGGAGATCGACCGGGTGCTGCACGCGCTCGACGGCGGATTCATCCCGGCGGGGCCGAGTGGTTCGCCGCTGCGTGGCCTGATCAACGTCCTGCCGACCGGACGTAATTTCTACTCGGTCGACCCCAAAGCCGTGCCGTCCCGGCTGGCCTGGGAGACCGGGCAGGCCATGGCGGAATCCCTGCTGGATCGCTATCGCGCCGACCACGACGAATACCCCCGATCGGTGGGCCTGTCGATCTGGGGCACCTCGGCCATGCGCACCTCGGGTGACGACATCGCCGAAGTCTTCGCCCTGCTGGGCGTCCGGCCGGTCTGGGATGAGGCGAGCCGCCGGGTCAGCACGCTCGAGGTGATCTCGCTCGAGGAACTGGGCCGCCCGCGCATCGATGTCACCGTGCGCATCAGCGGCTTCTTCCGGGATGCCTTCCCGCACGTGCTCGCCCTGCTGGACGACGCGGTCCGCCTTGTGGCGGACCTCGATGAGCCGGAAGAAGCGAATTACGTGCGCGCGCACGCTCGGGCGGATCTGGCCGAACACGGCGACCAGCGGCGCGCGACCACCCGCATCTTCGGCTCCAAACCCGGCACGTACGGGGCGGGTCTGCTGCAGTTGATCGATGCGAAGAGCTGGCGCACCGACGACGACCTCGCGCAGGTGTACACCGCCTGGGGCGGCTATGCCTACGGGCGCGACCTCGACGGCGCGCCCGCCGCCGAGGACATGCGCGGCGCCTATCGGCGGATCGCGGTGGCGGCCAAGAACACCGACACCCGCGAGCACGACATCGCCGACTCCGACGACTATTTCCAGTTCCACGGCGGCATGATCGCCACTGTGCGTGCGCTGACCGGCAAGAACCCGGAAGCCTACATCGGCGACAGCACCCGTCCGGACGCGGTGCGCACCCGGACGCTGTCGGAGGAGACGGCGCGGGTGTTCCGGGCACGCGTGGTGAATCCGCGCTGGCTCGAGGCCATGCGCAGGCACGGCTACAAGGGCGCGTTCGAGATGGCGGCCACCGTCGACTACTTGTTCGGCTACGACGCCACCACCAACGTGGTGGCCGACTGGATGTACGAGAAATTGACGGAGAGCTACGTTTTCGACGACGTGAACCGGAAGTTCATGGAGCAGTCCAATCCCTGGGCGCTACACGGCATTGCCGAGCGTCTGCTGGAGGCGGCCGAGCGGAAACTGTGGGAACATCCCGACCAGGAAACGCTCGATCGGTTGCGTCAGGTGTACCTGGAGGCCGAAGGCGAGCTGGAGTAGCCTCCAGTCGCTCTCCCGTTCTCTTCGATCGGCACGAGATGTGCTGGCGGGCAAGACATTTCGGGCATTTTCAACTGCCGGAAATGGTGATGCAGAACGTCTATAATCGCTAGTGTTTCACGGCTGTACCCAGGTAACGACAGATCGAATCTGCTGAGGATGGGAAGGCTCATGAAGTTCAGGAATTTGGTTGCGACCACGCTGCTGACCATTGCCGCCACCGGCGTGACCGCGGCGACCGCATTTGGGCAAGCCGAGATCGATGGTGCGGCGGTGAGCGAGAACCACAGCGGTGTCGCCTACACCGCGTCCGTCGCGCCGGACCGGTCGAGCGCCGCGGTCACGCTCGCTTCCGGTACGTTCGCCCGCACGCCGGACGGCATCGCGGTGCTGGGGCCCGACGGTGCGGTGGTGACGACGGTGCCGACAACCCTGCAGTCCATGTTCGGCCAGCAGGTCGGGGTGGCTCCCCACATCGATGCGGCCGGGACGACGCTGACCTTGACGCCGGTCGGCACCGCGATTCCGGAGCCGGGTGCGCCGCGGTTCATCGGTGACGCGGCGGCCACGTTGGGCGGTGTGGCGATCGGCTGTGCCGTCGGGGCGCTGATCGGCCTCGTCTTCTTCGTTGTCGGGGTGTTCCCCGGCTGCGTGGTCGGTGGACTCATCGGTGCCGCCGCGGGCGCGAGCCGGTAGGTGCGGGACTGATCCGCCAGTCGGCGGCATCGGCCGCGCTCGGCGCTCGCGCCGGGCGCGGCCGCGTGCTATTGCCGTCCCGCCGCCCGCCGGAAACGCGCTGCGGTGGCGACCAGATGCTCGGCCAGGGCCGGGGAGTCCAGGACCTCGAATTCGACGTCGGCCAGACCGAGATACAGCGTCAGCATCCGGGGCGAATCCGAACCCACATGTGCGACACAGTGATCCGGACCATCCGGTTCGACCTCCACCGCCGCGGGCATGCGGGCCCGGATCACCTCCGCCGGGGCGGCCATCCGTACCCGGGCGCGATAGGCCCAGGTGGCCGTGCCCACTCCGCGCCGGACTCGCTCGGCGATCTCCTCTTCGGACAGGGCACGGGGAGTGAATCGTGGCCCGTTCGGGATCTTCGGGGTGATCCGGTCGACACGGAAAGTACGCCAGTCGCCGCGCTCCACATCCCAGGCGACGAGGTACCAGCGGCGCCCCCAGTGCACCATCCGGTGCGGTTCGACATCCCGGCTGGACGGTGTGCCGGAATGGCTTTCATAGTCGAAGCGCAATCGCTCGCTCGCTCTGATCGCCCCCGCGACCGCGGTGAGCACCGCCGCGTCCACGGTCGACTCCTCGTCGCCGGGCACGTGCACGGTGGCGGCCGTCAGCACCTCGACCCGGTGCCGTAATCGAGACGGCAACACCTGCTGCAGTTTCGCCAGCGCGCGCACCGCCATCTCCTCGATGCCGGTGATCGCCCCGTTGGCGGCGGTGACCAGCCCGATCGTCACCGCGACGGCCTCGTCATCGTCCAGCAGCAACGGCGGCAGCGCCGATCCGGACCCGAGCCGGTACCCGCCCGCGACACCCGGCGTCGCGTGGACGGGGTAGCCGAGCGTCCGCAGCCGCTCGATGTCGGTCCGAACAGTGCGCGTGGACACGCCCAACCTGTCGGCCAGCGCGGGCCCGGGCCAGTCGCGCCGGAGCTGCAGCAGCGACAACAGCCGCAACAGACGTGCGGAGGTTTCCAGCATCGCTAGATCATGACAGCTATCGCGGAAGTGTCGCTTCCGCGATGTACGAACTAGCCAGCCTGTGTCATACACGGCTCGACAGTGAAGTCGAGCCCGAAGTTGTTCAACGCCACCGGCAGCGGTGCGTCCGGGTTGGGCCGCGGCGTGGACCGCAGCCGGAAGTCGGCGGAGGTCAGCAAGTGCGCGAGTAGCGTGCTGGTGACGAACAGCACCAGATTGCGGCCGGGGCAGTCGGCCGGACCCGCGCTGAACGGCACGAGTTGTGGGTACTGCTCCGCGCGGCCGTCCAGCCAGATCTCCGGGACGAATTGGTCGGCGAACGGCAGCAGATCGGGATCCCGGTGGAACGCCGGGACCGCGATCATCAGGGCGGCGCCCGCCGCGATGGTGAAGCGCTCGTCGCCGTCGCGCCACTGGGTGTCGGCGGTGATGTCCCGCAGCAGCATGGGCGTGGTCGGCCACAGCCGCACCGATTCGAGCACGCAGGCGCGTAGGTAGCCGCGCAGGTCGGCACGCTCCGGGTCGACGGCGTCGGCGAGCGCCCTGGCGTGATGCTCGGGATGGGTGGTCAGCACGGCGAGCGCGCGGCTGAGCGCGATGCCCGCCGCGTCGAAGGCGAACAACCAGTGCGGTATCTGCCCGACCGGATCGGTGGCGCCGCCCGCGGGCACCGCGGCCAGCGCACCGGCGAGGCTGTCCGGCGGAGCGGACTCCACGTGGCGATATAACCGGTTGGTGAACTGATCGCGCTGCCTGCGATGCGCAGGCGCCAGGAACGACCAGTTGCCCGCCGAGCGGAGCCGGGACAACTCGTCGGTGAGGACGGTGTCGTCGCGTCCCCGCAGCCCGAGCACGATCCGCCGAACCAGCCGCCACCACTGCGTGGTGAACTGCCGCGCGTCCAGGTGGCCGCGGTGCAGGGCCGACACGATCATCTCGCGCGCCTCCTCCGCGATGGCCTCCGCGAACGGCCCGGCCAGACGGTGCAGCGGCTCGGCGGAGTCCAGCGCGGCCTCGTTCACGGCGCGGCGCTGGTCGCGGATCGGCCCGTCGGACAGCAGGACGCCGTGCGGCTGGAACTGGCGCAGCGAGGCCCGCTTCTCACGATTGGCGGGATGAAAAGGGGCCGGCGCGTCGGCCAGCACCCGCCCGACGTCCTGCGGGTCGAGAACGACGACGATCCGGCGGCCTGGCACCACGAGCTCGACCGGTCCCGCCCCGAACTCGCGCCGCAACTGCCGCACGCGCTCGATCGCCCGGGAATCGGCGCCGGTGCGTTCGAGCAAGCCGAGCACCGGCCGACGCCGCGCGATGACGCCCGAGGCGACCGAGGCGAATCCGAGATCCGCCAGTGCCGCTACCGCGGGCACTCCCACCAGTCGGTGTTCGCGGTTGTCTGCCATACGGCCTCCTCCCGGTGCGCTCAGATCGGCACGGTGCCGACGACCGGGCACATACCCGGCGACCGGAGGTCGAAACCGTGGCGGGCTCTGTACTGCACCGATGCGGTGCCGAGGCTCAGCTCGGTGACTGGGTCTCGTCCACCGCGAGCGCGTCCTCGACCGAGTCGAACACGGTGAGCAAGCGGTCCAGCGCGGTCACCTCGATCGGCCTGCGCGCCGCGTCACTGGGGACCACGCGCAAGCCGCGCGAGCCGGTGGCCTCCGAAGCCGCCAGCAGGACGCTCAGCCCCGCGGAGCCGAGGAACCCGACGTTCGACATGTCCACCACAACCGCGGCCGGTGTGTCGCGCAGCGCCTCGTCGAGCGCCGATTGCAAGCGTGGCGCGGACGCCATGTCTATCTCGCCGTGCACGGTCACGATCGCCGTGTCCTCCGACGACCGCACCTCGACCTCCAGCGCTCGGGGCGCGCTATCGGAACTCACAATCCACCTCCCGTGCCGGCGACGCGTCCTCGGCAGTGCGCCACGTCGACCTCCCGCTCCGGTTCGCGTCTCTTGCGCACAGGCGCGGCGCAGAGAGCGAGCATTCCGCGGTCAACTTACCCCATCCTGCCGCGCGGCAATCACGCTGTGCGCCTCATCCCGCATCGGAAGGGGGCGTGTCACCGTTCCAGAGGGGGACGGACGCCGGTTGTGAAGTGGACGCCCGAGTACTCGTCGCTGTGGCAAAGATGCGGCATGCCTGCGAATGCGTCACCGTGAACACGAACCGGGCACAGGAGGGGAGACCGAGGTTGCGAGCCGGTTCTCGACCCGGTGACAAGTCACACAACGGGCGGCAGCGATGGGTCGATCGCGTCCGGAACCGGGGGCGGTGAGTCCCTGCGCTCCGCGATTCGTACCGGTCGAACCGGGCGGGCTGCGGGAAACGCTTGGGACTGCAGCGAATACCGATCGCCACACCCGAGAACGGCTCTCGTGTCATGACCGCAGCTCGGCCACCATCTCAGGAGTGAGGGAGTATCCATACGCAGGATCGACGGCCGGACAACGCACGACCGCCGCCGGGATCCGGCTACTCCGAGAGTGCCGAATCACGGCGGCGGCAGTGGATTCCAGCCGGCGAGGCGCGGTTATCGCATCATCGTCCCTATTCGGGCCAAGTGCCGGTGAGTGATTCGTAGCCCGTCGCGCCGGCGCGATCGATCGCAGCCATGACCAGCCCGAAGATGGCGCCTTGCAGGGCAGCGGCGAAGAGCACTTCGCGCCACGAGTAATCCCGCGCGGTGGATGTCGGTGCTTGCTGTTCGCCGCTGATCCGACTCCATACCCTGGTGAACACCGCGTTCGCCGCGAGGCCACCGAGCACGCTGATCACCATGCCGAGTGGCTTGTAGAGCGTCTTCATCGCCGCCTCCGTGCGATCTGCCACACCAGTGCCGCGATCACCGCGGCGCCGAGGGCGGCCGGGATCGGATGCGCGCGCAACGCTGCACCGGCCTGCTTGCCGCGTACGGCCACCGGCTCCGGTGTCGCCTCCACCGCACGGTGGGCGAGGCCCGCGGCGGCCGTCCGGGCCTGCTGAGCCTTCTCCGTGACGGCGAGCGCCGCCTCCGACGCCGCGTGCTGGGTCGCCTCGACGGCGTCGTGCGCCTTTTCCTTGCCGCGGGCGGGCACGTCGAGTTTGTGGCCGAGTTCCTCGACCGTCCTGCCGAGGTCTTCTCTGGCCTGATCGCGGTCGCGCCGCAGCGCCGCGACGTCGTCGGCGGGCCTGCCGGCCTGCGATCGGCTGTCGCTCATCCTCGCCTCCTGTCCTTGATCACTTCGATGTCCTCGCGCACGCCCTCGACCGCTTCCTGGGGTATCGGCGGGGTGGCGGTCTCCACGCTCTTCTTTCCGGATAATCCGAGGATCGCCGCGACCACGAGCAGCGCGCCCGCGACGATCAACGCCGAAGCCCACCCCGGCAGCAGTTCGGTGAGCCCGAGCACCGCCGCGGCGACCAACGCCGCCCCGCCGTAGAACGCCAGCAGCGCGGCGACCCCCGCCAGGCCCGCTCCGCGCCCGAACTGTTTGCCCTTCTGCCGCATCTCCACGCGGGCGAGCTGGAGTTCGTCGCGGATGAGCCGGGACAGCTGTGCGGTGGCGTCCTCCACCAACTCGGCGACCGACCGTGAATTCGCTGGCGGGCGGGTCGGTGTCGTTCCGGTCATGAGACCTCCTTCGGCATGTCGCACCTCCTGCAGGGCGACTACCCGCGCGGCCGCATTCCAATCGGACGCCTCCGCGGGGATCGCGCCCCGCGGGCTCGGGACGTACGGAGGTGGGTCACCCGTGCGATCGGAGATCACGCCGCGTTCCGAAGCGGTTGGGCCGCAGACGAAATCGCTTCAGGACGGATCGATGTAGTCGCCGATCTGCCCGATCGCTTCGACCGGATGCCGGGCCCGCACTCCTCTGCCGATCCCCTCGAACTGCCAGCCGCCGTCGGTGCGACGCACTCGACCGAGCACCAGGCCGGTGTGCGCGCCGCCGCCGGTGAGGTCGTAGCGGGCCAGCTGGGTGCCCGCGGCGGTGTCGATCACCCGGCAGTAGGCGTTCGCGATCCGCTCGAAACTCTGGCCGGTGTAGCAGGTGACGAGGAACAGCACTGTCGTGACTTCCGTGGCGAGCCGGGACAAGTCGACGCTGATGATCTCGTCGTCGCCCGACCCCTCACCGGTGATGCTGTCGCCGTGCAGCCGGACCGACCCGTCCGTGGAGTTGAGTTGTTCGTGGTACACGACGTCGACCAGCCGGCCCGTGGCGAAGAGCAGAGCCGCGACGTTGAGATCGATCTCCTCGCGCCGGCCGAAGAAGCGCCGGTGCGCGGCGGGGTCCCAGCCGATCGCCACGGTGACGAGCTCGAGCGGGATTCCGCGCTCGTCGCGGAGCACGGTGAACATAGGGATTCTCCTCTGCGTCGGAGCCCGGGGCGGTATGCCTCCGCCATCGGGCGTCGAGTGCGCTCTGGTCGTCGGCCGACGCGCTGAGCGTGACCGCTGGGCGACGTTTGTGCCGAGACGATCGGGACGAGTCGGCGGACGAGCAGCGTACCTGTGCCGGTGTCGAAAATGGCGAGAATCCAATCCGCCAGGCGCAGCGCAGCGAAGTCCAAGGCATGCGGGTTGGCACAGGGCAGGTGCGCCGAGGCCGCGGCGCGGATCCACCCACGCGCGGTCGTTCGCCGGCGCGATCCGCGGTCCGTTCGAGTCCCGAGGTAGCGGCGAGCGCGCGATCGGCGGGTGGGGTGCGGGCGATCGGTGCAGGACATCCGGTCGGTCCGTCACAAGGCGACCGGCCATGACCGACACCGAGCCGTGCCGCGCGGAGCTGACCGACCTGGTGTACCCCTACGCGATGGACGCGGTGGCCGAGATAGAGCGCAGGCACATCGAAAACCGCCTCGCCGGAGCCGATTTCGGCACCGCGGCGGCATTCGCGGTCGCGGTGCGCGGGATCCGGGAGACGCTGGCGGCGCTGAGCGGCGCCGAGGCGGTGAACCCGCCCCCCACCCTCGAGTCGAAGATCCTCCGGGCGATCGACGACTCGGCTCCGGCCGCGCGGTGCGGTCGCCGTGACCTCCGCGAGGTCTTCCGTCGCCGCCGCGTGCTCCGCCTGGCGGTGGCCGCCGCGGTGGTCATCGGAGTGGGGACGGGCAGCGTGGTGGTGGCCGAGCGGATCGCCCGATCGCATGCCGCGTCGGTCACGGCCGACCAGATCCTCGGGCAACCGAACGCGCGGTCCCGGGAGATCCCCCTGCCGAGCGGCGGCAGGCTGACCATCAGCACTTCCGATCAGCTCGGAGCCGTCGCGATCACCTTCGACGCGGTACCCGAGCCGCCCCCCGGACGGGCCTACCAACTCTGGCTGGTGTCCGCCGCCGGTGCCGCGCGCTCGGTGGGAGTGCTGACCACGGTGCCGCCGCTGGGTGTGGCGACCGGATTCGATCCGGCGGAGGCTCTCGCCGTCACGATCGAACCGGCGACGGGATCGGCCGAGCCGACCTCCCCGCGATTAGGCACCGTCGCGCTCAGCTGACCGATGCGTCGGAGCGCTGCGCTAGTCGCACCCTTCGAGGGTCGCGCCCGCCACCTCTTCGACGACATCATCGACCTCGCCGCGCGCCCGCAGCGCCCGCACCTGCCGTTGTGCGCCGTTCCCGCGGGCGAGCAGGCGAGCGAAGGCCTCGTCGACGAACTGGCGGTCACCAGCGTCCTCCAGCGCGGGCGAGATGTGCTCGATCAGCCGCAGCAGCAAGGTGCGAACGGGCGCCACGTTGCTGTCGTGGGGGTCGACACCCTCACCGGAAAGTCCGGAACGCGCCGCTTTCCAGTACGCGGCTCGCAGCACTTCGGCGGGCACCGGCGGCGCGACGTGGCCGGCGGCCAGAGATCTCCGCGCCGTTGCGACGATGGCGCGCACCATTGCCGCCAAGAGCGCGGTTTCCTCGACCATTGCCGGGATGTCGCTCACCCGCACCTCCACGGTGGGGAACGAGACCGACGGACGGACGTCCCAATAGACCATCTGCTTGTCCAGGATGCTGCCGCTGTTGAGCATCATCGCCACCATCGCCTCGTAGTGCCGTGCGGACTCGAAGTACGGCGGGGGTCCGGCGCTGGGCCAGCGTCGCCACAAGATGCTGCGCCAGCTGGCGAACCCGGTCTCGGTGCCTCGGTAGATCGCCGAATTGGCGGTCATGGCGAGCAGTTGCGGCAGCCACGGCCGCAGGTAGTTGCTGACTTGGATCGCGGTTTCGGTGTCCGGGATGCCGACGTGCACGTGGCATCCCGACAGCCCCTGTTCGTGGGCGAGCATGCCGAAGTTCTCGGCGATGCGCTGGTAGCGCGGGGTATCGGTGACCGGGAAATCGTGCGGGACGGTCGGTGGGATACCGACCGCGAGCAGGCGAGCGTCGTTGCGATCGGCGCAGGCGGCGATCCCGCGGCGCAATTCGCGAAGCTGCCGGTGCAGTGCGCCGATGTCGGTGTGCACGGCGGTGCTGGCCTCCACCTGGCAGCGGGTCAGCTCGAGCTGCAGGTCGATGCCGATCTCCTCGGCCGTGCGCGCCACTTCGACATTGCGCGCCAGCGGTGCGCCGGTACGGGGGTCGACGAGCAGGAACTCTTCTTCCACACCGACGGTCAGGCGCCCATCGTCCATGCGGGTGCGATACCCAAGTCCGCGCGGCCTAGTCAGGTGATCGCGCGGGGATCGCCGACTGGTTGCTGCCCGGCTCACGGCCGTTTGAACAGCCGAAAGGAGGCAACGCGCACCACAAGGGGGCCGGAAGAGAAGGAGTTGTCGGATGTTCCGCATCGCGCTACGTCTCGCCGTGACCGGGAGTTCCGCCGTGGCGGTGGCCGCCGCCTGCGCCGGGCAGGCCGCTGCTGGACCGACGTTGTCGGCGGACACCCAGGAAGAGGGCGCTATCGCGGTGAGTAGCCAGCCGCCTGCCGAGGATTGGAACTGCGTGCTGGTCGGCTCGGGCGAGCAGGCGGGTATGCGGGTGGACATGGCCCGCACCGGTGAGAGCCGGGGCGGCTTCGCGCCGGGCAGCACCGTCACCGCCGGCTGTGCCGGGCCGCAGTGGCCGCTGGTGGCCGTGACCACCGGCGTCACGTCGCTCGACGACGACGACTGACGCCGACAGCCGCACCGCACGCGCCTCCCACGGGCGATGCTGCGAAAACGCCGCGTGGCGCGCCGGGCTGGATACGCTCGCCGACACGCTGCCGCGACCTGGTACCCGCTCTCGCCGACAGTGAAGTGCTGGAAACCGTGGTCGGATTGCGCCCCGGCCGCCGCGAAGTCCGCGTGGAACTCGACCACGCCGTACTGCCCGGCACGCCCGTAGTCCACAACTACGGTCACGGTGGCTCCGGGATCACCATCGGTCACGGATGCGCGCTGGAAAACGCCGCTCTGGTCGCCGCGCTGTGAGCGGCGCGCTCTCCCGTCCGATCAGTTGGCGTAGCTGCGCGCCACGACCGAGTTCAACGCTTCCAGGAAATCGCTGAGCACGCCCGGCTCGACCCGGTCTCGCGGTGTGCGGCGCTCGGAAGAATCGGTCGCGGGGACCGCGAGGCGTGCGTCCACGCTGTCGCGCAGGACGGCGTGCACCGCTTCGATCGGAACGCCCGCCTGGGCGCACCGGCTCGCCGCGTGCTCGAACCGGCCCAGTGCGAGGCTGCCCGCGGCCTCGGCCGCGTCCACCAGGACGAGGGCCAATTCCAGACCCATTCTGATCAGCGCGTCGGGACCGCCGCGGTGGGTGCCACGATCGAATCTCGCGGACACCTCGGCAATGTCCCGATCTTCTTCGTGCGGGCCGATGTTCATGGCCCTCCCTCCGCCCGACGACCCTGCCGCCACCGACGTTACGACGGGGATCGAAAGTTTTCGACCGCGCGAATACGACTTGTGAGGCTTCACAGGGGCGGGCCGTCCGATTCGGGTGGTGTCCCCAACCGGGGGCTCGGCCCTCGGAACGTCGATCCGGTCAAGTTACCGTTGAGTACTTTCCGCGATCGGGGAGGGAAGGAGTCACATGTCCATCACCGATTCGGCAGGTCCGGATCTGACCCTGTCGGGCCGCCCGGCCAGTTCTTCACTGCGAGACGTGCGGAATCTGTCGCGCAAAATGGTCGGCCACTTCATCGAGACCGTCGCGCACTGCCGGACGCTACCCGGGGAGGCGCTCAACGGAGACATCACCAACATCACCCGTCTGTGTCTGGAACTGGCCGTCAGCATGCTCGACGGCAGCGACATCCCCGAGAAGACCCTCCTGCTGCGCAACGCCGCGGCGGGCTGGGCGCGTGAGGGCATCCCGATCGACACCATCCACCACGCCGTGCACGAGGGATTCAAGCTCGGCTTCGACCTGATCGTCGCGAACGCGACCGCCGCCGACTTCGACAGTCTCAAGGACATCAGCCGCCGCCTGCTGGAGATCCTGGACACCATCACCTCGACCGTCTCGCGCGCGTATGTGACCGAGTTGCGTGCTGTGGTCGGCGAGCATCACACGGCCGCCCACACACTCGCCTCGGCCCTGCTCGGCGGACATCCCACGTTCACCATGGCCCGCGAATGCGGTATCCAGATCGCCGACTCGTATTCGGTTCTCGCGCTCGCGATTCCGCCTCATCCGGAGGAGGGCAACCCGCAACTCGACGCGGCGGTGGTGGCGCGGCGAAAGCTGCGCCGAGTGCAATCCGAACTCGCGACCCGTTGCGGTGACACGGTGCTGTCGCTGCTGAGCGTCGACGGCGGCACCGTCCTGCTGCCGTCCGCGCAACCCGAGGACAAGGCGCTCGACGAACTGGTGGAGAGCCTCGGCCGCGCGGCTCAGGTACCGATCGCCGCCACGGTGATCGCCGCGACGCCGGTCGAGGTGCCGACCGCCGCCGACCGCGCCCACGAGTTGCTCGACATGGTGCAGCGGCTGCGCTGGACACGCGGGCTGTTCCGCTTCGACGACCTGGCGCTGGAATACCAGCTCACCCGGCCGGGGCCCGGGCTGGAAACGCTTCGGACCCTGCTCGATCCGCTCGACGAGCACCCCGAACTGCTCGAAACGCTCAGACGTCATATCAGTACCAACTTGAACCGCCAGCGCACCGCGCGCTCGCTGCACATCCACACCAACACGGTGGACTACCGGCTCAAGCGCATCGGTCAGCTCACCGGATTCGACCCCGCACAGGCATCCGGCGTGTGGTACCTACGCGCCGCGCTGGTCGCACGCAGCTACCGGGACTCCGAGGGCGAACCGCCGGTCGGCGCGTGGTCCGGGACCGCCACGATCTCCTCGTAGGCCCGACGCCGCCCCTCGCCTGCGCCGAGCAGCGCGCGGACTGCCTCGGGGGTCCATCGCCGGTCGGCGCCGGGACGAGTGGCGAGATAGCCCGCGGTCGCCCGGATGGACCAGCCGTGCGCGACGCGCAGACCCGCCGCCAGGTACCGCAGGTAGGCGGCGGCGGGTGGATTGCCTCGCACGTCGCGATAGCGCCAGGGCGCGGTGAAGGTGAGCACGGGGTGCCCCGCGTGGGTGCCGGCGCAAACCAACGTTTCGTACCGGCCGGAGCCGAGACTGGTTGTGCCCCTGTCGATCACCTCGGTCAACTTCACCTCCGCACCCGGTGCCCGATACATCTCTTGGGCCACGATGTCGGAGAACTGCGCGGCGGTGAGCAGGTGGGCGTGCACGGCGACCTCGCCAGGACAGCCCGGGTCGTAGAAAGCGCGGCCGCCGGTCCAGGTCAGCGATTCGGTGGCGAAATACAGCACGCCCGGCAGCAGGAGGGGTATCGAGCGGACCGGGTCGGACGGGTCGCGGCAGCCGGGCAAGGTAAGGGCTCCGCCTTCCGGCCTGCCGCCACGAAGATAGGTACGCAGCCTGTTCGGGCACATATTCGAGCCGTACGCCGCGTACCAGACCAGGCCGGATGCGCGGCGATCGCCATCCGCCGCCGACCCGGCCCCCTCGGTATGCGACGCCGTCATGGCACCCATTCTCGGCGCTTCGCCACGCCCTGCCCACCTACGTGGACCGTTCGCGCCGGAATCGCGCTCGGAATCGCGCTCGGAATCTCGGAGAATTGCGGAAGCGAATCTTCCGCAATAGTGCGGAGAGTGTTCTGTATGACGAACACGAAGCAGATCCGCCCCTTTCGCATCGACATTCCCCAAGCCGAGATCGACGAGTTGCGGGTGCGGCTCGCGCGGACGCGCTTTCCGCACGTCGTCCCGGGTACCGAGGGGGATTGGGGGCGCGGGATAGCGCCGCGATACCTGCGGGAACTGGCTGAATACTGGCGTGAGGAGTTCGACTGGCGGGCGCAGGAAGCGCGGCTGAACGCCTACGACCAGTTCACGACCGAGATCGACGGGCAGATCGTCCACTTCTTCCATGTCCGTTCGCCCGAACCGGACGCGATTCCCTTGCTGATCACGCACGGCTATCCGGGCTCGGTGGTGGAGTTCGTGGACCTGATCGGTCCGCTGACCGATCCGCGGTCGCACGGCGGCGATCCGGCGGACGCGTTCCATGTGGTGATCCCGTCGCTGCCCGGGTTCGGGTTCTCCACGCCGCTGGCCTCGACGGGATGGGAGCTGGCGCGCACCACCGAGGCGTTCGCGGAGTTGATGAGCAGGCTCGGCTACGAGAAATTCGTGGCGCAGGGTGGCGACATCGGCGCGGGCATCACCGGGCGACTGGCCGCTACCCATCCGGAGCGGGTGATCGCAACGCATGTGAACAGCGACCGGGGCATGCTCGGCCTGGTGGGCGAGCAGCTGCCGATGCCGGACGGGCTCACCGACGACGAACGCGCCGAGATCGCGGCCGCACGCGAGGAATGGGATCAGCACAAGGGTTACCTGATGCTGCAGAGCACCCAGCCGAACGCGCTCGCGGCCGCGCTGACCGATTCGCCGGTCGCGCAACTCGGCTGGATCGCGGAGAAGTTCCAAATGTGGACCGACCCGGCGCGTCCGGAAGGCGAAGCGGTGGATCGCGACCTGCTGCTGACCAATATCAGCATCTACTGGTTCACCCGCAGCGGCGCGTCGGCGGCGCAATTCCTGTGGGAGTCCGCCCATTCCGGCCGGAACTGGGTCGCGCCGTCCGGGGTGCCGCAGGGATGGGCCGTGTTCAACACGCATCCGCTGATGCGTCGCGTGATGAACCCGGAAGGTCACATCGAGCATTTCACCGAATTCGCCGAGGGAGGGCACTTCGCCGCGGCGGAGCAACCCGCACTGTTCGTGGCGGACGTACGCGCGTTCTTCCGCGATCATCGCGGCTAGCGGCCGAGCGCCGGGCGGCCGCACGAGCGCGCCGCCCCGAGCCCCTTCCCTAGGCCGACTCGGCCAGACCCGCGGAGCGCCAGATGCCGGCGAGGTCGTCGAGGGGGACCGAGAGCGCCTGACCCAACGCCACCACGGTGCCGAACGCGGGAGAAGGCAACCGACCGGTCTCGATCTTGCGTAGCGTTTCCGGTGATATCCCGGCCGCGCGTGCGACTTCGCCGAGTTCGCGGTCGGCGCGTGCGGCACGCAGGGCGGCACCGAGGCGGCGGCCTGCTTCGATCTGCGCGGCAGTCAACGGGAGGCGGACCATGCGCTCAGGCTACGGACGGTATTTATATACCGCAAGCGACTCGATTGGTATTAAAATACCGACGGAGCTATGGTGGTATTTTAATACCGATGTTCTGGAGGATCGATGGTCGAGTTGAAGAGTCCCGCGGAGATCGCGCGGATGCGAGTGGCGGGGCGCTTCGTCGCGGACGTGCTCACCGAATTGCGTGAGCGCGCCCAGGTGGGAGTGAACCTGCTCGACCTGGAAGCCCACGTTCGCGAGCGCATCCGCGAGCGTGGCGCGCAGTCCTGCTACTGGGACTACGCGCCCTCGTTCGGGCGTGGGCCTTTCCGAAACACGGTCTGCCTGTCGGTGAACGACGCCGTGCTGCACGGGCTTCCGTTCGACTACGCGCTGCGAGACGGCGACGTGCTGAGCATGGACCTCGCGGTCGGGATCGATGGCTGGGTCGCGGATTCGGCGGCCACGGTCGTCGTCGGCGGGGGCGCGGAGGAGGACCTGCGGCTGGTGCGAGCAACCGAGGAGGCGCTGGCCGCCGCGATCGCGGTCGCGATGCCGGGCAATCGCATCGGCGACATCTCCGCCGCCATCGCCGCGGTGGCCCGCGAGCACGGCTATCCGGTGAACATCGAGTTCGGCGGTCACGGCCTCGGGCGCACCATGCACGAGGATCCCCACGTGCCCAACGATGGCCGCCCCGGGCGTGGCTACCGGTTGCGGCCCGGGCTGACCATCGCGATCGAGCCCTGGTTCGCGCGAACGACCGATCGGATCGTCACCGACCCCGACGGCTGGACCATCCGGTCGGCGGACGGGTCACGCACCGCCCACTCCGAACACACCGTCGCGATCACGCCGGACGGGCCGGAGGTGTTGACCGCGGCCTGACCGCCGTGACTACCCGCCGGACAGCCACGCGGCCAGGTCGTCGGGAGCGCGCAGCTCGTCGGCGACGGCGGCGCGTTCGTCCGGGGACATCTCCATCGCGCGCAGCTCGGCGCGGAACTGCTCGGCGCGGCCGGGGTCTTCGATCGCGACCGACACTTCGGCCAGCGCCGCGAGCGCCCTGGCCACGTCCAGCCGCGGCGCCTCGGCTCGGAACCGGCCGAGGCCGACCTCGAGTACGCGGAACGCGGCCTTGTCGTCGTTCTTGAAATCGCGCAGGATGCGGGCGTTGTCCAGCACCTTCGCCAGTCCCTCCAGCGCTTTCGATCCGCCGTACTCGACTTTCATGGGTTCGTCGCGCTGGATGAAGATCACTTGATTGCCTGCCGGGTCGACCACGGTGAACCGGCTCTGCCCGGGCCGGAAGCGGGTGATCCGCGGAAGGCCCTTTGCGGGTACCTTGCCGTATCGCGCGCGCAGCACCTTGGTGAAGAGCTGATGCCTGGTCGCGACGTCGTCGACCATGACCAGGCAGCCGGCGCGTTCGGCGGGCACGTCGCCGCTGTCGGGAACGGACACGAAGTGCAGAGCGCAACCGCGATCCTCCACGGCGCCGTAGATGTAGGGCCGGGTCTGTTCGTAAGTCACGGTGTAGCCGAGTGTCTTGTAGAAATCCAGCGTGCCGACCAGATCGCTGGTCCAGAGCTGCGGTACCGCCGTGTCGGTCATGGAACCTCTCGATCACCTACAGTAGTCAACTTTGAGTAGTCGAGCTTAGGGTCGATCTGGGGCGGAAGTCAAACTTGAGTACCATGCGACCGGGAGTGGAAAAGGAGGTCTCCGTGTCGGTGGTGCGCTTACTGGTGCTGGGGGTGATGCGCTTGCGTCAGCCTGTGCACGGCTACGCCGTGCGTCGAGAACTGTTGTCCTGGCGCGCCGAAACCTGGACGAACGTCAAGCCCGGTTCGATCTATCACGCCCTGAAGCAGCTCACGCGTGAGGGGAAGCTGAGCGCGTTCGGCACCGAGAACAGCGACCAGGGCCCGGGGCGCACGCTGTTCGAGCTCACCGAGGCGGGCGAGGCCGAGTTCCGCCGGCTCATGGACGAGGCGCTGGTGAGCATCGACATGGAGGAGTTGGGCGCGGGCATCGCCTTCATGGACGCGTTGCCCAGGGCGCACGTCATCGCGAAGTTGCGTGAACAGCGCCGCCGCAGCGAGGAGGTACGCGCCGGCCTGGTGGCGATGATCCCGGAATTCCCGGGGCGATACGACGCGCCGCACGCGACCGATCTGCTGGAGTTGTGGAGCGGCGTGTTCGGCACCCTGTCGAAGTGGACCGACGGCGTGGTGGCGCGCCTGGAGGCGGGGGAGTACCGGATGCCGGAGTAGGACATCGGCGAGTCGCCTGGCCGGGGGATACGCTGCCCGCATGACGAATTCGCTGGACGCCGTCGCCAAGGCCGATTACGTGCTGCTGACCACCTTCCGAAAGGACGGAACCCCCGTCGGCACCGCGGTGTGGGCGGTGTCCGAGAACGGCAAACTGTACGTCTGGACCGTGACCGACAGCTGGAAGGTCAAGCGCCTGCGCCGCAATCCGGCGGTCACCGTGCAACCGTGCAGCGCGACCGGTAAGCCGCACGGAGATGTGGTCGAAGGGACCGGGCGGATCCTCGACGCCGAGGGCACCGAACGGGTGCGCAAGCTGCTGCGGCGCAAATACTGGCTCACCGGTCCGCTGATCATCCTCGGCAGCAATCTGCGGCGCGGCAAGGCCGGGACCATCGGCATCGAGATCAGTCCGGCCGCCTGATCCCCCGGGTCAGGTGGCCTGGCTGACCGACGACATGTGGAAGTCGGGAACGCGCATGGGCGGCATGGCCGTGCGAGTGAACCAGTCCTTCCACTCGCGCGGCAGCGTGTGTTCGGTCGCGCCCGCCTCGCTCACGCGCCGGAGCAGATCCAGTGGGCTCTCGTTGAACCGGAAGTTGTTCACCGCGGCGGTGACCTCGCCGTTCTCCACCAGATACACCCCGTCCCGGGTGAGACCGGTGAGCAGCAGCGTCGCCGGATCGACCTCGCGGATGTACCAGAGGGTGGTCAGCAGCAGGCCCCGCTCGGTGCGGGCGATCATATCCTCGAGCGTGGCGTCCGAACCTCCGGTGAGCAGCAGGTTCTCTCCGGGCACCGTGGCAGGCGCATCGAACTCGGCGGCGGTGGCGCGCGGATAGATCAGCGCGGAGATCACGCCGTCGCGCAGCCAGTCGACCCGCTCGGCGGGCAGGCCGTTGTCGAAGACCGACATCGATTCCGACGACGCGGTCGCCGCCACGAACGGACGGTATTCCAGACCGGGTGCGTACGGATCCGAGTAGAGCGTGAGCGGAACAGTGCTGAGACGCTCGCCGACCCGGGTCCCGCCCGCCCGCGCGAACGCCGTGTGCCCTTCCTGCGCGCCGCGCCCTTCCATCGACCACGCCAGGTAGATCATCAGGTCGGCGACGGTCGAGGGCGGCAGCAAGGTCTCATACCGGCCCGCGGGCAGCTCGATCTTGCGTTTGGCCCAGTCCAGGCGCCGGGACAGGTCGGCGAGCAGGCCGGAGACGTCGACATCGGTGAAGTCCGCGGTGCCCACACCGACCCACGCGCTGGCCAGATCCGCGCCGTCGCCGCGTTTGCCGTTGATCTCCACCGAACCGGTGGGCTGCACAAAACGGCGGCGGATGCCGGTCGAGGTGCCCAGCCATGTGGTGTGCATCTGGTGGTGGGCGAAGCCGTAGAGGCGGTCGGCGCTGTCGAACCCGGCGGCCAAACCGTCGGCCAGACCGGTGAACACCTCGATGCCGGTGCTTCCCGCGGGAGCGGCCCAGTCGTCGTCGACGGCGTCCGGTTCGAGCAGCGGCATCGCGTCCCGGGCGGGCTCGGCGCCGCGCGCGGCCTCCTCGGCGGCGCGCACCACCGCCTCGATGTCGCCGGGGTCCACGCTGGTCGAGGCGATCGTGCCGACGCGGGCGCGGGTGGGCCCGTCGCGGAACACCGCGATCACCGCCCAGTTGCGCGAGACCGACGACCCGTTGGTGGTCATCGAGTTCCCGGCCCAGCGCAGCGATGCCTCGTGCTCGTCGCGGACGATCACCATCGTCTCGTCGGCGCGCGAGAGCGCCAGCGCCCGCTCCACGGTCGCGCTCGCGGGAAACAGATCGTCGGTCACCGGCCCGCCTCCGTCCGGGTGTTGAGCACGTTGACGCCGCGTACCAGGATCGACGGGCAGCCGTGGCTGACCGCGGCGACCTGGCCGGGCTGGGCTTTTCCGCAGTTGAACGCGCCGCCGAGCTGCCAGGTCGAGCGTCCGCCGACCGCCTCCATCGCTCCCCAGAAATCGGTGGTGGTGGCCTGGTATGCGACGTCGCGCAACTGGCCGTCCAGTTTGCCGTCGCGGATGCGGAAGAACCGCTGGCCGGTGAACTGGAAGTTGTAGCGCTGCATGTCGATCGACCACGACTTGTCGCCGACGATGTAGATGCCATCGTCCACCCGCGAGATCAGCTCCTCGGTGCTGGTGTCCCGATCCGGGTCGGGTTGCAGTGAGACGTTGGCCATCCGCTGGATCGGCACGTGATGCGCCGAGTCCGCGTACGAGCAGCCGTTGGAACGATCCAGGCCCAAGCGCGGCGCGAACACCCGATCCAGTTGGTAGCCGACCAGGAGGCCGTCGCGGACCAGATCCCACCGCTGCCCGGCGACGCCCTCGTCGTCGTAGCCGACACTGGCCAGCCCGTGGGCTTCGGTGCGGTCGCCGGTCACGTGCATGATCGGGGTGCCGTAGCGCAGCGTGCCGAGCTTGTCCGGCGTGGCGAAAGAGGTGCCCGCGTAGGCGGATTCGTAACCGATGGCCCGGTCGTATTCGGTGGCGTGACCGATGGATTCGTGGATGGTCAGCCACAGGTTGGTCGGGTCGATGACGAGGTCGGTCGGTCCGGCCTGCACGCTGGGCGCTTTCACCTTCTCGGCCAGCCACTCCGGGATCCGCGCGAGTTCACCGTCCCAGTCCCACACTCCGTCGGCGCCGGTGACGTACTCCCACCCGCGGCCCACCGGAGCGGCCAGCGTGCGCATCGTCTCGAACACACCCGCCGAGGCGTCCACCGTGATCGCCTCGAGGCTCGGGTGCAGCCGCACCCGCTGCTGGGTGATCGAGGAACCCGCGGTGTCGGCGTAGAAGGTCTGCTCCTTGACCTGCAACACGCTCGCGGTGACGTGATCCACCCCGTCGGCGTGCGACAGGCGCTCCGAATAGTCCTGCAGCAGTGCCACCTTCTCGCCGGTCGGCACGGCGAACGGGTCGAGCTCGTAGGCCGAGACCCAGCGCGCGCCGGCGTAGCGCGGCTCTTCGGCCAGCTCGACGCGTTCGCGGTTGAGCGCCCGCAACGTGGTCGCGACGGTGACGGCGGTGCGCGCCACCTCGGCGGCGGTGGCCGGGGTCAGCGCGGCGTGCGAAGCGAAACCCCAGGTACCGTCCACGATCACGCGCACGGCGAAGCCGAGTTCGATGCTGTCGGTGACGGCCTCGACCCGGCCGTCGCGCAACCGGATCGACTGGGTGACCAGGCGGTGCACCCGCAGGTCGGCGTGCTCCGCGCCGGACGCCGTGGCCGCGGCCAAGGCGGCATCGGCGAGCGCGGCCAGTGGCAGGTCGAGGAACTCGGCGTCCACGTCTCTGGAAGTCGCGATGCTCACCCGCACCAACCTAGCCGGTGCCGCCGACAGCGTGAGATGGGGTGATCACACGCTGTGGGGAAGCGCATCGGCTGCCCGCTCGCGCCGAATGCTCGGTAGCGCAGCGTGAACGGCGCGCGCGACATTCGGGCTTGCGGCGTGTTGCTCACCGGATGCCTTACTGTGCCCGCGTGCCGCCATCCCCGCTCCGTGACCGCAAACGCGAACGTACCCGCCGAGCCATCCTCGAAGCCGCAGCCGAGCTGTTCGAGACCAGAGGCTACGAGGAGACGACGGTGGCCGACATCGCCGCGGCGGCGGACGTCGGCACGCGCACGTTCTTCAACTATTTCGCCAGCAAGGAAGAGCTGCTGTTCCCGGAATCCGACGAGCGCGTGCGCGCCGCGGTGGCGGCCATCGCGAGCAGGCGCCCGGGGGAACGTCCGGTGGAGGTCGTGCTGCGCGCGTTGCGCGCCGCCGGTGACAATCCCGGTGAGCACCTCGTCGACGACCTCAATGCCCGGATCGGCGCGCTGCGGGCCCAGGTGTCACGGACCGTGCCCGCGGTCAGCGGCCGCGCCGCGCACGCCCAGCTGGTCACCCAGCGGGAGATCGCCAGGCAGTTGCACAAGGCGTTCCCCGCCGAACTCGACGAAGTCGGTGCGGCCGCGTTGGTCGGCGCCGTCGTCGGCGCGGTGTCGGGTGCGTTGACGGTGTTGTTCCAGCAACCGGTGACCGGGGTGGAGGACGGTGAGCGCCTGCACCGCAAGATTCACGAGACGACCTCGCGGGTGCTGCAACCCTGGCTCGCCACCCACCACGCCGGGCCGGTCGGCTGATCAGCCGAACTGCTGCCAGCCCAACCGGATCACCATCCCGATCACCACCACCAACAGCACGATGCGCACGAACTCGGCGCCCTTCCGCAGCGCCATGCGCGCGCCGACCACCGCTCCGAGCACGTTCGCGACGGCCATCGCCGTGCCGAGCGCCCATAGGATGTGCCCGGTCGCCCCGAAGAACAGCAGTGCGCCGAGGTTCGAGCCGCAGTTGATCACTTTGGCCATGGCGGCGGCCCGAACGAACTCGGTGCCGAGCAGGGTCGCGAAGGTGATGATCAGGAACGTTCCAGTGCCTGGCCCGAGCAGGCCGTCGTAGAAGCCGATCAATCCCGCCGCCAGCGCCACCGTGAGGACGACCTTCCGCCGGGTGGGCGGGTGGGTGGCCAGCGTGACCCCGATCGAGGGGCGCAGCGTGACGAATACGGCGACGCCGACCAGCACCACCATCACGATCGGAACGAACAGCTCGCGGTCGATCAGCGACACCGCGGCCGCGCCCAGCGCCGCCGTCAGCGCGGCGATCGTCGCGGCGGGCAGCAGCACCCGCCAGCGCATCGGCACCTTGCGGGCGAAGGTCAGCACCGAGGCGCTCGTCCCGGCGACCGCGGCGAGTTTGTTCGTCCCCAGCGCGGTCTGCGGCGCGATCCCGGGAGCCACCACGAACAGCGTCGGCAGGACGATCAGCCCGCCGCCGCCCACCACCGCGTCCACCCACCCCGCGGCCGTCGCCGCCGTCAACAAAACCGCCCAGTCTCCGATCTCCACCCCGTCAGACAACCAGACCCCGGTCGGGAGGCGTACGCCGCGGCGGGGAGCCCTCCGCCGGTGCGGTGTGTCCGGCTTCCGGGCGCACCTAGGCTGACCACGTGCGCCGTTTCAGTCTGTGGCTCAGAGGCAAGCCCATCGTCGCCGATTCGGTGCTGGCGGCGGTTCTCCTGCTGCTCGAGATCGTCGGGGTGGGAAACGCGCACAACAAACTCGCCTACCTGGCGATCGGGGTGCTGCTTCCGCTGCCGGTCACCCTGCGGCGGGTGTATCCCCGGGCCATGGCGGCGGTCACGTTGGCCCTGTCGCTGACGACGTCGCTGGTGGGGTTCCTGACCGAGGACGACGCCGAGCACATAGCGCTGCTGTCCCACGGCATCATGCTCTACACGCTGGTCGCCTACGTCGGCAGGCGGGAGGGACTCTGGTACGGGGCCGGCCTGGCGGCGGATCTGGCGCTCGCGATCGTGGCGATCGGGAAACCCTCCGGGCCCGACATCGTCTTCACCGCCATGTTCTACGCGCTGTCCTGGACGCTCGCGGAATTCATCGGCGCGCGGCACGCCTACGACGCCGAGGTGGCGGCGCGACTCGCGGTCGCCGACTACGACAAGGAGCGGCGCGCGCACGACGCCGTCGCGGGCGAACGCACCCGCATCGCGCGCGAACTGCACGATGTGGTGGCCCACGCGGTGAGCGTCATCATCGTGCAGGCCGACGGCGCGAAGTACGCGCTGCGCCGCGACCCCGACGCGGCCGAACAGGCGCTCGCCACCATCGCGAGCACCGGCCGCGAAGCGCTGCGCGAGCTGCGCAGAACCGTCGCCCTGCTGCGCACCGAGCACGCCCCCGACCAGCTGCCCCAGCACGGCACCGCGGGCATCGCCAAGGTCGTGGAGATGATGCGCGGCACCGGCTTGGCCGTGGAACTCGAGCTGACCGGCGAACTCGACGACATCGCGCCCGAGGTCAGCCTCGGCGTGCATCGCATCGTGCAGGAATCGCTGACCAACACCCTGCGGCATGCCGGTCCGCACCCCAAGGCGTGGGTGCGGGTGCGTCGCACGGAGGCCGACGTGCTGATCGATGTCACGGATACCGGCGGTGTGCCGCTGCACGATTCGGGCACGCGCATCGAGGGCAGCGGCCTCGGCTTGGTCGGGATGCGCGAACGGGTCGCCGTGCTGGGCGGCAGCCTCGACGCAGGCCGCGACGCCGACGGGACCTGGCGGGTGCGCGCCAGCATCCCCTTGCGGCCCGGTCCGCCGGAGTGAGCCGGGCCCTGCTCGTACGCGAGGGTGTAGAACGCTGCGCCACAGTCGGATTCGCTCGGCCCCGCGATTCGGGCGTCACCCGGACGAAACCGGTCGCGCCCAGCTCGCCCGGTGCGCGGAAGCGGCCACGTTACATTGGGGACGTGCCGATCACCGTTCTCGTCGTCGATGACCAGGAACTCATGCGAATGGGATTGAAGATGGTGCTCGGCGCACACCCTGACATCGAGGTGGTCGGTGAGGCCGCCAACGGCGCCGCCGCGGTCGCCAGAGCGGCGGAACTGCGACCCGACGTCGTGCTGATGGACGTGCGGATGCCCGTGGTGGACGGGGTCGTCGCCACCACCCGCATCGTGGAGGCCGGGCACGGCAGCAGAGTGCTCGTCATGACGACCTTCGACCTGGACGAGCACGCACTGGGCGCGCTGCGCGCGGGAGCGAGCGGGTTCCTGCTGAAGGACACCCCGCCGGAGGACCTCGTCTCGGCCATCCGCAGCGTCGCCGCCGGTGACGCCGTGGTCTCGCCGAAGGTCACCAAACGCCTGTTGGACCGGCTCATCGCGGAGAATCCGGCGCGTACCCGCGACCCCGGGGTGCTCGACGTGCTCACCGCCCGCGAGCGCGAAGTGCTCGAGCAGATCGCGGCCGGACGCTCCAACGCCGAGATCGCCGAGCAGTTGTACCTGTCGGAGGCAACGGTCAAGACGCATGTGGGGCGGGTGCTCACGAAACTCGGTCTGCGGGACCGGGTTCAGGCGGTCGTGCTGGCTTATGAGACCGGGTTGGTGCGGCCCGGCGGCTGAGGCCGGGCGATCTCAGCGACCTATCAGGCGCATCGGGGAGAAAAATCCGGGTGTAAGACGTTGAACCGGGTAGATCGTCCGAAAGGATCGCCATGCCCGCGTTGTTGTTCGTGCTGTACGTCGTCGTCGAAGTCGCCGCCCTGGTCACAGTCGGTCAGCTGCTCGGCGTGCTGCCCGCCATCCTGGTGCTGATCGCCGGGTCGGTCGCGGGCATGCTGCTGGTCGGCTCGCAGGGGCGGCGGGTGTTCGAGCAGTTCCGCCGGGCCGCCCGCGGGGAAGTGGCGCCAGGGACCGCCGTGGCCGACGGCGCCCTGGTCGCCGCCGGTGGGGTGCTGATGTTCGTGCCCGGCCTGGTCACCTCTCTGTTCGGTCTGCTCCTGCTGCTGCCGCCGACGCGGCTGCTGGTGCGTCCGCTGGTCACGGCCTTCGCCGCACGCCGCTTCCGCGGGCTCGCCGCGGCCGCGCCCTACCGTGGCGTGGTCATCGACGGCGGCGAAGTGGTCGACGGTGTCGTCGTGGGGCAGTGGTACGACGATGGCCAGGGCAACGCGCGCCGCGCGATCACCTCGCCCTGAGGGCGAATCGCCGCAGCCGGTTCCGTGTGGTCCCGCGAAGGGCTATCGTGGCGCGATGGCCACCGAGCAACTCACCGTGACGGTGAGCGAGGAGCTGGCCGCCGCGGTGAAACGTGCGGCGGCTGCTGCGGGACAGTCGATTTCCGGATTCACGGCCGCGGCGCTGCGGCTGGAGCTGATCGCGGTGGAGGCGGGCTGCCTGCCCACGGCGGCCGCGGGGAGCGGTGGCGCGCCGCCGGAATACGCGGAGGTGATGGCGGTGCTGGCGCAATCGGAGGATCTGGCGCGCCACCCCGTCCTGAACGGCTGACCGGAACCGCCGGATCGGGCATACGGCAGACTGGTGCCTCGTGAGTACCCAGTTGCTGATCGGCGGTCGTTTCTACAGCGCCAGTTCACCCGACGCCACGGCGATGGCGGTGAGCGACGGTACCGTCGTCTGGCTGGGCGCCGAGCAGCCCGGCCGCGTGCTGCACCCGGACGCGGAGATCGTCGACCTCGACGGTGCGTTCGTCGCCCCCGCGTTCGTCGACCCGCACGTACACCTCACCGCGCTGGGCTTGAAGCTGACCGGACTGGACCTGTCTGCCGCACGGTCGCTAGAGCACTGCCTGCGGCTGCTGCGAGACTATGCCGAGGCACATCCGGACGGCGCCGTCCTGGGCGACGGGTGGGACGAGACAGCCTGGCCGGACGGGCGGCCGCCCACGGTCGCGGAGATCGACGCGGCGGCGGGCGCCGGGCGGCAGGTCTACCTCTCGCGTGTGGACGCGCACTCAGCGGTGGCGTCCTCGGCGCTGCTGGACACGCTGCCCGAGCTGGCGACAACCGACGGATTCACTCGTGGCCAGCCCGTGCGGGCCGCCGCCCACCACTTGGTGCGCACCGCCGCGCTCGCGAGTCTGTCTCGGGCGCAACGGGATCGAGCGCGCGCCGCGGCGCTGGACCATGCCGCCGCGCACGGCGTCGTCGCGGTCCACGAATGCGCCGGCCCGGAGATCGCGGGGCGCACCGACGTACGCGAACTGCTCGAATTCGAACACGGCGTGCAGGTGCGGGCCTATTGGGGGGAGGCGGTGCGCAGCGCGGAGCAGGCCCGCGCCCTGATCGCGGAACTCGGCGTGCACGCCCTCGGCGGTGACCTGTTCGTGGACGGCTCCTTCGGTTCGCACACCGCTCGGCTGCGTGCGCCCTATGCCGACGAGACCGGCTGCGGCCGAAGCTATCTCGATGCCGAGGCGATCGCCGACCACGTTCGCGCCTGCACCGTCGCCGGTATCCAGGCGGGATTCCACGTGATCGGTGACGCCGCCATGGACGCGGTCGTCGCCGGTGTCCGACGGGTGGTCGCCGAACTCGGCGGCCCTGCCGTCGCGGCGCTCGGACACCGCGTCGAACACGCCGAACTGATCCACGCCGAGCACATCGAGCTGCTGGCGCGCTGGGGTGTGATCGCCAGCGTGCAACCGGGATTCGACGCTGCCTGGGGCGGCCCGGACGGCATGTACGCCGCGCGGCTGGGGGCCGATCGGGCCGCGACGCTGAATCCGTTCGCCGCCATGGCCTCGGCAGGCGTCGCCCTGGCGATCGGCTCCGACGCCCCGGTCACGGCGCTCGATCCGTGGGCGGCGGTGCGGGCCGCGGCCAACCATCGCACACCCGGCCACGGCCTGTCCCCACGCGCGGCCTTCGCCGCGGCCACGCGGGGCGCCTGGCGTGCGGGCGGGGTGCGCGACGGGGTGGCGGGGACCCTGGTACCCGGGGCTCCCGCGTCCTACGCGATCTGGGATGCCGACGAACTCGTCGTCGCCGCCGCCGCGGACTCGGTGCAGCGCTGGTCCACCGATCCGCGCTCGCGCGTGCCGGGATTGCCCGCGTTGGAATCGGATTCACCGCTGCCCACGTGCCTGCGCACCGTGCATCGGGGAGTGACGATCTATGCGAAATGAGCGAGCGGTCGCGGAGCCGATGGTTGCCGACGGCTCCATGACCGGCGTTCGTGTGCGTGATCACCGGAGTTGCGGTAGGGATGGCCGGCCGCTCGGAGTGTTCACGCCCGGGGCGGAACCGCTGGACGGGGGGTCGCCGGGAGGGGCGCGGGTCGCGGATCTCCTGATGGACTCGCCGACGATCACGGCGCGGACGCCCCGCCGCGCCATCGTCGAGGCGCGATCCTGGACCGCCGAGTCACCGCGCTGGGCGTGGAGCGAGAGTGCAGAGCGGTATGACGTGGGCGGGCGAGCGACGGAAGTGTCCGCTTCCGTCTACTCGACCGGCTCGCTGTGGGAAGCCGCTGTCGGAAGTCCGGCCACGCCGTTGTGGGCGCAAGCCTCGCAAGGCCGGTACCGCACCGTCCGGTGGCCTGCCCGCGCGCAGTGGCGTCCGGTGGGGCGCAGGACGGAGTTGACCCGAACCCCCGCCGTAGAGGGCTTCACGGTCCGGTCGCGGTCGTCGATCGACGGGTGCACCCAGGTCGGCTCCCACGCAGTCGGCCGTCGACGTGTGACTCGTGTCGTGTCCGCCGCGGGGTGCTGCCGCGTACTGAACCGGCAGCCACAGACTGCGCCGGGTGGAGCGGATCGCCACCGGGCCGCTTCGACCACACTCTGCGCCGCTCGGCGAGCCGACGCTCCGATGGCAACCCCCAGCGGCCGCTCCGGCCGACGGCGTCCAGGCCTGAGATGGCACTCGGTGCCGCCTAGGCACACGCCACTTGTCTCGCCTGAGAGACGCCGGTCCGTCCGGTGGAGTCCGAGCCCGGAGCCGACATCGCCCACCCGGTGGTCGACGCTTCCGCGGCCATCCGCGATCGCAGAGTGCGCACCTGCCGATTCGTACATGGTGGTTCGTGGTCGTCTGGGCCGTAACCTCACCGACGCGGTCGCGCCCACCCGGGTTGTGCGGTGCGCTGGGACTGTTCTGCGCACGCGAGGCATGGCGTTTTCGACGCCCGGTGTGAGAAGCGTCATAGTGAGCCCGTGGCCGGGTTCCGCCGGGTGGCGAACCGCTGGTGGATTGCGCCCATCGGCTGTCCGGTGCCCATCGGCCGACTGGCGGTCGCAGGCGCCATGCCGGACAGTGGCCGAGTGATGGTGCGAGAGCGAGTGCTCGGAGCGATGCGACCGGCCTGGGCGGCGGTATCCCGGCATCCGGTGGCGGCGCGCTCGGCGGCGGCGATCTTCGCCGGGCTGCTGTTGTTCGACAGCTTCCCGCCCCGGCCGTGGTGGTTTCTCGCACCGCTGGGCATCGCGGTGCTCACCCTCACCGTACGCGGCGACGGACGTCTGCGGGCGGGCTTCGGGTACGGATTCCTGGGCGGTCTGGCGTTTTTCGTCCCGCTGCTGCCGTGGACCGGTATCTACGTCGGGCCGTTGCCGTGGCTGGCGCTGTCCACCGTGTGCGCGCTGTACGTGGGCGTGTTCGGCCTGCTCGCCCGGTTGATCGGCGCGCTGCCCGGCTGGCCGCTGTGGGTGGCGCTGGCCTGGACCACCGCCGAGTGGGGTAGATCCAGCTTCCCGTTCGGCGGATTCCCCTGGGGCCGTTTGGCCTTCGGCCAAGCCGAAGGCTGGTTCCTGTCGCTGGCAGCGGTCGGCGGCGCCCCGCTGGTCGGATTCGCGGTGGCGCTCACCGGAACCGGTACGGCGGCGCTGGTCTCGCTGCTGTGGCGAAATACCGCCGGTAAGGGGAGCGGATCCGCCGGAGACGGGATCGAGCGGCCCGGGCGGCACACTCCGAGTGGACCTGCCCCGGCGACTCGACTCGGGTACGCCGCTGCGGCTTTCACCCTGCTCGTCATGCCGCTCACCGGTCTCCTGCTCACCTCTGCCCTGCCCGATCCGGACGAGGGCGATCGAACGGTCACGGTCGCGGCGATCCAGGGCAGCGTGCCGCGGCTCGGACTGGACTTCAACGAGCAACGGCGGGCTGTGCTGGACAACCATGTACGGCGCACCGAAGAACTGGCCGCCGAGGTAGCGGCGGGCCGCTCCCCTCGGCCCGATGTGGTGATCTGGCCGGAGAACTCCTCGGACATCGACCCGTTGCGCAACGCCGACGCCGACGCCCTGATCACCGCGGCCTCCGAGCGGATCGGCGCGCCCATCCTGGTCGGTGCCGTGCTGATCAACCCGGATCGGACGACGACCAACTCGGTGATGGTGTGGAACGGCGCGGGGGGGCCGGGCGAACGGCACGACAAAAAGATCATCCAGCCCTTCGGCGAGTACCTGCCGATGCGCGGATTTTTCCGGCTTTTCTCCGAATACGCCGATCGGGCGGGATACTTCGTGCCGGGAAATGGTGACGGAGTTGTGCACGCGGCAGGTATCGACATAGGCGTCGCAACGTGCTATGAAGTGGCCTTCGACCGGTCGTTCGAAGACGCGATGCGCGCGGGCGCGCAGCTGCTCACCGTGCCAACGAACAACGCCACCTTCGGCGACAGCGAGATGACCTATCAGCAGCTGGCCATGTCCCGCATCCGTGCTGTAGAGCACGGTCGAGCGCTGGTCGTCGCCGCCACGTCGGGTGTCAGCGCCATTATCGCCGCCGATGGCGCTGTGCGGCAGGAAACCGCGTTGTTCGTGCCCGCAGCCCTGGTCGCCGAGCTTCCGTTGCGCGATGGCACCACTATCGCAACGCGAATAGGACCTGCGCCGGAGCGGTTGTTCGTTATCCTGACGGCTGTTGCCGTACCGGCCGCCGTTATTCGGCGGCGATCATCCGCGCGGGAGGGCGCCCGGACCGGCGGTCGAGCCGTCGCCGGCCGATAGCGGGTTCCCTGCCGAACCAGCGTTAACCGAACTTTCGGTATGTTCTTTCCTCCACCGCCCCGAAAGTAAAGGTGCGGAATTAAGTTGCGCAACGTTCGCCTGACAAGCGGGACGCCTGGCGAAGTACCATCGAACAGTCTGGTCAGAGCCCGTTTTGCTTCGGTTCGACCTAGTTGAGTCACAATGTTTGCGGAAATGTAACCAACCAAAGTGGCCTTCTGCCAAGGACGTTGGATGTGAAACAAATCCAAAACGTCGGCAATCCGGCTTAGGCGATGCTCCGAATCATAGGGCGTGGATCACGTCCTACGGCAGGCGCGCGTGCGCTTGCTGTAGTGGTGCTCGGGGAGTTGCGTCAACAGCGGCAGAACGGAGTGATTGATGAGTTCATTGGCCACGGATCGCGTCGACCAATGTTCATCCGGCGAATTTTCGGCACAACCGTTTGCACTGTCACCCGCACAGACGGCTCTCTGGTACGCGCAGCGCATCCGGCCCGACGTACCGTTGACGATCTCCCAGTACGTCGAGATACACGGCGACCTGGACGAGGGACGGCTGCTGTACGCGATCGAGCGTTTCGGCGCCGAGACCCAGGTGGGTCAGCTGCGCTTGGTGGAGATCGATGGCACTCCGTATCAGATCGTGGATCCGGTGCACCGGCCGGGCTGGGTCCGCATCGACCTGCGTGGTGAAGCCGATCCGTACGCCGCGGCGCTGCGCTGGATGCACGAGCACACGAGTTCGCCGATCGATCTGGAACGCGACCCACTGACCTCCAACGCGGTCCTGCGGATCGGGGAGACCGACTACATCTGGTATTCGTTCGCCCACCACATCGTCATCGATGGTTACGGCGCGATGAACGCACTGACCCGTACCGCGGAGATCTACACCGCACTGGAGAACCGAACCGAGCCGGTCGCCTCGCGGGCGACTCCGCTGGCCGAGATCTACGCCGACGAGGCGCGCTACCACGACTCCAGCCGCTTCCAGAGCGATCGCGAGTACTGGGCAGGGCAGCTGTCGGGGGTGGGCGAGCCGGTGAGCCTGGGCGGGACCAGGCTCGGCGCCGCCACGCACGACGCCGGACGCAGGCTGGCCGCCGCCGTGCTGACCGACGAACACCATGCCGCGATCGAGGCGGCGACCAGCGCCTGGAACACGACCGATTCGGCGGTGTTCGTCGCGGCGCTGGCCGTCTACGTGCGGTCGGTGACGGGCAACCCGGACGTGGTCTTGAGCCTGCCGGTCTCGGCGCGCACCACGGTGTCGCTGCGCCGCTCGGCGGGCGTGGTGTCCAACGTCGTGCCGATCCGGCTGCGGTTCGACGAGTCCACCACGATCGGCGACCTGGTGAAAGTCGTCGAGCTGCAGATCACCGGCGCCCTGCGTCATCAGCGCTACCGGCACGACGACATCCGGCGCGACAGCGGTTACTCCCGCGACGCCCGCGGGTTCTTCGGTCCGATGGTCAACCTGATGCTGTTCCACGAGGAGCTGCGTTTCGGCAGCCTGGTCGGCTCCATGCACGTGCTGGCCACCGGCCCGGTGGAAGACCTCTCGGTCAACGTCTACAACGGCGCGGGCGGGCGCTTGCACGTCGACTTCGAAGCCAACCCCCGCCTCTACGGCGAGGCCGAGGTGAACGTGCATCACGCACGCTATCTGGACTTCCTCGGCCGGTTCCTGGCAGCTGAAGCGACGCAGCCCACCGAGTCGCTCGGCGCGATCACCCTGGCCGAGCGGGAACAGGTCCTGCACGGCTGGAACGCCACCGAGGCGACCCGGCAAGAAGGCACACTGGCGAGCCTCTTCGCCGAGCGCGTCGCGACCGACCCGGAGGCGATCGCGCTCGAATTCGGCGACGAGGCGCTGACCTACGCCGAACTCGACGCCCGCGCCAACCGCCTGGCTCGGCTGCTCATCGCGCGGGGCGCCGGACCCGACACGACGGTCGGTCTGTGCCTACGCCGCAGCCTCGACCTGGTGGTCGGCATGTACGCGATCATCAAGTCCGGGGCGGCGTACCTACCGCTGGACACCGAGCATCCGGCCGAGCGGATCGGGCAGATCGTCCGTCAGGCCGAGCCGCTGTGTGTGCTCACGGTGGCCCGCGACGAGATCGAACTGCCCGCGATCGCCACCCGGCTGGACATCGACTCCGCGCAGGCGTCCGCCTTCGACGACGCGCCGATCACCGACGCCGATCGCAGAGGCGAGTTACGCCCCGGCCACCTGGCCTACGTGATCTTCACCTCCGGATCGACCGGAAAACCCAAGGGCGTCGGTGTTACTCATGCCGCCATCGTCAACCGCCTGCGCTGGATGCAGCACGAGTATCCGCTCAGCCGCGCCGACGCGGTGCTGCAGAAGACCCCGGCGACCTTCGACGTCTCGGTCTGGGAGTTCTTCTGGCCCTTACAGATCGGCGCACGGCTGGTCGTCGCCGCGCCGGACGGGCACCGCGACCCGGAGTACCTCGCGCGGGTCATCGCCCGCAAGCGCGTCACCACAGCGCATTTCGTGCCGTCCATGCTGTCGGTCTTCGTTACGGAGGCCGATCTGCGCGGTTGCACCAGTCTGCACCGGGTGTTCTGCAGTGGCGAGGCGCTGCCCGCCGCCACGGTGCGCGAGTTCTACGCGGCGTTACCCGCGTCCGAACTGCACAACCTGTACGGCCCGACCGAGGCCGCCGTGGACGTCACCTACTGGCCGTGCCCGCCCGACGCGAGCGCCGTGCCGATCGGTTCGCCGGTGTGGAACACCCAGACGTATGTGCTGGACGACCGGCTGCGGCCCGTTCCGCCCGGCGTGGTCGGCGAACTGTATCTCGCCGGGATCCAACTGGCTCGCGGCTACCTCGGACAGCCGCGGCTCACCGCCGACCGGTTCGTGGCCAACCCCTTCACCCCGGGCGCGCGGATGTACCGCACCGGCGACCTGGCCCGCTGGCAGATCGGCCGCTCCGGCGCGGAGCCGGGTGTGCTGGAATATCTGGGCCGCAGCGATTTCCAAGTCAAGATCCGCGGCCTGCGCATCGAACTCGGTGAGATCGAGGCCGCCCTGCTCGAAGACCCGAAGGTCGCTCGCGCGGTGTGCGTGGCGCACACCGGACGCGCCGGTGACGAGCTGGTCGCCTACGTCGTCGCCAGGCAGGAGCACGACGACGCCCGGCTGGACACCTCAGCGCTGCTCACCACCCTGCGCCATACGCTGCCCGGGTACATGGTGCCCTCCGCGCTGATGGAACTCGACGAGCTACCGTTGAGCGCCAACGGCAAGATCGATCGCAAAGCGCTGCCCGCTCCCGTGTTCGGGCCGCGTTCGATCCGGCCGATCGCCGAACCGCGCACCGAGGTCGAGCGAGTGCTCGCGGGCATCTTCGCCGAGGTCCTCGACACCGAGATCGGCATCCAGGACAACTTCTTCGATATGGGCGGCAACTCGCTCATCGCCGCTCGGGCGGTGGCCAGGATCAACGCCGCGCTCGGCACCGCGCTGAGCATCCGGGATCTGTTCGAGGCCGCCACGATCGACGCGCTCACCCAGCGGTTCGCCATGCAGACCACCGACGCGTCCTCACCGCGGCTGGCGCCGGCCGAGCGGCCGGAGCGGATTCCGCTGTCGCAGGCGCAGCAGCGGCTGTGGATCCTGAACCGGTTCTCCGAGCATGCCGCCGCGTACAACATGCCGCTGGCCGTCGCGGTGGAGGGACCCCTTGACGTGGCCGCGCTGCGGGCGGGTCTGGTCGATGTGATCGAGCGGCACGAGAGCCTGCGCACCACCTTCCCCGAATCGCCGGACGGGCCCTTCCAGCTGATCCACCCGGCAGAGGCGATCCCGCTGACGCTCGACCCGATCGATGTCACCGACGACGACGTGGCCGGGCTGGCGACCGAGTACGCCGGCTACGGCTTCGATCTACGCGCCCAGGCCCCGATCCGGGTTGCCCTCTACCGCACCGGAGCGCAGCGGCACGTCTTCCTCATCGTCCTGCATCACATCTGCGGTGACGGCTGGTCCATCGCGCCGCTGGCCAAGGATTTGATGACCGCGGTGGCGGCGCGTGCGAACGGTGTCGCGCCGCAGTGGACGCAGTTGCCGGTGCAGTATGCCGACTTCGCGCTGTGGCAGCGCGAATTGCTCGGTGAGGAATCCGATCCGGCCAGTGCGCTCAGCCGCCAGCTGACGCACTGGCGTTCGGCGCTGGCCGGGCTCCCCGAGCAACTCGACCTCCCCCTGGACCGCCCGCGTCCACTGCGCCGATCGACCGTCGGCGGCCGCGTCGAGTTCACCATTCCGGCGGAGATCCGCCGCGGCGCGATCGAGCTCGCGGCCAGCCGGGGCGTGAGCATGTTCATGGTGCTGCACGCGGCGCTGGCGACGCTGCTGTCGCGGTTGTGCGCGAGCGATGACATCGCCATCGGCACCCCGATCGCGGGCCGTTCCGATCCGGCGCTCGACGACTTGGTCGGCATGTTCGTCAACACGCTGGTCCTGCGCACCGCGGTCGACCAGGGATCCGGGTTCGACCGGATGCTCGACGTGGTGCGCGAGACCGACCTCAACGCCTTCGCCAACGCCGACGTGCCGTTCGAGCGGCTGGTCGAGGTGGCCAACCCGGAGCGTTCCCCCTCGCGCCACCCGCTGTTCCAGGTGATGCTGTCCTACGACCACGCGCCGGACCTGCGGATCGATCTGCCCGGTGTGCGTGCCGAAGTGCTGCCGATCGCCTCCGACGTCGCCAAGTTCGACCTGCAGCTGGTCGTGCACGACGACTCCGGCGACGGACCGCTGTCGGCCGAATTCGGCTATACGACCGATGTTTTCGACCGTTCCACGGTGCAGTCGTTCGCCCGCCGTTTCATCGCGGTGCTCGCCGGCGGCGTGGCCGCCCCCGAACTGCCGGTGGGCGACCTGCCGATCCTGGACCGCAGGGAAACCGAGAACCTGGTGCCCATCGGGGGCGCACCCGCCGAGCCGCCGATCACCCTGGCCACGTTGCTGACCGACACCGCACGCCGCGTGCCGGGCGCGGTGGCGGTGCGTTACCTCGGCGCCGACACCACCTACCGCCAACTCGACGAGCGCTCGAACACGCTGGCGCGCGCCCTCATCGACCACGGCGCCGGTCCAGAGACGGTCGTCGCGATCGCGCTGCCGCGCGGTCTCGACGCGATCACCGCAGTGTGGGCGGTCGCCAAAACCGGTGCGGCGTATGTGCCGATCGATCCGAACTACCCGGGCGAGCGAATCGCGCACATGATCGGTGACTCGGGCGCGATGGTGGGCCTGACCGATCCCGAATGCCTCGCGGCCATGCCCGCTTGGCCCACGGCGCGGGGCAAGCACCGCAAGGCCTACGTCGACTGGCTGGTTCTCGGCTCCGCGGAACTGACGGCCGAACTCCGAGGTCACTCGGCGGATCCGATCACCGACGAGGAACGGCACCATCCGCTGCGGGTGAGCCACCCGGCCTATCTCATCTACACCTCCGGCTCCACCGGCACGCCGAAAGCGGTGGTCGTCACCCACGCGGGCATCGCCTCCCTCGCCGGTGAGCAGAACCACCTGTTCGGCATCACGGACGCGGCGCGCACGCTGCACTTCTCCTCGCCCAGCTTCGACGCGTCGGTGCTGGAGATGCTGCTCGGTTTCGCCGCGGGCGCGACGATGGTGATCGCCCCCTCGGGCATGTACGGCGGCGCCGAGCTGGCCACACTGTTGCGCGAGGAGCGGGTCACCCACGCCTTCGTCACACCCGCCGCGCTGGCCACCGTGCCGAACGAGGGGCTCGACGAGCTGGCGACGGTCATCGTCGGCGGCGACGCCTGCTCGGAGGAACTCGTCGAGACCTGGACCGCCGGACATCGCATGCACAACATGTACGGTCCCTCGGAGGCCACCGTCGCGGCGACCGCGAGCGGGCCGATGGAGCCGGGCCGTCCGGTGCCGCTGGGGACGCCCGTGCGCGGCATGCGACTGTTCGTGCTGGACAACCGGTTGCACCCGGTCCCGCCCGGCACGCCGGGCGAGCTGTACGTGTCGGGTCCCGGTGTCGCGCGCGGCTACCACGGGCGTTGCGGCCTGACCGCGCAACGGTTCGTGGCCAACCCGCACGGCAGGCGCGGGGAGCGGATGTATCGCACCGGCGACCTGGTCGTCATGGAGCGGTCGGGGCAGCTGCGGTTCCTCGGACGCGCGGACGACCAGATCAAGATCCGCGGTTTCCGCATCGAACTGCGCGAGATCGACAACGTGCTGCGCCTGCATCCCAGTGTCCGGTTCGCGCTCACCGTGGTGCACACCGACGAGCACGGCCAGGTGCGGCTCGCGTCGTATGTCACGGCCGACCGTCCGGTGGAGGCGCAGGCGGTGCTGGAAACCGCGCGCAGGCGGCTGCCAGGCTACATGGTCCCGGCCTCGGTGGCCGTACTCGACGAGATCCCGGTCACTCCCGCGGGCAAGTTGGACCGAAAGGCGTTGCCGGAACCGGTGTTCGCGGCCGCCGGGACGTCTCGCGCGCCGAGCACGGCACTGGAGCTGGCCGTGGCCGGCGTGTTCGGCGGGGTGCTCGGGCGCCCGGTCACCGGAGCCGAGGACAGTTTCTTCGACCTCGGCGGCAACTCGCTACTGGCTACCCGGCTCGCCGCCGCGCTACACGCGGAGTTCGGTGTGGAGCTGCCGGTACGGTCGATCTTCGAGGCGCCCACGGTCGCCGGGATCGCCGCGCATGTGGACCGAGCGCCCCGGACGCAGCGGCCGGCGCTGGCGGTGCGGACGCCGCGTCCGGGACGTATCCCATTGTCGCTGCCGCAGCAGCGTCTGTGGTTCCTCAACCGCTTCGCGCCCGAATCGAGTGCCTACAACATCGCTTTCGTGATCCGCGTCGCCGGAGATCTGGACGTGCCCGCGCTGCGGGAGGCGCTCACCGACGTGCTGCGGCGACACGAGGTGCTGCGCACCGTCTTCCCGGAGGACGCCGAGGGCGCACAGCAGGTCGTGCTTCCGGTCGAGCGGGCCGTGCCGGATCTGACGGTCACCGACATCGACGACTCCGGCGCGAAGGACGCGCTGGAGTCGTTGGCGCACAACGGATTCGATCTCACCAAGCAGACGCCCGTGCGTCTGGCGCTGCTGCGCACCGCGCCCGAGCGTTACCTGCTCGGCGTGGTGGTGCACCACATCGCCGCCGACGGCTGGTCGCTCGGTCCGCTGACCAGGGACCTCGCTGTCGCGTACGCGGCGCGGCACGAGGGAGATGCCCCGTCGTGGACGCCGCTGCCGGTGCAGTACGCCGACTTCGGGCTCTGGCAGCGTGCCTGCCTGGGCTCCGAAGACGACCCCGGCAGTGTCGCGGCGACCCAGCTGGAGTACTGGCGTACCGCGCTGGCCGGCATCCCCCACCAGCTGCCGCTGCCCTATGACCGGCCGCGTCCCTCGGAGCCGACGCAGCAGGCCGGGACGGTGCGCTTCGCGGTGCCGGAGCAGCTGCGGCGCGGGCTCGCCGCGCTGGCAGGCGAACAGGGCGTCAGCACGTTCATGGTGCTGCGTTCGGCGTTCGCGGTGCTGCTGCGCTGCGTCACCGGCGGTCGCGACATCGTGATCGGCACACCGGTGGCGGGCCGTACCGACACCAAGCTCGACGACCTGGTGGGCATGTTCGTGAACACGCTGGTGCTGCGTTCGGACGTGGACCCGGACCGCAGCTTCGCCGATCTGCTGCGCGCCGACCGGGACACCGAGCTGGCCGCGATGGCGCACGCCGACATTCCGTTCGAGCGCATCGTGGAGGAACTCGGCGCGGAGGCCCGCTCCTCGGGTCGTCACCCGCTGTTCCAGGTGGCGCTGAGCGTGCAGGACGGCCCGGTGCCGGCACTGCAACTGCCCGGCCTCGCGCTGCGCGCGGAGCCGTTGGACATCGCGCTGGCGAAATTCGACTTGGAGCTGCGCGTCTCCAACGACGCGGGTGGCCCGGGATCCGTCTCGGGCGATCCGGAGAGCGTTTTCGAATTCGTCTACGCCACCGAGCTTTTCGACGCGATGACGATCGAGACGCTGGCGGACCGGTTCTTACGCGTGCTCACGGCCGTCACCGGTGACCCGCGCGTACTGGTCCGCGACGTCGACGCGCGCACCGACCACGAGCACCGCACCCTCGCCCCGGCGCGGGGCGGGCAGGCGGCACCGCCGTGCACGCTGGCCGCGTACTTCACGGCTACCGCGCAGCGGTATCCGCACAACACGGCGCTGCGCGCCGGCACGGCATCGCTCACCTACTCCGAGCTCGACCGGCGCTCGAACCGCCTGGCGCGTGCGCTGATCGCGCGCGGACTCGGCCCCGGGACGCGTGTCGCGCTGGGGCTCGTCCGCTCGATCGACTCGGTGGTGACGATGCTGGCGGCGGCGAAGTCCGGCGCGGCGTTCGTCCCGGTCGACCCGAAGTACCCACCCGACCGGATCCAGCACATGCTCACCGACTCCGGCTGCGCGATCGGCGTCACGGTAGCGGCGCATGTGGAGCAGCTGCGCGCGGGCGCCCCCGCTGGAGGACACACGGAGTGGCTGCTGCTGGACCGTCCCGAGTTCGCCGCCGAACTCGACGGCCACGACGACGCGCCGATTCACGATAGCGAACGCTCGCGCACCATCCAGGTCGCCGATCTGGCCTACCTGATCTACACCTCGGGATCCACCGGAAAGCCCAAGGGCGTCGCGGTGACCCACAGCGGCCTGTCCAACCTGGCCGACGAGATCCGCGACCGCATCGGCGTCGACGAGTATTCCCGCACATTGCACTTCGCCTCGCCGAGTTTCGACGCGGCGATCCTGGATCTGCTGATCGCGTTGGGCGCGGGCGCGGCGATGGTGATCTGCCCGACCGACATCTACGGCGGCGACGAACTGGCCGCGCTGATGGACCGCGAGCAGGTCTCCCACGGCTTCATGACGCCGGCCGCGCTGGCCACCATCGATCGCGAACAGTGGCCGCTGCCGCACATGCGTGCGCTCCTGGTCGGCGGTGAGGCGGTGGCGCCGGACCTGGTGGCGCGCTGGGCGCCGGGCCGCGTGATGTGCGATGTGTACGGACCCACCGAGACCACGGTCGTCATCACCATGTCCGGTCCCCTGCGGGTCGGCGAACCGATCAGCATCGGCAGCCTGGTGCGTGGCGCTCGAGGATTGGTGCTCGACGAGCGGCTGCGCCCGGTGCCGGTCGGCGTTCCCGGCGAGTTGTACCTCGCGGGGCACGGTGTCGCGCGCGGTTACTTCGACCGGTTCGGTCTCACCGCCGCACGTTTCGTGGCCGATCCGTACGGCCCGGCGGGAGCCAGGATGTACCGGACCGGGGACGTGGTGTGCTGGAGTGCTTCCGGCGAGCTGGCCTACCTCGGCCGCAGCGACCACCAAGTGAAACTGCGCGGTTTCCGCGTCGAACTCGGCGAGGTCACCGCCGTGCTCGGCGAACACCCGTCCGTGCGGTTCGCGCACACCGAGGTGCGCCGCATCGCGGGCGCCGACCGGATCATCGCCTACGTCCAGCCGGCCGACCGCACGGCCGGGGTGGACCCCGAGGCGGTGCGCGCCTCCGTCGCGCGACGGCTGCCCGCACACATGGTGCCCGCGGGCATCACCGTGCTGGACACGATCCCGCTGACGCCGGTCGGGAAGCTGGATGTCAGCGCATTGCCCGAGCCCCGATTCCTCGCGCACCCCACCGGTCGCGAGCCCCGGACCGAAACGGAGGGTTTGGTCGCCGCGGTGATGGGTGAGCTCGTCGGCGCCGCGGACGTGCGCGCCGACGACAGCTTCTTCGACATCGGCGGCAACTCGTTGCTGGCCACGCAGCTCGTCGCCCGGCTGGCCGCGGCGACGAACGTGCGACTGGCCGTGCGCATGGTGTTCGCCACGCCGACGGTCGCCGGGCTCGCCGAGTTGCTGGACGCGGGCGCCGAGTCCGACGCCGACCGCCCCGCGCTGGTGCGCAGGCAACGCCCGGAGCGCATCCCGCTGTCGGCCGCGCAACGGCGACTGTGGTTCCTCAACCGTTTCAACGCCGGTGGCGGCTCGGCCCCGGGACAGTCGGCCGGCGCCTACAACGTCCCGCTCGTGCTGCGCATGACCGGCAGCTTGAACGTAGACGCTCTCATTCGCGCACTGCACGCGGTGCAGGCCAGGCACGAGACCCTGCGCACGGTGTTCCCGGAGAGCGACGGCGCACCCGCCCAGGTCGTCCTCGATCCGGCCGAAGCGGCGATCTCGCTGGCGCGGGCGACGGTGCGGCCGGAGCAAGTGGAGGGCATCGTACGGCGTTTCGCGGCACCGGGGTTCGATCTGGCCGCGGCCGTTCCGATCCGGGCGGCACTGATCTCGGTGTCGACCGGCGGCGACGAGCCCGCGGAGCCCGCCGAGCATGTTCTGGTCGTGGTCGTGCACCACATCGCGATGGATGGCTGGTCGCTCGAGCCGATGGCCGCCGATGTCGCCGTCGCTTACCGCGCGGCCTGCGGCGGTAACGCGCCGGACTGGGCGGAGCCGGAGGTCCAGTACGCCGATTACACGCTGTGGCAGCAGGACGTGCTCGGCAGCGAGGACGACCCGGACTCGGCGGTGAGCAAGCAGCTGGACTACTGGCGGCACACTCTCGACGGCATCCCCGAGTTGCTGACCGTACCGGCCGACCGGCCGCGTCCGCCTGCTCCGTCCTACCGGGGCGGCACGGTGGAGTGCGCGGTGGACCCGGTCACCCACCGCGAACTGCAGGCGATCGCGGGCGGCAACAACGTCAGCTTGTTCATGGTCCTGCACGCCGCGCTCGCGGTGCTGCTGCACCGCATGACGGCTACCGACGACATCATCGTCGGCACCCCGATCGCGGGCCGCGGTCACCCCGCCCTGGACCGGCTGGTCGGCATGTTCGTCAACACGCTGGTGCTGCGCACCCGCCTCGACCCCGGCGCACGGTTCACCGACCTGCTGCACGCGGTGCGCGAAACCGATCTGGACGCCTTCGCCCACGCGGACCTGCCGTTCGAGCGTCTCGTGGAGGTGCTCAACCCGGCCAGATCTCAGGCGCACCATCCGATGTTCCAGGTGATGCTGTCGGTGCGCAACGAGCCGGTCGGCGGGCTGGACCTGCCCGGACTGCGCATCGAGGCGGCTGACATCGACACGGGAGTCGCCAAGTTCGATCTCCAGTTCACGTTGACCGAAACGCAGACCGCGCAGCGCGATCCGGCCGGCATCACCGTGGCGGTGAACTATGCGAAGGATCTGTTCGACGAGTCGACCGCGCAGCGGCTCGGCAAGCGGCTGACCCGGTTGCTCGCCGCGATCGCCGCGAGCCCGACGACCGCGGTGGGCGATCTGGAACTGCTCGACCCCGCCGAGTGGTCGGGCCTGGCGCCGGTACGCGGTGGCAAACCGGACCGGCCGATCACCTTCCCCGAGGTGTTCGAGCAGGCGGCGAGCGTCGACCGCGCCGCGGTCGCCCTGGTCTCCGACGGTACCGAGGTGACCTACGGCGCCCTGGATCGCTGGACGAACCGGCTGGCGCGGGTGCTCATCGCCCGTGGGGTCGGTCCGGAAACTCTGGTGGCGCTCGGCATCCCGCGATCGGTCGAGTCGGTGGCGACGGTGCTCGCTGTGGCCAAGGCCGGAGCGGCGTTCGTGCCGGTCGACCCGTTGTACCCGCAGCAGCGCATCGCGCACATGCTGTCGGATTCCGGTGCGGCGCTGGGCATCACGCTGTCGGGCTACCGCAACGAGATGCCCGAGGGCACGGAGTGGATCGTGCTCGACGATCCGGACTTCCGCGGGCTGGTGCTGGACGCGCCGGACGAGCCGATCGCCGAGACCGAGCGCCTCGCCCCGCTGCGGATCGACAACCCGGCGTACGTGATCTACACCTCCGGCTCCACCGGCACGCCGAAGGGCGTGATGGTCACCCACGGCGGGTTGTCGAACTTCGCCGCCGAGACGGCGTCCCGGTTCGACGTCCAGCCGGGGTGCCGCGTACTGCACTTCGCCACGCCGAGCTTCGACGCCGCGATGCTCGATCTGCTGCTGTCCCTCGGCGGCGCTGCCACTCTGGTGATCACGCCCACCGGCGTGGTCGGCGGCGATGACCTGCGACGGGTCTTCGCCGAGGAGCGGATCACCCACGCGTTCATCACCACCTCCGCCCTCGGCACGGTCGACCCCACCGGACTCGACGAGTTGCAGCACGTGCTGGTCGGCGGTGAGGCGCTGCCGCCGGATCTGGTGACCAGGTGGGCGCCCGGCCGCAGCCTGTACAACGTCTACGGTCCCACCGAGACGACCATCGTCACGGTCATCTCACAGCCGATGACGCCGGGTGGGCCGATCACCATCGGCGGCCCCATCCGTGGCGTCAACGCGGCGATCCTGGACGCGCGACTGCATCCGGCTCCGATCGGAGTGACCGGGGAGTTGCACCTGGCCGGTGACGCTCTCGCCCGTGGCTACCTGAATCGTCCTGGTCTGACCGCCCAGCGGTTCGTCGCCAACCCGTTCGGCAAGCCGGGGGAGCGGATGTACCGCACCGGCGATCTGGTGCGCTGGTGGGCAGGGACGCGCGAGAACGGGTCGGCGGACGCCGCGCACGAGATCGAGTACGTCGGCCGCACCGACCATCAGGTCAAGATCCGCGGTTTCCGTATCGAACTCGGAGAGATCGACGCCGCGCTCGCCCGCCATGGCGCGGTGGCCTTCTCCACCACCATCGGGCATCGCACCCCGGCGGGCGCGACGGCGCTGGTGTCGTACGTCAAGGCCCGCGACGGCGTGACACTCACCGCGGCCGAGTTGACCGGGCACCTGGCCCGGCTGGTGCCGAACTACATGGTTCCGCAATCGATCATGCTGCTCGACGAGGTGCCGCTGAGCCCGGTGGGCAAACTGGACCGCGCCAAGCTGCCGGAACCGGTGTTCACCACGGGTGAGGGCTACCGCGCCCCGTCCACCCCGACGGAGCAGGCGCTGTGCGCGGCCTTCGCCGAGGTACTCGGTGTCGAGTCGGTGGGCGTGGACGACGGGTTCTTCGAACTCGGCGGCAACTCCCTGCTGGCCACGAAAGTGGTTGCGCACGTCCGGGAAACCGGCATCGACCTGCCGGTGCAGCTGATGTTCGGCGACGCGACGCCCGCGGCCATCGCGGCGCGGCTGGACGGTGAAGGCGCGACCTCGGGCGCCGCGGTGGCGGCGATGCTGGCGCCGGTGCTGCCGATCCGGCCGAGTACCGCGGCAAGCCCGGCGCCGCTGTTCTGCGTGCACCCGGCGATCGGATTGGCATGGTGCTATTCGGGGTTGCTCGCGCACCTGCCGTCGGACCGCCCGGTGTACGGCTTGCAGGCTCCGCATGTCGCGGGAGAGGCCGGGCACGAGTCGATCGCCGAGGCCGCGAGCCACTACGTGGCCCGGATCAAGGAAATCCAGCCGCAGGGGCCCTACCACTTGCTCGGCTGGTCACTCGGCGGACTGATCGCGCAGGAGATGGCGGTGCAGCTGCAGGAAGCCGGCGAGGAGGTCGCGCTGCTGTCGATGATGGACAGCTACCGGCTGTCGGACGCATTGCTCGAGGAGGCGACCCCGAGCGTGGCCGAGATCGTCGGGGAGTTCGGCAGCGACGAACTCGACGGGGAGATCGATCCGGGCATGAGCCTGCGCGACGCGGCCGAACTGCTGCGCGCGCGTTCCGGGCCGTTCGCGGCGCTGACCGTCGAACATCTGGAGCGGCTCTACGCCGGCTACGAGAACGGCACCGTGCTCGCGCACAGCTTCCGGCCCCGTGCGTTCGACGGTGACCTGTTGTTCTTCACCGCGGGCGACGACCCGGTCAACCGGGCCGATCCGGATCGGCGCGCCGAGGCATGGCAGCCGTACATCACCGGCGCGGTCCATGACTACGAGCTGCGCTGCGGGCATTCCGCGATGACCACACCCGAGGCGCTGGCCGAGATCGGGCCGGTGCTGTCGAGGTGGCTGGAGACGAAGGAGACGCACCGGTGAGTCTGGCGGTGGAGGTAACCGGCCTGGTGAAGAACTATGGCCGGGTCCGCGTGCTGGACGAGGTCGACCTACGTATTCCCACCGGCACCGTGATGGGCTTGCTCGGCCCGAACGGCGCGGGCAAGACGACGACCGTGCGGATCGTCACCACGCTGCTGAAGCCATCCGCCGGGTCGGTGCGGGTAGCGGGCATCGATGTGCTGCGTGACCCGGCGGCGGCGCGCAAACGGATCGGGCTGTCCGGTCAGTACGCCGCCGTGGACACCAACCTGTCCGGCTACGAGAACCTGCGTATGGTGGCTCGCCTGTACGGGATGTCCCCGAAACAGGCGAGCGCCCGGGCCACCGAACTGCTCGATGCCCTCGGGCTGGACTATGCCGCGCACCGCAGGGCCGGAACCTACTCCGGCGGCATGGCCCGGCGGCTCGACCTCGCGGGTGCGCTGGTCGCCCGGCCGTCCGTGGTAGTACTGGACGAGCCGACCACCGGGTTGGACCCGCGCGGCAGGCTGGACATGTGGAAGGTGATCGGCGACCTCGTCGATGACGGCACCACGGTGCTGCTCACCACGCAGTATCTGGAAGAGGCGGACCTGCTGGCCGATCGGATCACCGTCATCGACCACGGGCGCGTGATCGCGCGCGGCTCGGCCGACGAGTTGAAGACCTCGATCGGTGGTGACCGGCTCACCGTCACCCTGGCCGCCGGGCAGGCCGCCGCGCCCGCGCTGGCGGTGTTGGCGCAGATCGGCGTCGGCGAGCCCGCGCACGAGGCAGGCACCGAGGAGGTGTCGGTGGTGGTCGGCGACGGCTCGCGCACCATGGTGGAGGCGCTGCGCAGGCTGGACGACGCGGGCGTCTGCGTCGTCGACGCGAACGTGCACCGGCCCAGCCTCGACGACGTATTCCTTTCCCTCACCGGCAAGCCGGGCAGCGCGCCGGCCATGGCACCGGAAAACCACGACCTACCAGAGGAGATCATGTCGTGAGCACGGCAATGGTCGGGGAACAAGCCCCGACGGCGGAGCCGGAGCCGAGAAAAGACGCGGCGCAGCGGGATTCCGGCCCGCGGCTGCGGCTGTTCCGGGACAGCGCGATCGTCGCCCACCGCAATCTGCTGACCATCCTGCGCGTGCCCACCCTGCTGGTGACGGCCACGATCCAGCCGTTGATGTTCGTGTTCCTGTTCGCCTATATCTTCGGCGCCTCGCTCGGCGGTGGGCAGTACCGGGAATTCCTGCTCGCGGGCATCTTCACCCAGACGGTCGCGTTCAACGCCGCGTTCACCACCGTCGGGCTCGCCGGCGACCTGCAGAAGGGCATCATCGACCGGATGCGGGCGCTACCGATGTCGCGGTTGGCCGTGCTGATGGGCCGCACGCTGTCGGATCTGGTGGTCAACATTCTCAGCTTGGCCGTGATGGTCGGGTGCGGGTACGTCGTCGGCTGGCGCATCCACGGCAGCGTCACCGACGCGGTGCTGGCGTTCGCCGTGATCCTGCTCTTCGCGTTCGCGATGTCCTGGATCGGCGCGCTGACCGGCTTGCTGTCACCGACAGTGGAAGTGGCGCAGAGCGCGGGGCTGATCTGGCTGTTCCCGCTGACGTTCATCTCCTCGGCGTTCATCTCGGCCGAGACCCTGCCCGGGCCCCTGCGCACGATCGCCGAATGGAATCCGATCACCGCGGTGTCGGCGGCGGGACGCAAGCTGTTCGATAACGACTCGCCGCCCACTTTCGTCCCGCCCAGCGGCTGGGCCGCCGACCACTGTGTCGAATACGCGGTGGCCTGCTCGGTGGCGATCCTCGCGGTGGCCGTGCCGCTGGCGCTGCTGCGTTATCGCAAGGTGGCGAGCCACTGACGGGCGAGTGACGACACGAACAGCGAACGGCCGCCGCATCGAGAAGATGCGGCGGCCGTTTCCGTATCAGCGGGCCGTCAGGCGCGGCGGCGGGTCTTGAGCAGTTCGAGGCGCTCCTTGAGCAGCTCCTCGAGCTCCTCCTTGCTGCGGCGCTCCAGCAGCATGTCCCAGTGCGTGCGCGGCGGCTTGACCTTCTTGGCCTCCTGCGTGGTGCCCTCGATCAGCACGCCCTCCTGGCCGTTGCGGCACAGCCAGGTCGGCGGGATCTCGGCGTCGTCGGCGAAGGGGACGTCGAATTCCTCGCCGTTGTCGGTCCGGTACCGGGCGATCCGACGCGGAGCCAGGTCGTGGTCGCGATCGGTCTCGTAGCTCACCGCTCCGAGCCGACTGCCTCGGAGTACGCGATCTGCCATGGTGTGCCTCTCCCTGTGTGCTCGAGTCTTCGTGCGCTGCGACCGTGTCCGCACGAGTGCGCGGTGCGCTCGCCGGACCTGAAGTACAACGATCGGGCCTGCGCCGATAGTTCCCGACGCGGCCGCGGTGAACCGTTCCATTGTAGTGCCCTGGTCGCGGCAGGCTCGTCACGCCCGGCGCCGGGTGATTCGCGGGGGTCGCTGAGCGGATGGCGGGCGGCGAGCTACTAGTGTTCAGCGTCATGTCGCGCCGCTTGTCCTGCCAGTGGTGTGGGCGGGAGATCGTGGAATCGGAGGCCGGCCGCCGTCGCCGGTACTGCCGTCAGTCCTGTCGCCAACGCGCCTACGAACACCGCAACAGTCTGAAGGGAACCGGGATTCCCGACGATGCGGTGGTGCTCAGCGCCCAGGAGGCCGCCGACCTGGCCGATCGCTGGTTCGCCGCCCGCTGCGCCGCCGAGGACGTCGCCATCGCCATCGACGAGGGGGCGACGCCCGAGGAGCTGGCGGCGCTGGGCAAGACCCTGGTCGCGCTCACCCGCGACGCGGAACGTCTGCGCTGACCGGCTCCCTCGACCTCCGGCGGTGCGCGCCGCCGGTAGCACGGTGGCGTAGATAGACCGTGCCGAGCAGCGCTGCGACAGTCGTGGCGAGCCCGCAGCCGGCGAGCCAGGTCGCGGTGTCCGGGTGGACCAGCGACTGCGCGCGCATCGCCTGCCAGAAGACCAGCGCCAGCAGTCCCGCGTAACCGGCCGCCAGTACACCGACGACCGCGGTGCGGGCTCGCTCCGGGCGCAGCCAGCGATAGCGCGGAGCCAGCCAGGCGAGGGTGACGGCCGTGAGCAGCAGAATCTGAATGCCGTGCAGTCCGACGAAGTGCGGAACGCGCAGGTCACCGCCGACAGTGCTCCAGTGCGTGATCGGCATGCCGCCCATGGCGTCGCGCGGCGCGAGATCGCTCGCGTCGGGCACGACCGTGTGGCCGGCGGCCAGTTCGACGATCCGTCCGTCGCTGTCGCGCACGAGCTGCTTACCGGTGAATCCCATCAGGTAGCCCAGCGCCATACCGACGACGGCCAGCGCCAGGCCGGCGTGGATGGCTCGTGCCGTCGGCCGGTCCACCAAGCGCTGCCAGGACAGAATGAGCACGATCACGAGGTTGGCGAGGAAGAGGCCGGGCACGCCGGAGGCGAAGATCACCTGCCCGATCGAGTTCACCGGGTCGTCCTCGGTGTTGAAATGGCTGAACGTGCCGCGTGCGGCCTGCAAGACGACGAAACCGACATCGACGAAACCGGTCACCGCGAACACCGCGCCCAGCCACCAGGTGGCGCGGCTGCCCTTGTGCGGCAACGACAGCAGCCAGGCCAGGGTGAGGCTGTAGAGGAAGAACGCCGAGCCGAATTTCATCGGCTTGAGCCAGACGGATTCGCCCAGCAGTGTGCGGTCGTCGACCAGCATCGCCGCGAGTGAGAACAGGACGAGCGCGGCCATCGCGGCGACCGTGCCCAGCAGCGGGCGATGCAGTCGCCCGCGCATCGCTACCTTCGTACTCGCGCCCTGCCGCGGCGCCGACGACCCGTCCCGTGGTGCGGCGGCGAAATGTGTTGTGGACATGGACCGAACGTAGGAATCGCCGACCCTCGTGAGCGTCCCGCCGCGGCGCTATTCGCCTCTAGTACCACGGTATCGGCTATCGGCACGGGCGATACCGCGGAACCGTCGCAGGTTGGCGCAGCGCCGAAAATTCGCCATCGATAAACCTGACATCGCATGTACCCAACACGGTGGTAACCATGTTACTGTCCGGTTCGTGCTTGTTGTGACCGAAGCCATAGCAAGTACCTATCGTGATGCAGGCCACTCCCGCTGATGCCGGGGCGATACCGATGGAGAGTTGTCGATGTACGAACTGGGATCGGTGGCATGCACGACTCGAGCGGCCGCTGCGGCCCGGCTCGTTCCGCGCCGACGCCGGCCATAGCGCTCGGCCGATCGAGTCTGCTCGAACCGCCATCTCGCCGAATCGGCTACCCCGCTGCGCTCGTCGGTCTCGGCGACCTCGCAGCACCCGAATAAGCGCTCGGTGAAGCTTTCGACGAGCGAGTTCACGGCGTGCCTTGCGGTATGCCCACCATGAAGGATCCCTGATGACAAGAATCTCGCGCCGCTCACTGTTGACCGGCGTCGCCGCGGTCGGCGCCGCGGCTCTCGGTGCTCGTTCGATGGCTGCGCCCGCCGCCGCCCAGGTGAACAACGTTCCGTTGACTCGTGAAGAGCACCGTGTGGTGGTTGTCGGTTCGGGTTTCGGTGGTGGTGTCAGCGCCCTGCGCCTCGCTCAGGCAGGGGTGCCGGTGACCGTGCTCGAACGGGGCCTGCGCTGGAGGACCGGGCCGAACGCCGAGACTTTCCCACGAGCGTCCTCGCCCGACAAACGACTGCTGTGGTGCCGATCCAGCCCGAATCTGTTCGGCCGTCCGATGGTGTTCGAACCCTACACCGGCCTGGTCGAAGCGGTGCCGGGGGAGAATATGACCGCGCTGTGCGCGGCGGGCGTGGGTGGCGGTTCTCTTGTCTATCAAGGGATGTCGCTGCAACCGAGCCGGGAGGTGTTCGATACCCACTTCCCGCAAGAACTCGACTGGGCGTTGATGGACCGGGTTCATTACCCGCGCGTGGCCGGGATGCTCGGCCTTGCCGAGGCCCCCGACGAGCTGATCGCCAGCGAGAATTACCGGGCGGCGAGGGTGTTCGCCGATCGTGTCCGTCGGGCGGGCATGCCGTTGTCGAAGATCCCGATGCCCATCGACTGGGATTTCGCGCTCGCCGAACTGCGCGGGGAGATGAAAGCGTCCTACACCAACGGCGACGGCGCGATGGGCGTCAACAACGGCGGCAAGCATTCGGTCGACGTCACCTACATCGCGGCCGCCGAAGCCACCGGTCGGGTGCGGGTGGAGACCTTGCACGAGGTGACCGACGTGGAACGGGCTTCCGACGGCCGCTGGATCGTGCATGTGCAGCGGCTGGACACCACCGGCGCGGTGGTCGAGCACAAGGTTCTGACCACCGGCGCGCTGATCCTGGCGGCGGGCAGTCTCAATACCACCCGGCTGCTGGTGCGTGCCGGGGCCAAGGGGCTCATCCGCGATCTGCCCGACGGATTGGGACAAGGCTGGGGTACCAACGCCGACCGCATCTACGTCTGGACCGATCCCTCGGCCGAGTTCGGCGCCCCGCAAGGCGGCCCGGTGGTCTACGGCAGCAAGAACTGGGACGACCCGCACGCCGCCCACACCGTGATCCAGGCCTCCATCCCGCCCCTGTCGCTGGACGCTCGCAGCACCATGATGGTCGGATACGGTGTCAGCGACGGACGCGGCGGCTTCACTTACGATTCGGCACGCGACGACGCGATCCTGCACTGGCCCGCCGGCGGTGACAGCTACATCCAGGACAATCACATCGGCCCCGCCGTCCACAAGATCGCCGGTCCGGACGGCATGCTGATCGATACCAACGCCTTGTTCCCCTCGACCTGGCATCCGCTCGGCGGGGCGAGCATGGGCGCGGTCTGCGATCTCGACGGACGCGTCCACGACCAACCCGGACTCTACGTGCTCGATGGAGCGCTGATGCCGGGTAACACCGCGGCGTGCAACCCGTCGATGACGATCGCCGCCGTCGCCGAACGCGCGTTGGACAATATCGTCGCCCGCGACCTCGGCAACCGGATCTAATGGGCCGTGAACGCGTTGTTGCGTTCACGGCCCGTCGCGGGCGACGGCTCTGCCGCCGAGTCGGTTCGCAAGCCCCTCATGTCCCGCGAACGAGAGGGATCAGTCCTCCGGGGCGTGCCCGACGTCGATGCCGCGCTGGGCCAGCCACGGCTGCGGATCGATCGGTACGCCGCCGGGAAGGTGGACCTCGTAGTGCAGATGCGGGCCGGTGGAGTACCCACGGTTGCCGACCGTCGCGATGACGTCGCCCGCGCGGACCGGCTGGCCGACGGCGGCGAGGATGTCGTTGACGTGGCCGTAGACGCCCACGGTGCCGTCATCCTGTTGCACGCGCACCCACAGCCCGAAGCCGGAAGCGGGACCGGCCTCGATCACGACGCCGTCGGTGACCGCGGCGATCGGCGCGCCGAGCGGGTCGCCGAAGTCCAAGCCCGCGTGCATCGTGCCCCAGCGCGCGCCGTAGTTCGAGGTGAGCACCCCGCCGACGGGCCGGACGGTCTTAGGGCGCGCGAAATTCTGCGCGAGGCGATTCGGATCCCAGGCCTCCGGCGCGTGGGCGGCCTGCGGAGCTTGCGTTTCGTGCGGGGCGAAGAGGGCGAATTGAGCCATGCCCTCTGCCGGGCGGATCTCGCCGGAGGCGATTTTTCCCGCGACGAGGCGGGCGGACGCGTCGGCGTCCTGGTCCTGCTGTGCCGCGGCGAGGATGCCGAGGGAGGCGGTGACGACCGCGGAGGCGGCGACCACGCGGGTGGCGGCGTGATTGCGGCGGAACCGGGTCACGCCGCGACGGATCGGTAACGGAAAGGTCACGGGCATGGGAACGAACGTACGGCAGCCGTGTACCCCGCTCGCAATCTTGTGGCAACCGTCACGGGCGGATAAATGCCCAGTTCGACGGTAACGAAGAGGTAACGGATCGTCGCGGTTTTCGGCGCGAACTGGGAAAACGATGTCTTACCCAGGAGTTGACCAGCAAAACGTCAGTTGACCAGACTGTGTGAGTGGCGACTAATGGAGTGCGCGCCCTGACCGCTCTGGCGGACCCGACCCGTCGCGCGATCTTCGAGGCCCTGCCGCAGGCCCCGCGCTCGGTGGGCGAACTCGCGCGAGAAGTCGGCGTGACCAGTTCGGCGGTCTCGCAGCACCTGCGCGTGTTGCGTGCGGCGCGGCTGGTCATGATGCGGGCGGAAGGCAACCGCAGGCTCTACTCCCTGGACCCGCGCGGCCTCGCCGATGCGCGCGACTATCTCGAACAGTTCTGGCCGAGTGCGATCGCTGCCTATTCGGCGGCGCTGCGCAGTGCCGCGACAACCGCCTGAATGCGGTGGGAGCGCGCACTTCCCCGAGTGACCGTCATCCCCGGGTGGCTTCGGGACGGCGGTGGCGGCGTCAGCCGACGCGCCGATACGCCGTCTTGCGCCGCTCGGTGCCCGTGCCGGGCCAGTTGCGCTTGCCCAGTTGCTTGTCGACGGCCTCGATCACCTCGCTGACCCCGATCTGCAACAGGCCGGGGTCGGGGGTGTCGGCGTCCGGGTCGCCGATCCGGCCGCTCCACAGCACGGCGTGCCTGCCCAGCAGGTGGGACGGCGGACCCGCCCACCGTGGCGGTGTGGGGCCGAACAGGAGGACGGTGCGGGTGCCGAACGCCGTGGCGAGGTGTGCTACGCCGGTGTCCCCGCAGATCACCAATGCGGCCTCGGCGACGGTGGCGGCCAGATCGATGAGGCTCTGCTCTCCGGCCAGCACGCGGCCGATCGGCAGCCCGGCCCGTGCGGCGATGCCCAGCGCGAGTTCGCGCTCGTATTCGTCGCCGGTGAGCACCACTTCGCGCCCGAGCACCAGCAGATGTCGCACGACCGCGGCGAAACGATCCGGGGGCCAGCGGCGGGCCGGTGCGCCCGCGCCGACGTGGACGACAACGCAGTCGCGACGGCTGGTCGTCGAAACCGGCGGAACCAGTCCTAGGTTGCGGCGATCCGCGCCGATGCCGTCGTATTGCAGCAGGTGACACCAGCGGTCCACATCGTGCATGTCCGGCTCCCATTCGGGGCCGGCCACCTCGGGGAACGCCGAGTTGCGGAAGGACAGGATGCGCCCGGGCTGGGTCTTGGACAGCGCGACGAGGCTTTCGGGGCTCGCGCCGTGCAGGTTGACCGCCAATTCGGGCGGGGGAGCGTTCCAGCGCAGGGTGCCCAGTTCGGCCGTCGGCAACAGCGCGTCGACCGACGCGATCAGATCGACGATCGGCTTGAGCCGCTGGGGGGCCGCCAAGACGATGCGATCGTGCGGTTTGGCCCGGCGCAGCGCCCGTAAAGCCGGGACCGCGGTGAGTAGATCACCCAGCCCACGCGCCTGCAACACGAGCAGAACCGCCACCCTCTTCTCCTAGCCACCCGAGTCTCACCGAACCCCGACCCACCCGTGCAGCCCAGGGGCGCCGACGAAGAGTCACTCAGTACTGACTACCCGACCGCTCCGACGGCGAAACGTGAACAACGGGCAACACCGTGGTGCTGAGCCGAGCGAGCACGGAGAGACGCGGTAGGCAAATGATCAGCAATCAAGCCCGAGCGGGTTATAGCATCGGCAAATGACGACAAACAGCGTGGTAGAGGGTCCTCTGCAGTCTCTTGCCCGCAGGGCATGGCAAACCATCCTGCTCACCGGCGTCATGGCGGTGATTCTCGGCGTCCTCATCCTGGTCTGGCCGGACATCACCCTGCAGGCCGCGGGCATCATCTTCGGCGTCTACCTGGTGGTCACCGGAGTTCTGCAGTTGGTCGCCGCCTTCGGCGCGCCGACAGGCACGGGTATGCGGATCCTGTCGTTCATCATCGGCGTGCTGTCCATCATCGTCGGCGTCTTCTGCTTCCGCGACGAACTGGCCTCCCTCTTGCTGCTCGGCTTGTGGATCGGCATCGGCTGGCTCTTCCGCGGGGTGGCGCTGCTGGTAGCCGCGATTTCCGAGCCGGGAATGCCGGGGCGCTGGTGGCAGGTGTTCTTCGGTCTCGTGACCGCCATCGCCGGTGTCGTGCTGATCGTCTGGCCGGTGCGCTCGGTGGCCACGCTGGCCATGGTGGCGGGCGTCTGGCTGATCATCCTCGGCATCATGGAGATCATCGTGGCCTTCGGCGTTCGCAAGGAGGCCGGGACCGCTGTGCCCGCGGGCGTCTGACCAGCACGGTTCCTTCCCGCTGGAACTCGTGACAGAATCACAAACGCATTTTCACCAGACGTCGGCTTCGGGGTTGGCCGACATCGAAAAGAACTGGAGGCGCGAATGATTCGTACTGCTGGGTTTGTCGGTGCGCTGGCCCTGGCAGGGGCCGCGGCCATGCTGTCGGTGGGGACGGCGCAGGCCGCGGTCGGCACGGTCACGATCAACGGTGAACGCTATGAGGACCCGGTGGGTTGCCTGAACACCGACCACACCACCACCCTGCTCCAGAGCACCATCGGCAACAGCACCGATCGTGCCGTCACGTTCTACTCCGGGCGGGATTGCACCGGCTCCGTCCTCGGTGAGCTTCAGGTGGCGACGTTGGGATTCCTGCCCAAGGGCGGCAGCATCCTCGTCAGCTGAGGCTGCTCGTTTCGGCGGCCGAGGCATGCGTGGACGCCGCCGCGCGCCGGTGAGCTCATGCGCTTCGCCGGTGCGGGCGGCGAGCAGCCTCGGCCGCTTCCGACTATCTACCGCCGCCTACGCAACCATGATCGCCACGGCGACCAAGCGGGATTCGGTGAACCGCGGAATGCCCGCTTCGTGCGGCGACGGCCTGGCAGCCGTCGCTGGAGAGTTGGGTGAGGGCGTGTCGCCGACGCGGGGGAGCAACCCGTGTAGACGCCGTCCTCGACGATCCGGCTCTCGCGCATGATCCGGTATGCGACCTCGGTGCGATGCTCGATTCAGCGCGTGCGCGGCCACTCGCCGGGGCGCCGCACTGCGGACTCGGCGGTTACCGAGACCGGGACCGGCTCGGCGTCGCCCGAGCGGCGACGTCCTCGCGGATCCCACGCCATCGCCGTCGCGGCCGAACCCAGCAGGACGACCACGATCATCGCCACAACGCACCAAACCAACACAGTCATTGCCTCCCTGGCAGCACCATCCGGCTGACAGACTGCGTTGGCTTGGCAAGGCGGACAGTTGTTTTCGAGTCGTCCACAGTATTCACGGAATGGGTGGCGCGCGCGAGTCAGCGGCGTAGTCGCCGGAGGAGACACGGATCACGGCTCAGCCGTAGCCGGTCAGGTGTGCGGGGCATGTCTCAGTCGAACGGTGCCCGGCTGTCGGACGCGAGACGGGGCCGTCGACCTGTCGACGCGGTGAGGGGTGGCGTCGACGCATCCAGCGGGACGCATCCGAGGTTCCCGCGCGACGCGGCCGGATGTACTGCGGACCTTGCGAGCGGTCGCTTCGAGTCCGTGCAGAGGGATCGCGAGAGGCCGCTGTCTGTTTGCTGCCTTTCCGCCGGGGTAGCACGGTGGAGACGGAGATCTCCCGGAGACGCCGGAAAGGGCTGGTTCGACGATGTCCGACTCCATACCTGGCGCGACGACAGATCGGCGGTCCCCTGTCCAGGTCGCCGCCGTGGCGGTGGGAGCGGTCTTCCTCCTTGTCGGAATTCTCGGATTCATCCCCGGCATCACCACCGACTACAGCGAAATCGGCTGGGCGGGACATCACTCCGAAGCCCAATTGCTCGGGATTTTCAACGTATCCGTGCTGCACAACGTCGTCCATCTGGCTTTCGGAATCGCCGGAGTGCTCGCCGCCCGGGCCGCCACATCGGCGCGTGGGTACCTCGTCTTCGGCGGAGCCGTCTACCTCGTCCTGTGGCTGTACGGACTCATCGTGGACCCGGACAGCACCGCCAACTTCGTGCCGCTCGACACGGCGGACAACTGGCTGCACTTCGCCCTCGGTATCGGCATGATCACGCTCGGCATGGTCTCGGCTCGGAGGCCCGCGACACGGGCGCCGGGAGCGGGTGGGCAGACCGGGATGCTGGAATGACGCGAGGTAGTTGCCGAGTCATTGCGGTGATCGACATCGTGTCCATTGAACCGATCACTCTTCGGACGTAGAAAGCCGACCGGCACGCATGCCGGACTCCGGTCACGCCTGCTCGGCCCGACCTCGTCGCCGTGCGGCCGGGTCGGGTTCGGCCGCACGGCCGATGCGCTGCGTGCGGCAGTGTGCGCTGCGTCTCGTGTACTCGGAATTTGCTGCTATGCAGGACATCTCGCGCCTAGCGGTCCACCCGGCCGCCGCCGGGTACTCGGCGGTACCCTCGACGTGGGCGGCGCTCGGTCGCTGCGCGGAAGTGGCGTTCGTCGGATGCCGCACATGTTGACATCGACTGCTGTTGACAACATATGATGTCAAGACCTTGCTCAGCCTGCACCTCGATGCGCCGACACCGCGCGAGCTGCGGGAGTGCAGGCGCTTCGACCACTTCAGCAACGACCCGCGGCAAGGGAGAACCGATGAGGGCCAAGCCACCCGCGCTGGGATATCTCCGCAAGGACGTCTCAGGGGTGTCCCAGGATTGGGACGAAGCGCAGATGCGGAGTTTGGCGAAACGCCTGGGCTATGAGTTGTGCAAAACCGTGACTTTCGGCGCCGGTACCGACGCACCGGTGGATCGCCTGGTCGACGTCGTCCGGCACTTCGGTGTGGACGCGGTCATCACGCCGAACCTGCGTCACTTCGGCAACGCGGTACCGAACGAACTCGTGGAAGTCTGCGACCTGATCACGGTGACGCCGCAGGAGACCTACTCCCGCTCGGCACTGTCGCGAATCTGGGCGTAGGCCGCCCCCGTGCGCGAGTAGTTCGGCCGCCCGATCGGTTCCTTCCAGGCCGTCAAACGCGCCTGCGCGGACATTCTGGTGCAGATATCGGTGGCCCGGAAGCTGGTGGCGGCGGCCGTCCGAGCCGAGGCCGGATTCGCGCCGGATGCGGGCGTCGCGGCGTCGATGGTCAAAGCGTTCACCACCGACACAGCCGTGCGGGTGGCGGGGAAAGCCATGCAACCACACGGCGGCATGGGTACCTCTGGGACGGGATAGTGGAATCCACACGTACATCAAGCGAGCCACGCTCGATCGGTCCCTCTTCGGGACGCCCACCGAGCCTCGGAAGCGACTGGCCCGGCGATACGCCTCGGCGTAATCGGCGCCGGAGCGTATCGCCGGGCCGCCTCCGGCAGGCGTACCGGAATACCGGATCAGTCGTCCGGAGTCTCGGTGAAGCGCTGGAGGTACAGCGGCTCGCCCAGCTTCTCCACCAGATCGAGTTCGGTCTCCAGGTAGTCGACGTGCTTCTCTTCGTCTTCGAGAATGTGCTCGAAGATGCGAGCCGAGGTCACGTCGCCGCGCGAACGCATCAGCTCGATGCCCCGCCGGAGCCGGTCGACCGCCTCCATCTCGATCTCCAGATCGGCGCGCAGTTGCTCCGGCACGGTCTGCCCGATGCGCAGCGCGTTGAGCTTCTGATAGTTGGGCAACCCATCCAGGAAGAGGATGCGGTCGGTGAGGAGCTCGGCATGTTTCATCTCATCGATGGACTCGTGCCGAGTGTGCCGCGCCAGCTTGGTGAAACCCCAGTTCTCCTGCATCTTCGCGTGCAGGAAGTACTGGTTTATCGCCGTGAGTTCGGCCGTCAGCTGCTCGTTGAGCAGCGCCACGATGTCGTTGTCGCCGTCCATAGCTGCGATCGTGGCACAAATTGTGCGCAGCGGCGGATAGACCGCCTGGTGTGTCGTATCAGGCGGCCGACGGTTGTGCCTCGGCCGATGCGCGAGCCCGGCCGAGCACCTCGGCCAAACGCGCCGTGCAACTGCCACAGCCCGGCTTCCAGCCGCAGGCGTTCTTCACCTGGCGGATGCTGTCGGCGCCGGCCGAAACGCAGCGGTGCACGTCACCTTCGGACACTGCGTTACAGATGCACACGTACATGAAGCCTCACCAGGGTCAAGTTTTCACTGAGGTTAGCCTCGACTAACGAGGTAAGCCTCCCCTAATGTATAGCAGCTGAGTCCTCAGGTGGGAACCCCCGGGTCGCGCCGGTCGCGGGGACCGCTGTCCGGCCGGTCGTCGCCTGTGCTCGTCCTCGCCGGGCAGCGGACGCAACTCGTTGCCGCAGGCGATGACCGCCCGGCGTGCCAGCGCACGTCGGTGTGCGGCTGCCGGAAAGCGTGGCGTTGCGGATCAGCATGTGCCGCTCAGGCCAGGTACCTGACCACGTGCTCCGCGACGCAGGCTGGCTTGTCCGCGCCCTCGGCGGTGATCGTCACGGTGCGTTCGGCCTGGACCCCGCCGGGCACGTCGGTGACGGCGGTGAGTGTGACGGTGCCGCGCACCCGGCTGCCGACCCGGACCGGGCTCACGAAACGCACCTTGTTCAACCCGTAGTTGATCGCTATCCGGGCCGAACCCACCGTCATAAGTTGCTGGCTGATCGGAGCGAGCAGCGCCAGGGTGAGGAATCCGTGCGCGATCGTGGCCCCGTACGGACCGTCCGCGGCGCGGCCTGGATCGACGTGGATCCACTGGTGGTCACCGGTCGCCTCGGCGAACAGATCGATGCGCTGCTGGTCGATCTCGATCCACTCTCCGGGCCCGAGCACGGTGCCCACCGCGGCGCGCAACGCGTCGAAATCACCAAATTCGGTCATACGGAATCCTTTTCTGCGATCGGCGCCTTGCACGATATCGGGCGCGTGCCCGCGCTTGGTCAGCAGCTACCGCAGGGCCGTTCCTGCGAAACAACGAAACTCGGGCCTCGGCGATCACCGGACCCACCGGCGCGGCGAGCAGGTAGCGCAGGCCGAGGAAACCGAGGCTGTCGCCGGGGGTGAGCGAGAGCACGGCCTCCTCGGCGGCCAGCGCGATCAGGCCGCCGTTGATGGTGTCGGAGGCGTTCAACCCCTCCGTCGACCGCGGGAGTACCACCCTTCCGGGGGTGACGCGCTCACAGCCGGCTCGATCGGCCAGCCATAGGGGCAGCTGCTCGGCGGTGGGCGGCAGCTCGACGCTCAGCCACGGCGGCAGCTGCACGTCCGGATCCGGTGCCACCATGAAAGAACATGAAAGAAGCGGCGCCTAGAGCGATCGGCGATTCCGGAGATTCCTCGCCGCTGCGCCGGCGAAGTCTCGACCGTGGCTCGATGAGTCGACTCGGCTCGTGGCCGCCTCTCATGCTGGTCGAGCGGCGGTGTCGGAGGTACTCGGATCGGCGCTGACCGCGAAGACCGGGAACCTGTCGTCGCGGGGACATGCTCGGAATCGCACCCGGACCGGCGCCGCGGAGGACGGCGGTAGTTCGCCGTGGATCGTCGTGTACAACCACGGACCCTCGTCGAGTTCGACGATCGCGATCGTGGATCGTTTCGTCTCGTCGCGCGGGTGCGCGGAGCAGCGCAACACCCGCCACGACACGATCGACCCGCCGCCGGAGGCGGGCACCCATTCGAGGTCGGCGGACCGGCAGTACGAACACGCGTCGAACAGCGGCGCCAGCAGTCTGTCACAGCGCCCGCAACGACGGATCATCAACGTTGTCGCCGCACCGCCGGCGGGGGCGTCACCGACGTTTCGAGTGTGCATCGGGTTGTACTGGTACATAGAAGCAGCCGCCTGGGTGTGCTCGTGCTGTCGAAATCAACCACGTCAGCCTCTCGTGCCCGCAGTCCGGCCCGCGACGGCCGATCGGCCGCAGGTATACCTATTTTTCCTCAACCGGCGGTACGGCCCTTCCCGTTGAGCGCTTCGTCCAGCGCCGTCATCCGGGCTCGCGAGAAGGCCCGCGAGACGGGCGCTCGGTGCTCGATCAGCTCGAAGCCGTGGTAGCCGCCGCGCACCTCGTGCAGGGTGCAGGGAACACCCGCCTGCCGTAGCCGGTCGGCGTAGGCGATGTTCTCGTCGTAGAACAAGTCGTTGGTGCCGACGCCGATCCAGGCGGACGGCGCCGCCGACAGATCCACGTAGCGGGCCGGTGCGGCCAACGGTGGAACCGGGCCGTTTGCGACCGGGCCGAGGTAGGCGCGCCATCCAAGCCTATTGTGCCGCTGGCTCCACATACGCAGCCGCCGCGGGTCGATGTCGGTGCGCTCGGCGGTCCGGTCATCCAGCATCGGGTAGGACAGCGCCTGCAGGACCGGGCGCACCTCGGCACGTTCGCCAGCCAGCAGCGCGAGGACGGCACCGAGGCCTCCGCCGGCGCTCTCCCCGACGATCGCGATGCGTTCGGCGTCGACGTCGGGCTGGGCGGCCAGCGCAGCGCGGCGTAGCAGTCCTAGAGGGGCGCGGGGAACCGATGCCGTGGCGCCCGCCGGTATTCCACCGCCGCGGCGACCGCCCCGAGCCGCGCGGCGACGCGGCGGCAGAAATGATCGCCGAGCGATGCCGTGCCCAGGACGTATCCGCCGCCATGGATGAAAAGCACGCCGGGGGCTGCCGGATGACCGCGACGGCCGCATCGTCGGCTGTGTCAAGTGCGGGGAAGCAGTGGGCGCACCGCCGTGGCTTCGGGGCCGCGCTTGCGCAAGGTGGCGGTGAATAGCACGGGCTGGCCTGCGTACAGCGACTTGTACCCGCTGGTCTCGATGCTGGTGTACTCGACGAAGACCGGAGTGGGGTCGTCCGCGGGTTGCAGGAACCCGAAGCCCTTCTCGATGTTGAACCAGACCACCGTGCCGCGGCGCCAGAAATTCGCCGCGGTGCGGTGGTGGGGCTGGTCGGTCACGGTAAGGATCGGCGGTCAGGCGGCGTCGCGGCGCAGCGGATCGGGGTGCATGATCCGGCGCCACCAGGCGTCCAGCGGGCTGGGGTCGGGCCAGATGACCGCGGTCTCGGACGAATTCCCGGATCCGGGCTCGGCCGGTGCGAGCAGGGGGTCGCGTGGTTCGATGCGTGCCATGATCGGTCGCTCCATCAGGTTTCCGTTGGCGAGTAAGTCTTGTGCGGTAACGCCTTTCGCGTTCCAGCCCAGTGCGGGCCCGGAACTCCGGGCCCGCCCGAAAAGGGTGATATGACACTTGTCGCAGAGCTGTCGCGCCATCGCTCGATACGCCATCACCTCACTTCTCGGTTCCGGTAGCGTTCGTATGCGGTCGGTCAGGCGTCGATCGCCTTGTGTCCGTTGCCGCGACCGATCTCGATCTTGCGCGGCTTGGCCTTCTCCGCGACCGGAATGGTCAGTCGGAGGACGCCATCGGTGTACTCGGCACGGATCTTGTCGGTGTCGAGGTTCTCGCCCAGGAACAGCTGACGGCTGAACACGCCGCGGGAGCGTTCCGCGGCGATCATCTCGCGTCCCGAGTCGAGTTCGGGACGACGCGCGCGCACCGTCACCACATTGCGCTCGATGTCCAGGTCCAGGGACTCGGGGTCGATACCGGGCAGATCGAACTCCACGACGAATTCCTCGCCCGCGCGCCAGGCGTCCATCGGCATCACCGCAGGATGTGCCTTCGTGCCGAACACCTGCTGCGTCAGACGGTCCAGATCGCGGAACGGATCGGTGCGCATCAGCATGGTCGCCACCTCCAACTCACTCCATTCTCCATAGTAGGGACCTCAGATAACCTCTGTTATCCGGCATAGATTTTTTATAGCATCGAGAGGAGTTGAGTGCAAGACGCTAAACTAGGAAATCTGTTGGTCAACATGAAGTGAGGATGGATGGCGCAGGAGAGGGGCTACTCGGGGCATCTGCCGGATCCCGGCCAGGCGGTCTACGGGATTTCGGTCGCTGCCGGGCTGGCTGGAATCGGCGTGCAGACGCTCAGGCTGTACGAGCGCCACGGGTTGTTGACTCCCGCCCGCAGCGACGGGGGCACCCGCCGCTACAGCGGCAACGATCTGGCTCGCCTGCGGCGTATCACCGACTTGGTCGCGACGGGGTCAATCTCGCGGGGATTCGCCGCATTCTCGACCTGGAAGACGCGAATGCCGACCTGCACGCGGACAACGACCGGCTCTACGCGGACAATGACCGGCTGCAAGCGGACAACGTCCGGCTACGGGACGCGCGCGACCAGCCGCACGGCAAGCCGTAGGCGCGCGATCATTCCGTGAAGCGTGCGCGCAGATCGACCACAGTGCCGGAATCGCCGGTGGTCACGCTGACGTCCGGGATGAGCGCGCGGATCAGCTGCATGCCGCGCCCGCGCAGTGAATCGGCGGCGTGCGGATCGGGCGGTTTCCAGCGGCCGCTGTCGGAAATGGTCACCCGGAGTTCGTCGCCGTCGATCGACGCCCGCAAGCGGACCACGCCGCCGTCGCCGCGATGGCCGTGCTCGACGGCGTTGGTGCAGGCCTCGCCGACGGCCAGCAGCACGTCGTAGGCCGGGCCGGGCGCCATCCCACTGGCGGCCAGCCATTCCTGGAGGGTGTGCCGGACGGTTGCCAATTGCTCCGCCTCGGCGGGAAAATCCATGTCCAGCGGCGTCACGGCGTTGGGTAGCGGGACCCGGTCGCCCGCGCTCACGGGCGCGTACCAGCCGCGGTCCGGGTGTGTCTGTCGCGGAGAGGCCATCTCGTCGTCGTCTCGTGTCGAGGGCGTCGATGCGCCGTCACCTCGTTACCTCCCTGTCGGGGATCGGTGCGCTGTACTCGCGCCACGCCGAGCACGTGGGCCGTCGTCGGGCTCGGCTGTCGTGTTCGCCGTGCGTGTGCCATATTCCCCGAAGCTATACCCAAGTGATCATTCCCCATTCATCCCCGCGGTGCCGCCGGTGAGAACCCGGTCATCCGAGGTCTCGTGGACACCGTAAACGGCTGTGCCGCAGATCGGCACAGCGGGGGGAACGCGGCTACTGCTTGTGCGGCGGCAGCCGGACGACCTGGACGAAGAAGTCATCGATCTGCTTGATGGCGGCGACGAACTGGTCGAGGTCGACCGGCTTGGTGACATACGCGTTGGCGTGCAACCGATAGCTGCGGAGTATGTCCTCTTCGGCCGCGGAGGTGGTCAGCACGACCACCGGGATGTGCGACAGGTCGGGGTCGGCTTTGATCTTCTCCAGCACCTGCCTGCCGTCGTACTTGGGCAGATTGAGGTCGAGCAGAATCAGGTCCGGTCGCGGCGCGTCCGCGTACTCGCCCTGGCGGTAGAGGAAGTCCAGCGCCTCCTCGCCGTCTCTGGCGACGTGCAGGTTGTTGCCGATCTTGTTGTCCTCGAACGCCTCTCGCGTCATCAGCTCGTCGCCCGGATCGTCTTCGACGAGCAGGATGTCGATGGGCTGGCCGGAAGTGGTCATGCGGGGGCTCCTTCGTGGACGGGGGCGTCGGCGGTACCGGCGCTGAGGTCGGCGTCGGCGGCGCGCAGGGTGAAGCAGAAGCGAGTGCCGGCCGTGTAGTCGGTGTCGATCCAGATCCGGCCGCCGTGATACTCCACGATCTTCTTGCAGACGGCCAGCCCGATGCCGGTTCCGCTGTACTCCTCCCGATTGTGCAGCCGCTGGAAGATGACGAACACCTTCTCGGCGAATTCGGGCGCGATCCCGATGCCGTTGTCGGTGACAGACAGCAGCCAGCCGCTGCTGTCGTCGGTCGGTGCGCAGGTGATCTCGAGCTCCGGTGCGCGCTCGGGCGCGCGGAACTTGATGGCGTTGGCGACCAGGTTCTGCCAGAGCATCGTCAGCAATGTCGGATCGCCGATGATCTCGGGCAGGTCGTCCGGTCGCCGGATGACGGCGCCGGTGTCATCGATCGCGTTGGACAGATTGGTCAGCGCCTTGTCCAGGGACTGGCCCAGGCCGGTGGGTTCGGTGCGGTCGGTGATCCGGCCCACGCGGGAGAACGTGAGCAGATCGTTGATCAGCACCTGCATCCGCTTGGCGCCGTCGACGGCGAAGTCGATGTACTGCTTGCCCCGCTCGTCGAGCTGGTCGCCGTACCGCTTCTCCAGCAGTTGGCAGAACGACGCCACCTTGCGCAGCGGCTCCTGCAGGTCATGGGAGGCGACGTAGGCGAACTGCTCCAGCTCGGTGTTGGACCGGCGCAGTTCCTCGGCCTGGAGATCCAGATCGGTCTTCTGCTCGGCGAGTACGGCTTCCTTGGCGCGTGAGGAACTCAGCTCGGTGACGATGCGGCGGCGCATGCTCTCGACCGCGTTCGCGACGGTCGCGAGATCGGCCGGGCCGTGCACGTCGATGTGATGGTCGAAGTCGCCGCCCGCGACGCGAAGCGACGCGTCGGTCAAGGAACCGAGGGGACGGGCGATCAAACGCCGGATCAACACGGTCAGCAGTACGCCGGTCAACAGGAACGCGACGACCATCCCGGCCAGCACCGCGTCCCGGACCTTGCGGGTGTGCGTGAGCTGTTCTTCGTCGTGCGCGATGGCCGCCGTGAGGTTGCTGTTCTGGGCTTCGAAGCGCATCCGGAGTTCATCGAAGAGCGGTTTACCGCGTGCCGGGACGGCGGGATCGACGCCGCGGGCCGATCCGGAGGCCAACGCCGCGACCAGCGGTTCGGCGTAGTCGATGCGCCATCGCTGTGCGGCGCGCTCCAGGGCGTCGAGTTCTTCGAGCAAGGGTTGCCGGTCGGCCAGCAGCTCCCGCAGGCGGGCGACGGACTGCGCCTCGTCGCGGGTGCCGTCGCTGTAGGGTTGCAGGAACTGCGGGTCCGCGGTGATGGCGTAGCCGCGCAGGCCGGTCTCCTGATCCACCAGCGCGCTCTGCAACCGGTAGGCCTCGGCCGCCGCGGGCAGCGAGTTGTCCAGCAGCCGATCGGTCACGCGGTTGGTGTGCGCGATCACCTGGGCGCCCGCCACGGTGCCGATGATCACCACCAGCACCATCGCGGCCAGCACCAGCTGGAACCAGGCTTGGGCGGTCAGCCGCGCGCTCAGCGGCGGCCGGCCGGTCTTCGTCGTCATCAGTTCTGGTCCTGTCCTTGCCGGTCGCGATTCCACCCGAGGTACAAGATCGCGACATCGTCGTCCAAACCCCCGGACGCGCCCGCCAGCCCCTCGACGCGGCCGATCAGCTCATCGACGAACCAGTTCGGGTCCGCGGCTCGGACCGCGCGGGCGACCTCCATCAGCCCCTGCTCGCCGAGGCGTTCCTGATCGGTCCCGACTCGTCCCTCGAACAAGCCGTCGGTGAACACCATCAGCCCGGAACCCAGCGGCAGGTCGAGTTCCTGGACGGGCCACTCGGCGCGACCGGGCAGAAAGCCGAGAGCCGGCCCGCCGGGCACCTCGACCCAGGCCAACTCGGTGGCCGAGCGCAGCAGCATCCCGGGGTGCCCGGCTCGCAGCACCTGAGCGCGGCGATCGCCCGGATGCAACATCAGGCTGGTGACCGTCGCGAAGGTCTGCCTGCCGGTGCGTTCGGCGAGCAAAACCTGTTCGAGCAGCCGGAGTTGCCGCTCCCCGGTCACTCCGCTCAGCACCAGGGTGCGCCAAGCCAGGCGCAACGCCACACCGGTCGCCGCCTCGTCCGGGCCGTGTCCGGACACGTCACCGATGACGGCGTGCACGGTGCCGTCCGCGTCTTGCACCACGTCGTAGAAATCGCCGCCGAGCAGGGAATGGGCCCGGCCGGGACGGTAACGCGCCACGACGTCGACGACTCTGTGTCCACGCAGGAGTGGGGTGGGCAGCAGACCGCGTTCCAGCCGCGCGTTCTCCTGCGCGCGCATATTGCTCGCCTGCAGTGCGGCGCTGGTGCGCTCGGCCTGCTTGCGCTGGATCGCGTAGCGCACCGCGCGCCCGAACAGTTCGGGCTCGACCCGGCCTTTGACCAGATAGTCCTGGGCTCCGGCCGCGACTGCGGCCAAACCGGTCTGCTCCTGATCGAGCCCGGTCATCACCACGATCGCGACCTGGTCGGTGTGCTGGCGGATGCGATCCACCGCCTCGAGCCCTTGGGCGTCGGGCAGATGCAGGTCCAGCAGCACGCAGTCGGGTTCGGCCGCGGACAGATGCTCGGCGGCCTCCGCCAGCGACCGGACCCAGTGCAGTTGCAGGCCGGGCGCGCCGTCGGAGACCAGTTCCTCCACCAGCAGCGCGTCGCCGGGATCGTCCTCGATCAGCAGCACCGAAGGTTGCTGCCAGGGCCAATCCGCGTCCACGATCAGCTCGGGATCGTCTTCCGTCCCGTCACGCCGCACGGACACCACCGGTCGCGGGTCCAGTCGCGGTGGAACGAATGGCAGCGCCACTGCCGTCGTCGGCGAACACCGACAACCCGGCCTCCGATCACCAAAGGGCGGCACGAGCGCACGCCGACTGTCTCCGCGGCCTTTTGCTGGACCGCGAGGCAGCCAAGATCGTATCCGATCCGCTATCCGACCGAGACATGACGGTGTTGACCTGCGCGAGCGCGGAGGCCGGGGGAACGGCGGCGGGAGTCAGACCGTTGTGCCGGTGAGCCGCGCGGTGGGCCGCTCGTCCCGCACTGCGCCCTCGCGGCGCGGGGAGCGAAGTTCCGCCAAGCTGCGTGCGACGACCGTGGCATGGACCGCGATGACGGCAAGGGAGGCCGAGCCGATCACAGCAAGAAGCACAACCACGACAGATACCGGTCCTTTCGGGTGCGAGCGGGCCCGTTGCCCGCTCGATCGGGTGCCGAGATCGCGTCCGCGGCTTCCGGCGGGCGCGCGCTCCGCCTCCAAGGTGCCCCGGCTCCTCCGGATCAAACACACCGATTCCGGCGGCGCGAGCGGATGGTGCGATCACGCGAGGACGACCTCCGCCACCGCGCGACCGAAGATTTTGCGCCCGTCGTGCTCGGCGGTGATCGCGATGGTGGCGCTGCGCGTGTCCGCGTCCATGCGTTTCACCCGGCCGGAGAACTCGATCCGGCCGCCGGTGACGCCGACGTGGACGGGATTGGTCAGGCGCACGTTGTAGGAGCGCAGGGCGGTGGGATCGCCCAGCCACGAGGTGAGTAGATCCACACTGAGCCCGATGGTGAACATGCCCTGGGCGACAACGGTTTCCATGCCCATCCGTGCGGCTGTCTCGGTGCTCCAATGGATGGGGTTCGGGTCTCCCGACACTCCGGCGTAGTTGACCAGATCGCCCCGCCTGACCGTGAGTGTGCGTGGCGGAAGCTCCGCCCAGGCAGTTACCTCGTCGAAGCGCCGCACCCACGGGCTCGCCGGTACGGGCTGCGCCTGGCTCACGGACTCGATGCCGTGTCCCACGTAGCGCGGGGCCGGCGCGCGGCGCGCGTTTCGCGCTTCCTGGCGTGCGCCGTGCATGACGACCGCGTCGAACCACGGCGGGAGAGCCTCGTCATCGCGCCCGACCAGGCTGGTCCGAGACGTGAGGACCGGCCGGTCGTGCTGGTCCAGGATGGTTTGGCGCAGTCCGATGAGGTCGCCGCCGAAGGCGTGCCGGAACGAATCCAGGCACATCTCGAACCGGATGCGGTCGCCGGCCAGGAGCGGGCGATGAAATTCGATCATCTGATCGGTCTGGATGGTGCGGCTCAGGTCGTAGCCGGGCAGGATCGTGTCGAACACCTCGGCGTAGGCGAGATATCCGGGGACCGCGCCGAAGGTCGGGGGAGCGAGCAAGCTGTGGTAGCCGAGGTCGGCGGCGGCCTCCTCCGACCAGTGCGCGGGGTGGTTGTTGCGCACCGCGCGGGCGTACTCGCGGATCTTCTCGCGACCGACCTCGTAGTGATCGCTGGTGCGATACCGGCGCCCGACCATCGAGGCGGGGAGCGCGGCATCGGTCACGTCGTCCGCACCGGAAGTGGTAGGGGTTCTGGACATCGCGGGGAATCTACCCAACCAGAGCCCGAATTCCGGTCAGCCCGCATCGCACGCCGTTTCGCGGCCTCCGGCGCGCCGACCGGCGCGGGTGCGCAGGAGCGCCGGTCAGCCGTGGTTTGAGGAACAGGTCCCTGGGAAGTCGATCGACAGATCTCGTGCCGCTCGCCCGACGGTTTCGTCGCCGGGCTCTCGCCCGCGGCTCGTGGGAGAGGAGAGAGATGTCCGTTCCGAACTACACCACCGACGACGCCGGGATCCCGGTCCCCAGCGACGAGCATTCGCTGACCGTCGGGCCGGATGGGCCGATCCTGCTGCAGGACTGGTATCTGATCGAGAAGATGGCGGCGTTCAACCGGGAACGGGTGCCCGAACGTCAGCCGCACGCGAAGGGCGGTGGGGCGTTCGGCGTCTTCGAGGTCACCCACGACGTGAGCGCATACACGATGGCCGAGGTGTTCCAGCCGGGCAAGAAGACGGAGATGCTGGCCCGGTTCTCCACCGTGGCCGGCGAGCGCGGCAGCCCCGATACCTGGCGGGATCCGCGCGGGTTCGCCCTGAAGTTCTACACCGAGCAGGGCAATTTCGACATGGTCGCCAACAACACGCCGATCTTCTTCGTGCGCGATCCGATGAAATTCCAGGACTTCATCCGGTCCCAGAAGCGCCGCGCCGACAACAATCTGCGCGACCACGACATGCAGTGGGACTTCTGGACGCTCTCACCCGAGTCGGCGCACCAGGTCACCTGGTTGATGGGTGACCGCGGCATCCCGCGCACCTGGCGGCATATGAACGGTTACTCCAGCCATACCTATATGTGGGTGAACGCCGCCGGGGAACGGTTCTGGGTCAAGTACCACTTCAAGACCGATCAGGGCATCGAGTTCTTCACCCAGGACGAAGGCGACCAGATGGCCGCGATGGACACCGACTACCACACCCGCGACCTGTGGGAGTCGATCGAAGGCGGCAACTATCCGAGCTGGACGCTGAAGATGCAGATCATGCCGTTCGACGAGGCGAAGACATACCGGTTCAACCCCTTCGATCTCACCAAGGTGTGGCCGCACGGCGACTATCCGCTCATCGATGTCGGCAGGATGACGCTCGATCGCAACCCGGCGGACTACCACACCGAGATCGAACAGGCGGCATTCGAGCCGAGTAATTCGGTGCCCGGCACCGGCCCCAGCCCGGACAAGATGCTGATGGCCCGCTGGTTCTCCTACCCGGACGCCCACCGGTACCGTATCGGCGCGAATTACAAAGAGCTGCCGGTGAATACGCCGCACGCCACTACCGTCCGGTCGTACAGCAAGGACGGCGCGATGCGCCACCGCAACCCCGGCGACCCGGTCTACGTGCCGAACTCGAAGGGCGGCCCGCACGCCGATCCCGCTGTCGCGGGCCCGCCCGCGACCTGGTACGCCGACGGCGAACTCGTGCGCTCGGCCTACACACTGCACAAGGACGACGACGATTGGGGCCAAGCGGGAACCATGGTCCGTGACGTGCTCGACGACGCGGCGCGGCAGCGGCTGGTCGACAACATCGTCGGACACCTGCTGAACGGAGTTTCCGCGCCCGTGCTCGACCGGGCCTTCGAGTATTGGCGCAACGTCGACAAGCATCTCGGTGACCGCGTCGAGGCGGGTGTGCGCGCGAAGCAGGGTGAGCGCGACCCCAAGGCGGCCGGGCAAGCCAATCCGGCTCGCTCGTCGGCGCAGGCCAAAGCCTGACGGGTCCCGGCGGCGGCCGGTGACCACCGGCCGCCGCGGTGTGCTAGTGCGCCGTGCGGGTACGCCGGGATGTCGGTGACCATGCCACCACCTATCGACACCGTTCGTGATCTTTTCGTTATTCCCTGGCTCGTGTGTCCCGATGCGTCCCTCCGATCGCATGCGGAAACATGACCGCCGGATCCAGCGACACATAGCACCGTGGTGTTTCGAATCAATTCGAGGCTCGGTGACATCCGCGCGCCACCGGATGGTCGCATCGGGCCGGTCGACGGAGATCGGAGGACCGCATCATGGCGTTCGACGCCGATGTTCGACCTGATCGACGCTCGCAAGGAAGGCCGTGGCGAGCGATCACAGTCGCGGCTGCCACTCTCGCCGCCGCGGCAGCACTCGGCGCCGCACCGGCGGGGGCGCAGCCGTCGTCCAGCGGCGCACCCGATGTTCCGGTCGAGGTCCCGATACCCGGTGGATTTCCGGGATTTCCCGAAATCCTGCGATTCATCCCGCCCGCGCCTCCCACCCCGCAGATGCCGTTCGGTCGATTGGTGCCGCATGGCAGCCCTGTGGCGGCTCACCCGGCATAGGCAGGTTCATCCCGTCGTCGCGTCCGCGGCGTTTCCCGCAGCAGCCCCGGAACCTCGTCGTCACCGGTCTGGTCGAACTGCCGATAGCCGCTGGCGCCTGATCAGCTGACACGCCGCGCACGACCCGGCCACTGCGGTGGCCGGGATTTGAGCGTTTCAGACAATAATCCGAGCTTTTCGCTCATTCTTCTGCTCGCGGCTGATCCGTAGAGTCCTCAAAGAACAGGCGGGGTTCGCGCCGGCGCCACCAGGGCGGCGACCTCGGCGAGAACTTTCGATCAGCACACCTTGATGGTGTTCCCGGCGACACGGAGGAAGTCCGTTGACAGAATTTCCACAACCGGCGGTGCCGACAATTTCCCGGCATGACCCGGTTCGGTTCGTGACGGGAATCCGCGACACGGATAGCCACGAGACATCGGACAAGATGACGCTCGACCTCGTCCGAGCGGCGTCGCAGGCATCGTTGGAAACCGCCGAAGGATGGGCGCGACGATGACCCTCCGAAAGATACGAACCGCCGTGCTCTCGGCATTGGCCGCGCTGCTGCTGGCCATCACCAGCACAGCGTTGTACACCGAGGCCACCGACCGAGCCCAGCGCGAGGCCTGGCTCGACAGTTGGTCCACCGCGCAAATGGCCGACGTCGATGTGCTGGGACCCAATTGGTCGACAAACGGTTTCGTCAACCAGACCATCCGCCAGACCGTGCGCCCTACCCTCGCCGGTGACTCCGTACGAATCACGATGACCAATCTCTTCGGCGATCGACCGCTGCGGATCGCGGCAGCCACCATCGCGCACACCGCCAAGGGGGCAGCGGTGCGCTCCGGCACGGTCCGCCCGCTGACTTTCGGCGGTGCAGCGGGCGCGGTGATCCCGCAGGGAGACGAACTGGCCAGCGACGCGACCGATTTCCTGGTCAACGCCCGCCAGCCGATCACCGTGACCCTCTACCTGAGCGAGGCAACCGGGCCGGCCACCTTCCACTCTCTCGGCAACACCACCGCTTACCGCGCGAACGGCGATCACAGCGCCGACATCGAAGGGGTGGCGTTCACCGAGTCCGACAAGTCGTGGTACTACCTTGCCGACATCGAAGTCCGGGGCGCACCGAACCGCGGCGGTGTGGTGACCTTCGGCGACTCCATCACCGACGGAGCGGGCGCCGGCGTGGACGCCGACAACCGGTACCCGGATGCCCTGGCCGACCGCCTTGCGGTCGACAGCGAGCCCCGGGCAGTGCTGAACACCGGCATAGGTGGAAACCGGATCGTTTCGGACTCCGACTACCTGGGCCAACGCGCGGCCACCCGATTCCGTCGCGACGTACTCGACAAAGACGGGATCGGCACCGTCATCCTGCTCTCGGGTATCAACGACATCGGCGCCAGTGAACTCTCCGAGCCGTGGCTGCGACCGAACCCCGAGATCACGGCCGACCAGCTGATCGCCGAGTACCGACTGCTCATCCGGATGGCACGTGCCGACGGACTGCGCATCCTCGGCGGCACCCTGCTCCCATACCGCGGAGCCCCGTACTACAGCGAGCGCGGCGAACGGGTCCGGGACGAGGTCAACTCCTGGATACGCCATTCCGGAGAATTCGACGCCGTCATCGACTTCGAGCGCGCACTCGCCGACCCGGCGGACCCGGACGTACTCGCCGCGCAGTTCGACAGCGGAGACCACCTGCATCCCGGCCCCGCGGGGTATTCCGCGATGGGCGACGCCGCCGCGCTCGTCCTGCACGAGACGGTCGACTGAGAGGCAGGCGGGACGGGACGCTGTCCACGGGGCTGTCTGTAGTCGCGGCGGCCCCGTGGACAGCGCACGATCACCCGTGCGGCCGCGCGGCGGATACGTCCACACCCAGACCGTTCTCTCCCGGCGGTGAGCCCGGTAGCGGCGAGTTGTCGAGGTATCGGATCTCGTAGACCCGTTCGGTGAACTTCCAGCCGTCGGTCGTTCGCCGGTAGCGATCGTGGTAGATCGCGTAGTTCAGATGTGAGCTGCCGCTTTTCAACCGCCCGAGTTCACAGATGTGGGCGCGACCGGTCGCGGTGTCGCCGTCGATTCGGATCGCACCGGGATGGGTGTGCTGAATGAAATAGTCCCAGGCGTCTTGCATCAGCCGTGCTTTGGTCTGGAATTCGGCGCGGCCGGCGACTTCGATACCCGCGTCGGGGATGCGCAGCACCGCGTCGTCGGTGAACAGCGATGCCAGGCGATCGAAGTCGCGCATCATCACCGCGTCGGTGAATTCGCCGCGCAGTGCTTCGATCTCGACACGGTCGGCGAGTGACCGGAAGTCGTGTGGTGACAGCATGATCGGCTCCTCAGGAATCGACGAGAGTGGGTTCGGCGCTTGCCCGCCGCAGCGGCGCGAATGCGGCGCTCCATGCGATGACCTGATCCAGCAGCGTGTGCAGGGCTGTGGTGTGGTGGTCGCCCGGTGTGAAGGTGGTGTAGTTCTCGAAATCGGTGAGCACCGAGATCGTGACCTGGTGGCTCACATCGGCCATCCGCAGGGCGCTGCAGACCAGCCGCAGATGCTCCACCGCGCGGACGCCGCCGCCGGCACCGTAGGAAACGAATCCGACCGCCTTGTCGGCCCATTGGGCGTACAGGTGGTCGATGGCGTTCTTCAGCACTCCGGGGGCCGAGTGGTTGTACTCGGGGGTCACGATGACGAAGCCGTCCAACGGGGCGATCCGCTCGGCCCAGGCGCGGGTGTGCTCATGTACGGAGGGGCCGAACATCGGCGCCACCGGCTCGTCCAGATGCGGCAGCGGGTGGTCGCGCAGGTCGATCAGTTCGAACTCGGCATCGCCGCGCCGCGACGCCGTGTCCAGAACCCACTGAGCGACCTGCGGACCGTTGCGGTTGGGCCGGGTACTGCCGAGAATGATGCCGATTCTGATCACGGTCGGAACTCCTGCTCTGCGGAAGGTGTCACAACCTTCCGACGACGCAACCGGCCGGAATGTCAGGCGGCCCCCACTTCGGGTGCGCCGAAGCGCCTGGACTCGCAGGTGACCGAGTCGAGGGGTCGACGGCTGACGGCTCGACGCGCCGAGCACCGGAACTGCCGATGAGCAGGGACATCGCGCCGATGCGCGGTGCTGTGGCCGGATGCTCGGACAGCCGCCGATGAGCCTCGGCCAGGCCACGATTGTCGACGACGTGGACGGCGGCATGCGGAAGCCGCCGTTCCACCCGGTTCGGCTGGGTGTTCGCGCTGCCCCGGACACGGACCTCAGCTGATTCGCGGATATCGGGCGCCGTCGAGTCGCTGTCCCGGTTCCCGATCCGGCACCGTGTCCTGGTACCACGCGTCGGGGTCGGGGTGGTAGACCGCCTCGGCGTCCATATACACCGTGGCCAGCGAAATCCGCGCCATATCCGTGTAGTTGGCGCCCGCCGAGTGGACCAGGCGCGCATCGTGGAAGGTGCAGTCGCCCGCGCGCACAGGGACCGTCACGTGTGGCCACCAGCGCAGTTCCGGTCGAGCTTCGTACGGCTCGCCGACCGTGGGGATCGCGTCCTCGGGCCACCGGTGCGATCCCGGAATGAAGGTCAGGCACCCGCGCTGCACCGGGACGTCGACCAAGGCCACCCATGCCGTGAGGGTCACGGGGGCCGCGGCGATCGGAAAGGCGGGGGCATCGATGTGCATCGGTGTAGGCGCGCTGTCGGAGGTGTGTTTACGCAACAGTTCGGATTTGAACATTCGCAGTGGCTGTCCGGCCAGACGCTCGGCGATCCCGGTGATCTCCGGATGCAGCGCGAGCCTGCGCATCAGCTCACTGGCGTTCTCCGGCTCGGGCACCCAATCCATGACGTTCCCGCCTTCGGCCGCGTTCCAGGAAACAAGGCGCTGCCGGTCCAATTGGGTGCCGGCGTCGGCCAGGTACTCCTCCACCTCGGAACCGCCGAGAACACGGGGAATATGGACGTAGCCGTCGCGGTGATACTGCTCGACGAGGTCGACCGAAAGGGTGCGCGCGGTCGTGGTCTCGCCGCTCGGGCGCGGGTGTTTCGTTGTTTCGATCACGGATCCCACGGTAGAAAAAGCTTAGGTCGATTCGCTTCCTAACGATGGACGAGGCCGCGACGGGGATTTCGGTGCCGTCCGGGCTCGAGGCGACATCGGCCGGGTGCCTCGAGATCGAGCGTGACGGCCATCATCAGCCGACCCGTTCTGTCACGGCACCGTTTCTTCGCACGTACGTAAGCGATGCGACAGCCCGCGTAGGGGTGTTCGTGGGGCTGCTCGTGCACGCTCGGTTCCCGCAGGAAGACCGGAGAGGTGACCGGGGGCGAGATGACCGAACGGCGCGCCGGCAACGCTGTTCGCGCGCAGCGGCGCGACGATGGACGGCGGATCGGATCATGGTTGACCGCGGGCGCGGTCGTGCTCAATCTTCTTCAGCTCTTCGCGCTGCCGCTGCTGCTGTTGCCCCGGGACCCCGCGTGGGGATGGGCACTGCTGCCGTCGGCGCTGCTGACGACGACATTCTGGTCGCTGATCCACGAGGCCGTCCACGGGAACCTGCACCACCGGCGCTCGCTCAACGATAGATACGGACGCGTGCTCGCCGTGCTGTACGGTTCACCGTTCGCGTTGCTCAAAGCCGGTCACCTGCTGCACCACCGCTACAGCCGGACGCGGGAGCGGGCCGAGGTCTACGACCCAGCGACGTCCAGCTGGGCGAAAGCCGCGCCCGGGTACTACCTGCGGCTGTTCGGCGGGCTGTATCTGCTCGAGGTCGCGGCGCTCGTGCTGGCGGCGCTGCCCGCCGCGGCGGTGCGCCGGCTCGCCCGCGCGGTGGACAGGCCGGACACGGTGGCGGGGCCGCTGCTCGGACGCGTCGCGCAGGCCGAGGTGTTCCGTCGGTTCCGCATCGACACGGCCGTGATCACGGTGCTGTACGGCGCGGCGTTCGTCGCCTACGGCAGTCACGGATGGATGTTGCTCGCGGCGCTGGCCGGGCGCGGCGTGATCGTCTCGCTGTCGGACAACGCCTATCACTACGGCACCGATCTCGACGAGCCGCTCGAGGCGCTCGACCTGGAACTGCCCGCGCCACTGGAGGTTCTGGCCCTGAGCTTCAACCTGCATGGGCTGCACCATCGTCACCCGGGCCTGCGCTGGTACGAACTGCGGCCCGTCTTCGACGCCGAGGGCGGCCGGTACGATTCCGGCTGGTTCCGCGCGGTGGCCCGCTAGTTGCGCGGCCCGATCAGGAGCACTGATCGCTGAGCGGGTCGGCGCGGGTGCGACGTGACGCCGTGCCGGGTCACTCCTCGGTTTCCATGTGCGAATCCATGCCGCGCGAGCATCGGCACGTACTGTCGGAGCACTGCGCGGGCGCTGGAGAACACACGCCGCAGCCGGGTGGTGTCGAGAGCGGAGGAGTGGGTCATCGATCGATCCCGTCTGTGAGCGCGGACCCTGTCCCGCATCGGGCGATGTTCGGGTGCGTACGCGGCGCGTCGCGCTGAACGCGATCGGGTTCGACGGTGATCCACTGCGGGACGTTCTCGGCCGACGCGTCGGACCCGCTTGTCGTCGATGAGTGCGGCCAGCACTCCGAAACTGTCGTGCGCTTCGGCGCCCGCGACGGCTCGCTCGACGCCGCCCCGGGAGACCTCGAGCGGCTGCATGCGCGCGCCGGCTTCGGCGGTGCAGACGGCTGCGAGGTACAGCTCGGTGATGCTTGCGCGATATAGGGTCCACATGCGATCAGCGTCGGCATGAACGCCCGCGGCGCTCAGCCCGGCCGTATAACGATCGACGAGGCCACGTTCGATCGTGCGCAGCAGATCCGGTTCGACCGACGCGTTGGCGAAGTAGGCGATGTCGCGGATACCCGCCCCGGCAGTCGCGATCTGCCAGTCCAGGAATCCTGGGCCGGAACTCTCGAAGAAGAGATTGCCCAGATGAGGGGCGCCATGGATCAGAGTCTGCGGCTGGGCGGCCCAGAAGGCATCGATATCGGCGCTGCGGTCCAGTCGGTAATCGTCGGGCCCGATGACTCGGACCCGGCCGGTGTAAACCGGGCCGTCACCGTTGCCGCCTTCGCGATCCACATCGGAGACCCTCGGCAAGCAAGGGTCGTAACAGGGATGGCAGTCGGGTCCGCACCATGCCCGTAACGGCGTTGTCGTCGACTTCGTCCCGGATGCCGGGACATCCTCGACGACCTGACCGAACCCCGCAGATCGACGAGCAGGGGCCGGGATTCAAGATCACGCTGATCGCAATCCTTCTGCGAAACGTTCTGCCTCTCTTACTGTTCGGCCAGCCCGCTGTGCGATCTGCTCGATGACCGGAACTTCGATCGGCTCCGCAGGGCACACGGTGCGCCGACGATGCCTCGACCGGGTTCGCGCCGCCTGCCGGGCGACGCGAAAGCCGGCGGGCGGTCGAGCGCCGCCCGACTCGGCTCTCGACGCCGACCTACGCCTGATTCGGAGTGATGGTGCAGCCAACCCCATGGACAGCCGATGACATTCGATCCGGAGGAGCGCCCAGCGGGGTGCCGCGGCTCGCCGGTCTCCGGACACGTCTGTCGATACTGGACGGCTACTGGGGGTATCTGGGCGCCGCGGCCGGCAGCATTGTCACACTGATCCTGCTGTTCCAGCCGTGGCTGACCGCGGCGGGCGCCGACGGTAAGGCCAGCGTCGATGCCTTCGGCCGGATGACCGCGACCACGTCCTTCCTGAACGTGTGGTCGTCATCGCCGCCGCCCACCGCGCGGATCAGCGGCGCTTTCGCGATTCTTTCCGTGGCCGCGATCGTCATCACGGTCTGCACGGTGGCGGTGAATCTCCGGTATCGCACCGGGGCCCTCGCGCGACTAGCCACGATTTCCACGGTCACCGCCGCGGCTCTGATCGCGCTCACGGTGCTCTACATCAACAGCAAAAGCCCCGAGTTGCGGGCCATGCTCGCGCGCACCTCAGATCTCGGCGGGCAGGCCGGGATGGTCATGAGTTGGGCTTTCGGCAATGGCAGCCTCGTGGTGCCGGGGGTACGCCAAGTTTCCTACAACACCGCCGGACTCACGCCCTGGGCGATGCTCGCGGGCGCCACGTCGCTCGCCTCGGCGGTCGCAGCGCTCGCCCAGTGGATACGCGACCACCCGGTCACCTCTGTTCGCCTGCGGTGGCGCATCGCCATCGGTGAGTCGAAACCCTCGGGCGAGTCGGCACGGCAAGATCACTGAACCGTCGATGGAACGTTCTGCGCCACAGCGGCGAATGCCGTATCTCGAGCCGAGAGTATGTCGGTGATCGCGCTCATGACGCGGGCCGGTTCCTCGAGCGCGACGATCTGTGTCAGAGCGGATCCGGCGATGCGGGCGGCTTGGTCGCAGGCCTGGGCGCCGGTGCGGGCTCGGGCGATGTCGTCGGCGGCGCGGCCGGAACCGTTCAGCACGAGAACGGAGCGGCCGGCCGCGAGGCTGTGCAGTGCGTCGGTGTAGGCGATGGCGCCGCCGTTGACCAGCAGGGTCGTCGAGGGGCGCCCCGCCGCGATCGAGGTGGCGGCGGCCGCCAGCCACGGGGACTCGTCGCCCCATCGGGTGCCCGGCACGATGATCAGGTGGGTGTGCCGAGTCTCGGCGGACGCCGAGTCCGCGGAAGGCGGCTGCTTTCCGGGCAGTGTCACGGTGCCGGCCGCGGCGACGCCGATCAAGGGGAAGGAGGCGCGGGCGCGGGATCTGGCTTGCCCGATCAGCCGCATCACGCCCGCGTCGGTACCGCCGTCGACGACCGTGACGCCGAGCCGATCCAGCGTGGGCACGAGCTGATCCGAGCACAACGCGGCGAGCGCGGGCGGCGGCTCGGAACCCATGCCCGACGCGCCACCGACCACCACGAGTACGGGGCGGCTCAGAGCTATGCCTGCGCGTGACAGTTCCGCGTCGAGCGCTGCGGTCGAGGCGACCCGGATGACTTCGGGGCCGCTCATACCGGCTCGGTCACGCGTCTGGTGTGCACTTCTCGAGTGTGGCACGCGCCCGACACGGGGCACGTCACACGCGGGGACAGGTCGCACAGCGGGTTGGAGGACTCAATCGGGGTGGAAGGCGTCGGAGCCGACCTCGGCGGGGTCGAGCAGATGAGTGAGGAACAGGCGGGTGGTCGGCGTCGGGGTCCGGGTGGTGACGGCATGCCACGGGCGGTCCAGCGGGGTGCCGTCGACCGGCAGGACGCGCAGCACACCGTTCGCCAGGTCCTGCGAGATGGCGTCGCTGTGAATCAACGTGACGCCCAAGCCTTCTCGTGCGGCGGCCAGGACGGCGCCGTGTGATCCGAGGGTGAGCGTGGACGGTTCGATCCTGAGCCGGTCGAGCAGGCCGAGGGTGGCCTCGCGGGTGCCGGAGCCCCGGCCGCGCAGCAGCCATGTGGCGCGCAGGGGATCGAGTTCCGGCAGCCCGACCACGACCAGGCGGCTGGGGCGCCGGGCGCGCACCACCAGTCCGGTGTCGCGCGGTGGACGGCCCGCGATGACGAGATCCGTTTCGTGGTGCTGCAATTCGAGGAACAGCGCATCACGCGGGTGCACCGACAGGCTCAGCTCGATGTCGGGGAACCGGCGGCGGAACGTTGCGAGCGGACGCAGCAGGACGTATTCCCCCGCGGTGGCGACCACGCCGATGCGCAGGCGCCCGGTCTCGGCCCGGCGAACGGCGGCCTGCGCCTCCTTCATCAGTCCGAGGATGCCGCGGCAGTACTCGGCGTAGACGCGACCGGCTTCGGTGAGGGCGATGCCGCGCCCGGATTTCGCGATGAGCTTGGCGCCGAGCTGTTTCTCGATGTGCGCGACGGCCGCGGAGACGGCGGCCTCGGTGATGTGCAGCTGCGCCGCGGCCCGGCGAATACTGCCCTGGCGGGCGACGGCCAGGAAGGTTTCCATCCGAGCCGCGCTCACCATACCCATCGGACGACGGTAACAAACTCAATGAATTGGTTGGGTATTGCGAGAAACAATCAAATTGTTTGTCGGTGTCCGCCCCGTCATCCTGGAAATCCCAAGGCACGCCCGTTCGCCCGGGTGCGGGTGTCCCGCAGTGGCACAGCAGGAGGAACGATGGCTGAAGAGACCGAACGCGACCGCTGGGATCCGGGTGTCCAAACCTATGCGTCGATGGGCTATTACGCGCCCGACTACCAGCCGTCGGAGACCGACGTGCTCGCCGTGTTCCGGGTGACGCCGCAGCGTGGCGTCGACCCGATCGAGGCGGCCGCCGCCGTGGCGGGCGAATCCTCCACGGCGACTTGGACGGTGGTGTGGACCGACCGGCTCACCGCGCACTCGCGCTATCAGGCCAAGTGTTATCGCATCGACGAGGTGCCCGGCCGGCCGGGGGAGTACTTCGCCTATATCGCCTACGATCTCGATCTGTTCGAGGAAGGGTCGATCACGAACCTGACTTCCTCGATCATCGGCAACGTCTTCGGGTTCAAGCCGCTGCTCGCGCTGCGGCTCGAGGACATGCGCATTCCGGTGGCATACGTGAAGACGTTCCAGGGCCCGCCGCACGGCACGGTGATGGAACGCGAATATCTCAACAAATACGGCAGGCCGTTGCTCGGTGCGACGGTGAAACCGAAACTCGGGCTATCCGCGCGCAATTACGGACGGGTCATCTACGAGGCGTGCAAGGGCGGTCTGGATTTCACGAAGGACGACGAGAACATCAATTCGCAGCCGTTCATGCGCTGGCGCGACCGGTATCTGTTCGCGATGGAGGGCGTCAACCGCGCGACTGCCGAGACTGGCGAGATCAAAGGCCACTACCTGAACGTGACTGCCGCGTCGATGGAGCAGATGTACGAGCGGGCGGAGTTCGCCAAGGAACTCGGCAGCGTCGTGATCATGATGGACCTCACCGTCGGATTCACCGCGATGCAGTCGATGTCGCACTGGGCGCGCCGCAACGGGGTGCTGCTGCATCTGCATCGCGCGGGGCATTCCACCTACACCCGGCAGAAGACACATGGCGTCAGCTTCCGGGTGCTGGCCAAATGGTGCAGGCTGATCGGTGTCGATCATCTGCACGCGGGCACCGTGGTCGGGAAGCTGGAAGGCGATCCGGCGACGACGAAGGGGTTCTATGACACGTTGCGGGACAACCACATCCGGACCGAACCGGCCAACGGGATCTTCTTCGACCAGTACTGGGCGAGCCTGCCCGGCGTGATGCCGGTGGCTTCCGGCGGCATCCATGCCGGGCAGATGCATCAGCTGCTCGACTTGTTCGGCGACGACGTCGTGTTGCAGTTCGGCGGCGGCACGATCGGGCATCCGCTGGGCATCGCCGCGGGCGCCGAGGCGAACCGGGTCGCGCTGGAGGCGGTCGTCCAGGCCCGCAACGAAGGCCGTGACCTGCTGAAGGAGGGGCCTGAGGTGTTGCGGAAGGCGGCCGAGATCTGCCGTCCGCTCGATGTCGCGCTGGCGACCTGGGGCGATGTCACCTTCGACTACACCTCGACCGACGCGCCGGACGCCGTGCCGACCGCCAGCCGCTGAGCATCCCGAAAGGACGAGTCATGTACTTACGGCACGGAACGTTTTCCTACCTGCCGCCGTTGGCCGACGAACAGATCGCCGCCCAGGTGCGCTACGCGCTGCTCAACAGCTGGCCGGTCTCAATCGAGTACACCGACGATCCGCATCCGCGCAACGCCTACTGGGAGATGTGGGGATTGCCGCTGTTCGACCTGGACGAGCCCGACGGCGTGCTGGCCGAGATCGATGCGTGCCGGGCCACTTTCCCGCGCCATTACGTGCGGGTGCTGGCCTATGACGCCCGGTACACGAGGCAGACGACGGCGCTGAGCTTCCTGGTGCAACGCCCGCCCGACGAGCCCGGCTTCGTGCTGGCCCGCACCGAGGGCCCGGACCGTCAGCAGAGGTACGGCCTGCACTCGTATGCGACGACCGTCCGCCCGGGAGACCGGTATGGCGGCTGAGCGCAACGGCTCCGGATTCCGTCTGCACCGCCCGGGGTCCGACGCCTCCGGGGCGGTGCGGGCGGCGTCCGCCGAACCCGAGACACAGGAGATCCTCGGTGCGGACGCGGTGCTGGATCTGTCGACCGACATCGCCGGGCACGACGTCGAGGAGACGCTGGCCCGGCTGGACGCGGAACTGATCGGGTTGGCTCCGGTGAAGCGGCGGGTGCGCGAGATCGCGGCGCTGCTGCTGATCGATCACGCGCGGCAGCGGTTCGGGCTGACATCGTCGCGGCCCACCATGCACATGAGCTTCACCGGCGGGCCCGGTACGGGTAAGACCACGGTGGCGTTGCGTATGGCGCAGATGTTGCACGCCCTGGGCTACATCCGCAAACCCAAGGTGCACACCGTCACCCGCGACGACCTCGTGGGCCAGTTCATCGGGCACACCGCGCCGAAGACGAAGGAGGCGCTGGCCAAGGCGGCGGGCGGTGTGCTGTTCGTCGACGAGGCCTACTACCTGTTCCGGCCGGAGAACGAACGCGACTATGGGCAGGAGGTGATCGAGATCCTGTTGCAGGAGATGGAGAACGAGCGCGCCAGCCTGGTGGTGATCTTCGCGGGATACCCGGATCGGATGGACCGCTTCTTCTCCGCCAACCCGGGCCTGTCCTCCCGGGTGGCCCACCACCTGGAGTTCGCCGACTACACCCACGCGGAACTGCTGGCCATCGCCGAAATCATGGTGGCCGCGGAGCACTTCCGGTTCGATGACGCGGCGCGGACGGCGTTCGGGGAGTACCTGGAACGCCGGATGGCTCGTCCGCGCTTCTCGAACGCGCGCAGCGTACGCAACGCCCTGGACCGCTGCCGGCTGCGGCAGGCCAAGCGTCTGGTCGAACTGCGCAGACCGCTGACCAAGACCGACCTGCTCACGCTGACCGACCGGGACGTATACGGCAGCAGCGTGTTCACCGGCACCGAGCTACCCGACGGGCCCACCGTGCGAGCCCCCCGGTGACGAGATCGAGGCGTTGTGCCAGAAGGACTGAAAACCCTCACCCGCTACACCATCGAGCAGGAACACCGGCATCCCGGATCATCCGGTGAGTTCTCCGCTTTGGTGAACGTGATCGCGACCGCGACGAAGATCATCGCCAATCAGGTCACCCGGGGTGCGATCGCCGGTTCGCTCGGCGCGGTGATCGATCCCGCCTTGCTCTCACCCGGCAATCCAGATAATTCGCCACCGACCGTGCACCGCGAGCTGGACGCGATCACCAACGACATCATGGTCGCCGAAACCCAGTGGACCGGGCATCTTTCGGCGCTGCTGTCCGAACAGATCAGCGAGATCCATCCGGTGCCCGACGCCCATCGGCGGGGGAAGTACCTGCTGGCGTTCGATCCCCTGGACGGTTCGTCGAACATCGACGTGAACCTGCCGGTGGGCACGATCTTCAGCGTGCTGCGCGCGCCGGCGCGTAGCAAGGATGGCCAGAAGCCCTCGGCGGCCGTCGATTTCCTCCAGGCGGGCGTCGAACAGGTGTGCGCGGGCTTCACCCTGTACGGGCCTGCGACGATGCTGGTGCTGACGACCGGCAACGGGGTGGACGGGTTCACCCTGGACCGCGAGATCGGCGCGTTCGTGCTGACCCACCCGCGGATGCGCATCCCCGAGGACACCTCCGGTTTCGCGATCAACGCGGCCAACGAACGGTTCTGGGAGCGGCCGGTGCGCCGCTACGTGCACGAGTGCCTCGACGGTGTCGACGGCCCGCGCGAGCGGGATTTCAACATGCGCTGGGTTGCCTCGCTGGTCGCCGACACCTTCCATATCCTCACCCGCGGCGGGGTCTACCTGTATCCGCGCGACACACGCCCGCCTGCGCGTCCGGGCCGGGTGGCATTGCTCTACGGCGCCAACCCGATCGCGTTCATCGTCGAACAGGCCGGCGGCGCGGCGACCACCGGCAGCGAGCGGGTGTTGGAGGTGGCACCGGACGACGTCCACCAGCGGGTGCCACTGATCTTCGGTTCCCGCAATGAAGTGGAGCGCATCGTGCGGTATCACCGCGAACCCGACGAGGGCCCCAGCTTCGACAGCTCGCTGTTCGGAACGCGGTCTCTGTTTCGTCCGGCCAGGCGCTGAAGGAGGAGCACCATGTCGGTCAAGCATCCCGTCGTCGCGATCACCGGGTCCTCCGGTGCCGGGACCTCCAGCGTGACACGGACATTCCAGGAGATATTCCGCCGTGAAGGCATCAGCGCGGCCATCGTAGAGGGCGATTCGTTCCACCGTTACGACCGCAACGAGATGAAATCGGCGATGGCCGAGGCCGAGCAGAACCGCAATCTGCGGTTCTCGCATTTCGGTGAGGAGGCCAATCTGCTGAAGGAGTTGGAGACGCTGTTCCGTGACTACGGCGAGACCGGCGTCGGGACGGTGCGCCGATACCTGCACGACGAGGCCGAAGCCAAGCCGTACGGCCAGCCGCCGGGCACCTTCACCCCGTGGGAGGAATTGTCGCCGGGCAGTGACCTGCTGTTCTACGAGGGCCTGCACGGCGCCGCGGTCACCTCCACCGTGGATGTGGCCCGGCATACCGATCTGCTGGTCGGCGTGGTGCCCATCATCAACCTGGAGTGGATTCAGAAGGTGATCCGGGACAAGACCGAGCGCGGTTACTCCAGCGAGGCCGTGATCGACACCATCCTGCGGCGGATGCCGGACTACGTGACCTACATCTGCCCGCAGTTCTCCCGCACATATGTCAACTTCCAGCGGGTGCCGACGGTGGACACGTCCAATCCGTTCATCGCGCGCACCATTCCGACGGCGGACGAGAGTTTCGTGGTGATCCGGTTCGCCGACCCGAAGGTCATCGACTTCCCCTATCTGCTGTCGATGCTGCACGACTCGTTCATGTCGCGGACCAATTGCATCGTGGTGCCCGGCGGCAAGATGGAGCTGGCCATGCAGCTGATCTTCACCCCGCTGATCCTGCGATTGATGGACAAGCGGCCGAAACGCTCGTGCTGAGGCGGTCGCGTGTTCCGATGCCGCTCGTCCGCTGAGCCGGTCAGTCGGGGAGCAGCGGGACGGAGAGGCCCTCCCCACGGTGCAGTAGGGTCGCTCGGGTGACGGCGGCCGAGCCGAAGCGCTCGCGCAAGTCGTCGAGGGTGGCGTCGAGTGTGTTGGCGGCGCGGTCCTCGAAGGGCAGAGTGAGCTGGACGCTGCCGGCGTCGTCGAGGTTGGTCAGCGCCAGGCCGATCAGGGTCAGGCCGCGTTCCCGGATGACCGGCATCGCTCCGGTGAGCAGCGTGCGGGCCGCGTACAGGATCGTCTCGGTATGGTCGGTGGCCTCGGCGAGGGTGTGTGAGCGGGTGGCGCGGGCGAAGTCGTCGAATCGCAGGCGCAGCACCACCGTTCGGCACACCCGGTCGGCGGCGCGTAGGCGCCTGCCCAGCCGATCGGTGAGTCCGTGCAGGTAGGCCTCGATCTCCTCGGGAGGACGGTGCCCGCGCCCGAGGGCGCGCTGGGCGCCGATCGAGCGCCGCCGCTTGCCGGTTTCGACGCGGCGCGGGTCACGCGCCCAGGACAGGGCGTACAGGTGGCGGGCCGCTGCGGGGCCGAGTATCGCCCGCAGCGGGCGCTCACCCAGCTCGGCCAGCTGCCCGACCCGGGTGATGTTGTGCGCGTGCAACGTGCGCGCGGTGACATCGCCGACGCCCCATAGTCTTTCGACCGGCAGCGGATGCAGGAATTCCAGTTCGCCCTCCGGCGCGACCAGCCGCAATCCGTCGGGCTTGGCGACCGCGCTGGCCACCTTGGCGAGGAACTTGGTGCGGGCGATCCCCACCGAGATGGGCAGACCGACCCGATCGCGCACCTGTGCGCGCAGCCGTGTCGCGATGGCGACGGGCTCACCGGAGATCCGGCGCAAGCCGCCGACATCGAGAAACGCCTCATCGATGGAGATGCCCTCCACCACGGGCGTGGTGTCGCGGAAGACCTCGAAGACGGCTTTGCTCGCCTCGGCATAGGCCGACATGCGCGGCGGCACCACGATCGCGTGCGGGCACAACCGGCGCGCCTGCCCGCCGTTCATCGGCGTGCGCACTCCGAACGCCTTCGCCTCGTAGCTGGCCGCCAGGACCACGCCGCCGCCCACGATCACCGGCTTGCCGCGCAGCCGGGGGTCGTCGCGCTGCTCGACCGAGGCATAGAACGAGTCGAGGTCGGCATGCAGGATCGATGCCTCCGCCCGCGCGAGTATCCGGGGGCGGCCGGATCGGGAGACGGGCGCATCGGACACGAACATATGTTCGCACAGGCTGCCGACAAGGGGCATCGGCGCAGGCGATCTACTGGTTGCCTCCGTAGTAACCGGTCTCTGCCGGTAACCTGTTCCCACGACGGGGTACAGCTCGGATGAGGGAGTCGGTACGGTGCGTGGATTCGGGGATCTGGAGGCGGTGATCATGGACCGCATCTGGGATCAGGACGCAGAGGACACAACGGTGCGCGAGATCTTCGACGAACTGTCGGCTCAGCGGGACATCGCTTATACGACGGTGATGTCGACCATGGACAACCTGCATCGCAAAGGCTGGCTGGCCCGCGAACGCGCAGGCAAGGCCTATCGATATTGGCCGACCCTCACCAGGGAGGAGCACAGCGCCCGGCTCATGCTGGAGGCGCTCGGCTCCGGCGGACGTTCGGACCTGGTACTCAGCCATTTCGTCGATCGGATCAGCGCCGAGGAGTCGGCCGGGTTGCGTGCCGCGCTGCGCAGACTGGCGGCGCGCAAGTCACCAGAAGTGCCGTGAGCCTTGCCATAGCTCTGATGCTGTACGGCAGCGTCGTGGCGACCTTCGGTCCGCCCGTGCTTCGCGGTCTAACCCATCGCGGCATCGCGCCCCGGCTGGGTGTGATCGCCTGGGTGGTCGCGATCGTCGGCGCGCTGAGCGCCTGGGGGATCGCGGCGACATTGGTCACCATCGAGTTCGCCACCTACTGGGGACATCCGAAGGACGCGCTGCGCGCCTGCGTCTCGTTCCTGTGGACCCCGATGCACGTACACGGCGCCGCGGCCACCCGGGCGGCCACTTTCGCGGTGGCGGCGCTGGTCGCCACCGGCACGGTCGCGCTGGTGGCGCGCGCAGTCGGTGTCGTGCTGAACATGCGCAGGCGCACCGACGCCCATGCCAGGGCGGTCCGGCTGGTCGGCAGGCCGGTGGCGGGCATCGGGGCGGTCGTGCTCGATTCGCCGCAGCGCCAGGTGTATTGCGTGCCGGGGCGGCCCGACACCATCGTCGTCACCTCCGCCGCGCTGGACGCGCTGGACGACGATCAACTGGCCGCGGTGCTCGCGCACGAACGCGCGCACCTGTCCGGCAGGCACGCTGCGCTGACCGCGGTGCTGCGCGCGGTGGCCACCACGCTTCCCGGCTTGCGATTGTTCACCGCCGGAGCGGCCGAGACCGCCCGGCTGCTCGAGATGTGCGCCGACGACAAGGCCGCCGACGAGCACGGCTCGCTGCCGCTGCTCGGCGGGCTGCTGGCGATCGTCGGCATCACCGAGCCCGCGCCGCCGGGCGCGCTGGCCGCTGCGGGTACCGCGGTGCTGGCCCGCGCCGAGCGGCTGGCCGACCCGGTCGGCGCGATCCGGCGCGCCACCACCCGCACCGCCCTGCTCGGCGTGATCGCGATGACGGTGGCCGGGTCGGCACTGGCGGCCGCGACGGTCGCCGGTCTCGGCACGCTGCTGAGCTGAGCAGGAGGAGGAGCGCGAATGCGGGTCACCTGGGATCAGGTCTTCGCTTGGCGGCTGTGTCGTCAGCATGTCCTGTCCCGCGCGGACGAGGGCGCGGTAGCGATCGCCGAGCGTTTGTGCGGCGTGCAGGCCCAGGTCACTTCGGCGGCGGAACTGGCGGTCGCGCTGCGCAGCACGAAGCCGGACCCGGGTGGGCTGGTCCGTGCGCTGGCCGACGGCACGCTGATGAAGACCTGGGCGATGCGCGGCACCCTGCACGCGCTGACTCCGAACCTGGCCGCCGCGTACCTTTCGCTCGTCGCATCCGCGCGCACCTGGGAGAAGCCCGCCTGGCAGCGGACCTTCGGCGCCTCTCCCACGGAGGTCGCGGCACTGGCGGAGGCGGTCGCGGAGGTGCTCGCCGCCGCGGTGCTCACCCGAGAGGAACTGGTCGAAGCCCTCGTGTCCGCGCCGCAATTCCATCGGCTCGGTGCGGAATTGCGCTCCGGCTGGGGTGCGCTGCTCAAGCCGCTGGCCTGGCAAGGGGCGTTGTGCCACGGCCCGGCGCGCGGAACCAAAGTAACGTTCACCAGCCCCGCGCACCTGGTACGCGACTGGTCCGGCCTGCCCGAACCGGATGACGCGGCGCCGACGGCGATCCTCGCCTATCTCGGCGCGTACGGCCCGGCGACACCGGAGACATTCGACGCCTGGCTCACCCGCAACAGCCTGCGCAAGACCACGGTGCGGCGCTGGTTCGCCGACCTGGGTGAACTGCTCACCGAAGTGGACGTGGAGGGCCGGCGCGCCTTCCTGCCGACCGATCAGGCCGACGCCTTGGCCGCCGCCGCGCCGAGCGCGGCGGTGCACCTGCTCGGAGCCTTCGACCAGTACGTGCTGGGGCCCGGTACCGGCGACACCGTCCTGCTGCCCGCCGCCCACCGCGCGAAGGTGAGCCGGACCGCGGGCTGGATCTCGCCCATCGTCGTTGTGAACGGACGCATCGCGGGCGTCTGGGAGCTCGCCGAGGACGCCGTGGAGATCACCATGTTCGACGACGCGCCGTTACCGAAGCAGGGGCTGGACGCGGCGGTCGCGCACGTCGCGCTGGCGGCAGGGCGCGAGACCCTCACGGTGCGGGCTGCGTAGCGCTGTCGCGATGAGCCACATAGTGTTCCAAGCCGTCGAGGATGCGCTGTAGCCCGAAACCGAAGTGGTCGAAGTCCGGGCCGAACGCGTCGTCCGAGAGCCCGGCCATGACCGGATAGCGGCCGCTGGCCATCGCCTTCTCCAGCATGGGACTCTGCGCCTGCCAGAATTCCGCGTCGGTCATGCCCGAATCGCGTTCGGCCTCTTGCTCGTACAGTTGCGTGCGGGCCGCGCCGAGAACGTAGCCGGAGATCATGATCACCACCGAGACGAGTTCGCGGTCCGGCAATCCCATCTGCCGGATCGCGCCGAGCACCTTTTCCATGCCCTCGACCGCGCCGGGGCCAAGGACCGGGCGTGAGTTGTTCACTCCGATCAGCCACGGGTGCCGCCGGTACATGGCGAGCGACTCGTAGGCGAGGGTTTCCAGCGCGCCGCGCCATCCGCCGATGTGTTCGCCGAGATCGTCGCGGGGGCGTTGCACCCGGTCGAGCATCAGGTCCAGTAGTTCGGCCTTGCCGGGCAGGTATCGATACAGCGACATGGTGCCGGTGCCGAGTTCGGTCGCGACCCGGCGCATGGTGACCGCGGCGAGGCCCTCGTCGTCGGCTACCGCGATCGCGGCGTCGACGATCCGGTCCAGCGACAGGCCGGGTTTCGGGCCGCGGCTCGGCCGGGGGCTCGCGCCCCACAGCAGGTCTAGGGTGCGGGCGATGTCGCCGCTGCCGCTGGTCTCGGTGCCGCTCATGAAAGCCAGCCTATCCGCTTGGCAGACAACTGGGTACGTTGTACCCTAATTCGAGTACAACGTACCCAGTTTCGGGGTATGTCACGGGGAAGGTGAGCAGTGAACGATTTCGCGGTCCTTGCCGAAGGACTGGAGAAGAGATACGGGGACAAGCGTGCCCTGGACGGATTCGACCTGACCGTGCGGCGCGGCACGGTGCACGGCCTGCTCGGGCCCAACGGCGCGGGCAAGACCACCGCGGTGCGCATTCTCTCGACGCTGATCCGGCTGGACGGCGGCCGCGCCGAAGTGGCCGGTCTGGATGTCGCTCGCGATCCGCGCGAGGTGCGCGCCCGCATCGGGCTGACCGGCCAGTACGCGGCCGTAGACGAAGTGCTCACCGGACGCCAGAACCTGGAGATGTTCGGCAGGTTGTTCCATCTCGGTGGCCGGCGCGCCGAACAGCGGGCCACCGAACTGCTGGAGCGCTTCGACCTGACCGAGGCCGGTGACCGAGGCGTCGGCAAGTACAGCGGCGGCATGCGCCGCAGGCTCGATCTGGCGGCCTCGATGATCCTGGCGCCGGACGTGCTGTTCCTCGACGAGCCCACGACCGGACTCGACCCGCGCAGTCGCGGCGAGGTCTGGGCGTCGGTGCGCGCGTTGGTCGCCGATGGCACCACGGTCCTGCTGACGACGCAGTATCTGGAGGAGGCGGACAAGCTCGCCTCCCGCATCACCGTCATCGATCAGGGACGCGCCATCGCCGACGACACCCCGGACGGGTTGAAGAGCACCGTGGGCGGAGACCGGATCGAGGTCGTTGCCGCGGACGTCGCCGACCTGCCCGCGGTCGCCAAAGTGGTGGCCCGGGTGTGCGACGGCGAGCCGGACATCGATGACGTCGAACGGCGGGTCTCGGCGGCGGTCACCGATCGTGTCGCCGCGCTCACCGAGGTCGCGCGCACCCTGCAGGACGAAGGCGTCGACGTGGAGGACATCGGTCTGCGCAGACCGAGCCTCGACGACGTCTTCCTGCAGTTGACCGGACACCGCACCACCGCAGAGGAGGCGGCCTGATGGGCACCACGGACCTCACCCCGAGCCGCTCGCGTTCTCGCGCGTACTGGGCGATCTCCGACTGTTGGAATGTGGTGCGCCGCGGCCTGACCCATTATCAGCGCCAGCCGATCAACATCGCCTGGCAACTCGGCTTCCCGATTCTGTCGGTCCTGCTGTACGGCTACGTGTTCGGCAGCGCGATGAGCGTGCCCGGCGGCGGTGACTATCGCAGCTTCCTGATGCCGGGCATGTTCGCGATGACGATGGCGTTCGGCTTCGTCAACACCGCGACGGTGGTCGTCTACGACGTGACCAACGGCGTGATCGATCGTTTCCGCTCGATGCCGATGGCCTCCTCGGCGGTGGTGTCCGGTCGGGGGGTGACCGATCTGATCGTGGCGTGCGCCGAGTTGACCATCCTGATGTCGACCGCCCTGCTCATCGGCTGGCGGCCCGACGGCGGCGTACTGCGCGGCATCGCGGCGTTCGGTTTGCTGCTGTTGCTGCGGTTCGCGTTGATCTGGGTGGGTGTATGGCTCGGGTTGCTGGTGCCGAACCCGGAGGCCGCGGGCGGATTGTTCGCGGTCGCCTTCCCGCTCACCATGATCTCCAGCATCTTCGTCGCGCCTCAGTTGATGCCGGACTGGCTGGGCGTCATCGCGGCCTGGAATCCGATTTCCTCCACGGTGGCGGCGACTCGCGAGCTGTTCGGTACGCCGGTCGGCAGCGGCGATTCCTGGGTGGAACAGCACTCCTTGCTGATGGCAGTGGTGTGGCCGCTGATCATCACCGCGATCTTCCTGCCGCTCGCGGTGCGGCGATTCCAGCGCCTGAGCCGCTGAGTCTTACCATCCGCCCGTCGTCTTCATTCAGCCGAGCACGCGGCGGGTCTGGCGTGCCGAGGCGAGCAGCACGCCGCCGCGGTCCCAGATCGAAGTGTCGTCCACCGACCAGCCGCCGCCGGTCGACGCGTTCACCGTGCGTACCAGTACCGGCAGGCTGCCGGTGGGTTCGGCGTGCAGATGCATCGACAGCGTCACGGTGGGGATCGCGACGGGTGCGCGCAAGGTGGGAAAGACGGCGGGCGGCAACGCGTCGGCGAGGATGGCCAGCGCCGCCGCGTCCGCGGGCACGTTGGGGACGAGTGCGATCCAGGCGCACATCATCCGTTCGTCCGCATCGCTCAGCGGCAGCGGTCCGGCGGCGGGGCGGATGTCGAAGTGGGCTCCCACCGGCACGATTTCGGGTGGGAGGGCGAACGGCGCACAAGATTCGGGATCGGGCACCGCCGGTGCGGGCGTGCCCGTATAACCCTCGATGCCCGTCTCCACAGTGCGGCCCAGCGTGATCGCCGCCGCGGCGATCGGGGTGCCGTCCTGCTCGGCGCGTACCTCGAGCGCGACGGTGCTGCGGCCGACTGCGTGCTCGGTCGCGCGGAAGGCCAGCACACCTTCTGTGGGGCGGCCCAGGAAACGGAGATCCAGGGCGCGCACCGGAAGGGGTTCGGCGGCCGCCGCACGTGCCACCTCGATCAGCAGGGCCGCGATCACGCCGCCGTGCGGCCCGGTCCAACCGCGCCAGGACCGGCCGACCCGCGCCTGCCACCCGTCGGCAGCGGTCCCGGAAAGCGCGAACTCCTCGGCGAGAGTCCGGGTAGTGAGTTGCTTCATGCAACGCACGATAGGTCAGTGGGTTCTGTGAAGCAACTGACTATGCTGACGGATATGCGCAGGACGAGCTTCGGGGACATGAACTGCTCGCTGGCCCAGTGCCTCGAGGTGGTCGGGGAGTGGTGGACGCTGCTGATCGTGCGTGACGCCCTGTTCGGGGTGACGCGCTTCGACGACTTCCGCGCCCGCCTCGGTATCGCCCGCAATGTGCTCACCCAGCGTCTCGAGCACCTGGTCGAGCACGGCGTGCTGACCAGGGAGCCCTATCAGGACAATCCGGTTCGCTACGACTACCGGTTGACCGCGAAAGGCCGCTCGCTGTGGCTGGTCGTCACCGCGATGCGTCAGTGGGGCGACGAATGGGCCGCCCCGGACGGCCCTCCGGTGCAGACGAGGCACGCCATGTGCGGGAACCTCGCGACCGTCGAGCCGGTGTGCTCGGAGTGCGGCGAGCGCATCGCCCCGCGTGACCTCCGTTCGGTTCTCGGCCCCGGCGCCAAGGATCCTTCCCTGCTGCCGTCCGGCTGAGGCGAGAGCGACGCCCGCTCCGCCTCGGGCGCCGTGTCGCGTTAGGCTGCGGCGGTGGCGGACGGGCAAGGGCGGCAGCTGATCGACACGGTGGCATGGGTGCGCATCGAGGACGGACGGATCCTCTGCGCCAGACCGCGCGGCAAGGACGTCTTCTACATCCCGGGCGGCAAGCGCGAAGGCGGCGAGACCGATCTGCAGACCCTGCTGCGCGAGATCGAGGAGGAACTCACCGTGGCCCTGCTGCCGGAGACCGCCGCGCACGTCGGCACCTACGAGGCGCTGCACGGCCCAGCCGACGCGGTGGTGGTCCGGATGAGTTGCTACACCGCGGATTACCGTGGAACGCTCGTCGCGAGCAGTGAGATCGAAGAGGTCGCGTGGTTCGGCTACGCCGACCGCGCACTCGTTCCCCCGGTCGACCAGTTGTTGTTCGACGATCTGGTGCACGCGGGCCTGCTGCGGTGAATCGCGGGCCGAACAGCGCTACCGTCGGCGGTATGTCGTGGATTCGGACACTCCTGCGTTATGCCGCGTACGCGCTGCGGGCACTGCCGCTGGCGGTGCGGCGGATCCCGACCCGGCTGCGCGTGCCGCGACGGATGCTCGGCGAATCGGTTCTGCCGCATAAATTCTCCGCCACCCGGTCGGTGACGCATTCGGTGCTCAGCGGCGCGGTCGGCCTGCTGGCCCTGTTTCTGGCATTCCTGGCGGGCATCGCCGCGTTCCGGGGGATCTGCTATCCGCTCGTGGCCGGCGACGATCTCGAAAGTTCTTGGGGCGGCCCCACCTTGGCGGGCGCATGGGCAACGCACGCGGCGCTCGGGATCGGCCTGCTGCCGATCTGGCTGCTGATCCTGGCCGGGCTCGGCGCGTTCCAATTACGGCTCACCCGCGGTTTGCTCGGCCGGAACGGGCCGTGGTGGCCGGCTCCGGTCGCGGTAGCGCTGGCCGCGAGCGGCGCGCTGCTGTTCCTGGCCTGGTTGCGGCAGGTCTGAGGACGCAGCGCCGCCGTGGCGGCAGCCCACCGCGAGCGGACGCGCCGCGGAGCCGGAGTGCGCTCAGGCGGTGGCGTGAGCGCGCTGTGCCCGCTGGATCAGATGCTCGACGAGGGTGAGCAACACGTCTTTGCATGATCCGCGGTCGCGGGCGTCGCAGAGCATGACGGGAGTGACCGAGTCGAGGTCGAGGGCGTCGCGTACCTCATCGATGGTGTAGCGCGGCGCGCCGTCGAAGCAGTTGACGCCCACCATGAACGGCAGCCTGCGCCGCTCGAAGAAGTCCACGGCCGCGAAGGAGTTGCCCAGCCTGCGGGTATCGGCGAGAACGACGGCGCCGAGCGCGCCGCGCGCCAGTTCGTCCCACAGGAACCAGAACCGGTCCTGGCCGGGCGTGCCGAACAGGTAGAGCACCAGGTCGCGGTCGATGGTGAGTCTGCCGAAGTCGAGCGCGACCGTGGTTGTGGTCTTCTGCTCGACACCCGACAGATCGTCGATGCCGGTGCTCACCTCGGTGATCAGTTCCTCGGTGCGCAGGGGCGCGACCTCGCTGATCGCCGAGACCATGGTGGTCTTGCCGACGCCGAACCCGCCGGCGACGAGGATCTTGACCGACGCGGCCAGCTGCGGTGTACCGCTCGGGTCAAAGTTTTCGGATTCCATCCAGTACCGCTCGCAATATGTTGAGGTCATCGGGTCCGGCCTCCGTCGGAACGGGAGCGCGGAAGATCAATTGCCCATCGCCGATCAGATCACCGACGAGGATCTTCGTCACCGCCAGCGGCAAATGCAACTGGGCGGAGAGTTCGGCGACGGTCTGCGAAACACGGCACAGCCGAAGAATATCGGTGTACTCGGGTTCGGTGCGTCGCAGTGCGGTCGCGGAGGGGTCCGCGACCACGGTGGTGAGCATATCCAGTTCGGGTCCATCGAAGCTGGTACGCCCGCGCGTGAGCGCGTACGGACGCACCAGCGGGCCGGCCGCTTCATCGAACCAGGGCTCACGCGGGCGGGTCATGGCCGGTTCTGCTCGACGTGTCCGACGAGGTCTTGGCGGGCAGTGGTGGACAGGTAGCTGCCGACGCGCTGGACGGTCAGGTTCATCTCGTAGGCCACCATGCCGAGATTGGCGGACTCGGCGGCTTGCAGTGCCAGGCAGGCGTTGTCGCCCGCTGAGGTCACGAACAGCACCGCGCGGTCGAGTTCGATGACCGCCTGGCGGACGCCGCCACCGTCGAATCGGTTGCCCGCGCTGCGCGCCAGCCCGTAGAGCGCGGAGGACATCGCACCGAAGTGTTCGGCGTCCTCCCGGCTCATTCCGCTGGAGCGGCCGAGTAGTAGCCCGTCGGTGGACAGCACCACCGCGTGGCGCACGCCGGCCAGCCGATCGACGAGATCATCGAGCAGCCAATTCAGATCGCCTGCGGGAGAAGCGGACACCCCTAGCCTTCCTGTTCGTCGGGGATGGTGGCGCGACGGCCCTGCCTGGTCCCGTTCTCGATGGCGGACATCAGATCGCGGGCCTGTTCGGCGGAGCGTGCGGGCTGCGCGGAGACGGCTTGCTCCGGAGCCGAATGCGCCAGTTGCGGTGCGAGATTGGTCTGTCGGTTGCGCCGGGGCAGCGCCGGGCGGCCGTCTGGACCCGGCTGCGGCGGCGCCTCGGTGTACGGCCGGGGTGCGTAACGCGGAGGCGCGGCGGATTCGACCGCGAGCGTCGCGACCGGGGACGCGGCGGTCTGCGTGGAGTCGCTCGCCTCCGCCGCTACGACGGGCCCGGCGATGAGTCTGCGGCGGCTGCCGGGATCGGTGAGTTCCGCCGGTGTCTGCGGCGCGCCCGATTCGCCCGCGACGAGCGCGGACGGAATGAGCACGATGGCTTTGATGCCGCCGTAGTCGGACTCCGACAGCCGCACCGAGATGCCGTGGCGCGTGGCCAGCTGGGCGACGACGAACAGGCCCAGCCGCGAATCGGCCGACAGCGCCGCCACGCCGAAATCCGGTGGCTCGCGCAGCATCTCGTTCATCTTGGACAGCTCGGCCTCGGACATGCCCATGCCCTGGTCGCCGATCTCGACCACGACGCCTTTGCCGACCACGTTGCCGGTCACCTCGACACGCGACTGCGGCGGCGAGAAGGAGGTCGCGTTGTCCACCAGTTCGGCGAGCAGATGGATCAGGTCGGCGACCACCGTGCCGAGGACGTGGACTTCGGGCAGCCTGGCCACCCGCACCCGGGCGTAGTCGAGGGTCTCGCCGACGGCGCTGCGCACCAGATCTACCAGCGGGACGGGATTGCGCCACTGCCTGCCCGGCTTGCCTCCGCCGAGAATGGTGAGGTTCTCGGCGTTGCGCCGCTCTCGGGTGGCGAGGTGGTCGAGCCGGAACAGGGTGTCGAGCAGGACCGGGTCTTCCTGGCGCTGCTCGGCTTCGTCGAGGATTTCCAGCTGCCGGTGCACCACGATCTGGCTGCGGTGCGCGATGTTCAGGAACACCGCTTTCACGCCCTCGCGGGTGCGGGCTTCGGCCACCGCCGCGGCGACGGCCGCGGAGTGCGCGTGCTGGAACGCCTTGGCCACCTGGCCGATCTCGTCGCTACCGTAGTTCAGGTTCGGTGATTCGGCGGCGGGATCGACGACTTCGCCGTCGCGCAGCCTGCGCAGCATGTCGGGCAGCCGCTCGTCGGCCAGCGCCAGCGTTTCGCCCCGCAGCCGCTTCAACCGGCGGATGACGCGGTTGGCCAGGACAACCGCGACGACGAGCACCAGAATGCCGACCAGGAGCATGCCGCCACCCGTGACGGCGGAGCGGGTCGCCGCGGCGGCGGCTTTGTCTTCGGCGGCCTTCTGCACGTCCCGGTTGTACACCGACCAGGCATCGAGCATCCCGCGGCTGACCTCGGCGGCGGCACGACGCCATTCGTCGATGCTCAACGGCAGCGCGGGCAAGGTCGGTTGCCGTGTGCTCGCATTCGGATTCGCCGAGGCGGGCGACGATGTGGTCGCCGCGACGACGCGCTGGACGATGGCGTTCTCCATCGCGGTGAGCTTTTGCCAGGCTGTGCCGGTGGTCAGCGCCTGCAGGCGAACTTTGATCGGCCCGTCCAGTTCGGCGATGAGCGTGGCGATTTCGGTGTGGTAGAAGCCGGTCTGCCGGGTGTACTCATCGATCGGGATCGGCGGGGGAGCCGCGCCGTTGACGTAGACCGCACCGAGGGCGTCGCTGCGCGCCATGGCCTCGTTCGCGTAGAACAAGCGGACGCCGGCCACGGTGCCCACGGCGATGTCGCTGTCCGGAGCGGTCTGCACCGTGGACTTGGTGCCCGCGGGGATCGGGTCGAGCAGCCGGTTGTAGAACATGTACGCGTCCGGGATCGGCAGTGCGCCCGCGTCGGCGGCGGCGCGCACCGTGGTCAGGCTCTGCGTCAGCATGACGAGGTCGGCGTCTTCCTCGGTGATCTTCGACGCGTCGACGTCGCGCAGGTCGGCGGAGGCCGCGAGCAGGCGCCGCACCGCCGCGTCCACGCGCACGCGAGCGGTGCCGAGCGCGGCCGCGAGGGTGTCGTCGCCGGATAGCTGGGCGAGGGTGAGGTGGCGTTCCTGCTGGACCGCGTCCATGACCTCACTGGTCACCGGGATGGCGTTCTGGCTCTCCGCGGCCCAGTCCTTGGCTTTGGTTCCTTCGGCTACCAGGTAGCCCGCGGCGCCCAGACCGGCCAACAGAAGAGTCAGACTCGGTATGAGCGCGATAGCCAGAATCCGGGTGCGGACCCCGAGCCTCGCTCTGAACATCGGCATAACGTAAACCACGAACCCGGCCATCCGGACAGCCGGTCCCGGTGAGTGGGACTCGATTTGACTCGAGTGAACGAACTGTGAGCTGCCGATGACCATCGGTGGACCCGGCGCGCGAACCATGAGGTATTCGACGCGGCGGCGGCCACGGACGGCCCTGGTACGCATTGCGTGCAGCGGGTTCATTGCGAGCGATAAGGGGCGTAGATTGTGTGTATCTCGAAGTTACTCACAAGTAGGAGGCAACGATGCCCGCGCCGAAAGCCGATGTATTCGACCGCCTCAGCGCGCTGGCCGCGATCGCGGCGCCCGCGGACCGGCAGAGCAGGACGATCGCCGAGACGTTCACCGGGAATCCGCTGGGTACCGTGCCGGTGGGCACCGCGGACGACGTCGCGGCGGCCTTCGACAAGGCGCGCGCCGCGCAGGAACACTGGGCCGCCCGGCCGGTGGCCGAGCGCGCCGCGGTGCTGAATCGTTACCGCGCGCTGGTGGTGGAGCACCGCGAGTTCCTGATGGACGTGGTGCAGGCCGAGACCGGCAAGGCGCGCTGGGCGGCCCAGGAAGAAATCATGGGCCTGATGTTCGCGGCCCGCTACTTCGCCGAGATCGCCCCCGGACTGTTGGGCGGACATCGGGTTCCGGGCGCTTTTCCCGTGCTCAACCGCGCCTCGGTCCGGTATCAGCCCAAAGGCGTGGTCGGTGTCATCGCTCCGTGGAACTACCCGCTGCTGTTGTCGATCGGCGATTCCATCCCCGCGCTGCTGGCGGGCAATGCCGTGGTGGTCAAGCCCGACAGCCAGACCCCGTTCTCGACGCTGGCCGGCGCGGAGTTGCTGTACCGGGCGGGCCTGCCGCGTGAGCTGCTCGCGGTGGTCCCCGGCCCCGGCGGCGTGGTCGGCACCGCCATAGTGGAGGCGTGTGACTACCTGATGTTCACCGGTTCCTCGGCGACCGGGCGCACCCTGGCCGAACAGTGCGGCCGCAGGCTGATCGGATTCTCCGCCGAACTCGGCGGCAAGAACCCGATGATCGTCACCGCGGGCGCCGATCTGGACGCCGCCGCCAAGGCGGCCGTGCGCGCCTGCTTCTCCAATGCCGGGCAACTGTGCATCTCGATCGAGCGACTGTATGTCGAGCGTCAGGTCGCCGCGGCGTTCACCGCGAAATTCGTCGCCGCCGTCGACGCCGCGAAACTCGGTGCCGCCTACGACTATTCGGCCGATATCGGCAGCCTCATCTCCGAAGCGCAACTGGAGACGGTGTCCAAGCATGTCGCGGACGCCACCTCGAAGGGAGCACAGGTGCTGACCGGCGGCAAGGCCCGCCCGGATCTGGGGCCGCTGTTCTTCGAGCCGACCGTGTTGAGCGAGGTGACCGACGAGATGGAATGCGGTCGCAACGAAACCTTCGGCCCGCTGGTGTCTATCTACCCCGTCGACAGCGTCGAGGAGGCCGTGCGCCTGGCCAACGACACCGACTACGGCTTGAATGCCTCGGTCTGGGCGGCGAGCAAGTCCGACGGCGAGCGGATCGCGGCGCGGTTGCACGCGGGCACGGTCTGTGTGGACGAGGGGTACGCGCCCGCCTGGGGCACCACCGCGGCCCCGATGGGCGGCATGGGCATCTCCGGTGTGGGGCGCCGCCACGGACCGGACGGCCTGCTCAAGTTCACCGAACCGCAGTCGATCGTGGTCACCCGGTTCATGAATCTGGACGCGCCCAAGCTGTTCCCGAAGGACAAGTGGCAGCCGTTCCTGATGAGCGTCGCCCGCAGCCTGCGCTTCCTGCCCGGACGCTGACGCGCGAGGCCCGCCCGGGTGGTCGTGCCCACCCGGGCGGACGATCCGCCGGTTCACTCGTGCAGGGTCACGCCAACCGGTCGGCTCCGGTGCGCGGCGGCCCCCCGGCCGCCAGCGCCGCTGCTTCTTCGTCGGTGAGCAGCCGCGATCTGATGACGAAACGCGAATCCTCGAGAGCATCCGAAGCGCTGCCGCCGGGGCCCTCGGCCACGTCCACGGTCAGGTGGGTGTGCTTCCAGTGCTCGTATTGCTCCGCGCTGATCCACAATTCGGTGTGCCAGGGCAGGGTTCCCAGGAGGACGTCCGCGCGGTCGATCCGGGATTCCCGGATGGGCAGGCACCTGGGCGTGCCGCTGTCGAGGCGCCCGCCGGACTGGTGGAGCAGGACCGCCCCGTGCTGGTCGATCATGCGTCGTAGGACCGCCCTGGCGCGCTCGGTGATGTCCACCCGGCGCGTTCGGTGCGGTATCGCCGCGCGGTTCGGCCGACGTGGATGACGTGGCCGGAGTGCGTCGGGTAGTCGGCGGTGCCGGAGACCCGCCCCCGGTCTGGTGTAGCTCATGGTTCCTCGCAGATATCTCGGACCGGGTCCACTATCGTCCGCCGAGGTTGGTGCGAGGTTGGTGGGAAAACCTCAGTCGCGCAACGCCGTATGGAGACGGGCCGCGACCACCGCCCGACGGACGTCGTCAGCAGGCAGCAAGCGCAACGCGTGCTCGTGGACCGCGATATCGCGCGGCGCGCGTTCGCCGAACGCCACCGCGTGCTCGGCTCGGTCGCCTGCGAGCACGGCGGTCCGCACACCGACGTCGAGGTGATCGCGCCACTGCAGCACGCCGGGCGCCTCGGACCCAGGCAGCAATGGCCCGCGATACAGCCACACCGCGGAGGTGGTGTCGCCCGCTGTGACGGCGGCGAGCAGGTCGACGGCGTCGCAAGATACCGGCCCCGTCAGAACGTAATGGCGATTGGTGATCTCGCCGCCGATCGCGCGGCGCAGATGCGAGACGTCCGCCTTGAGCGTGCTGGCGGACACGCCGCGATCGCCGTACAGCGCGGCATGCAACTGCTCCGGTGTGAAGCCGTCCGGCTGCAGCGCCAGCAGTGCGAGGATCTCCAGTTGCCGGGGCGGCAGGGGTACCGGCACGGCATCGCGCAGCAGACGTGCCGCACCGAGACATTCCAGCCGGATTCCCGGTGCCGGTGCGGGCGTGGCGGTGCGCAACATCGTCTCCACCGCCGTCACCAGCGCGCGGACCGAGGTGAGCACCGCGGGATGGGAGCGGTCCCAGGAACTGGACAGGTCCAACGCCCCGACCAGTCTGCCGTCGGGTCCGTGGATCGGCGCGGAATAGCAGACCCAGCCGTGTAGGGCGGCGACCAGATGCTCGGCGGAGAACACCGCGGCGGGGCGGTCGGTGTGCAACGCCAGGGCCACACCGTTGGTACCCATGTGGCTTTCGTCCCAGCATCCGCCGGGCGCGAGGTTGACCTGCTCCGCCTGCCTGCGCAGCGTTCGGTCGCCGCAGGACCACAGGACGGTGCCCGCGTGGTCGGTGACCACGGCCAGGTAACCGGAGTCCTCGGTGACGGCGCGCAGTTCACCCGCCAGCGCCGTGACCGGTTCACGTAGTGGGGAGGCGGCCCAACGGTCGCCGATGTCGTCGACGCCGGGCGCGATCGTGGTCGCGGGATCGACGGTGTGCAACGACCGCCGCCAGGATTGTGCTACTTCGCTGCGCAGGACGGTGTTCCGGGACCTGGCGGTCGCCAGGGGAGTCGTCGCCCAACGCTCCCATTCTCTTTCCAGTTCGACCCGCTGCTGTGTGAGGGTGTGGGACTGCGCCACGTGGATGACCCATCGTCGTGTGAGCTCGTCTTCGCTTTCTCATTCTGGCGTACGCAGGACGAGGAGGCGAGTGACGCCGCGGTCACTTCCGGATGAAAAAGCCTGCGACGTCGGCATTCTTGATCGGGGTTTCGGCGTTGGCCTGCGCGCCGCAGAGCAGGTCGACCGACACCATCGTCGCGTCCACCACCGTTCCCGCCGGCTCGCGGTCGTCGCGGCTCTGTTCCTTGACGAACTTGGTGATCGTCGTGCGCTTGGTGTCCTGGTCCTGCTTGATGTACTCGTTGCACGGCGTGTCGCCGCCGCGGTTGAGGGCGCGTTCGATGTCGGTGCAGCCCGCGAGCGCCATGGCGACCATCGCGATCCCGAGGCCGGTCCGGCCGGTCCGTGACAGCGTGGTGTTCATGGGCTCCTCCTGAAGGTCCGCGCACGGCGATGCCCGCCGCGATCGGACTCCAGACTAGAGCCATCGCGGGCGAGTGTTCGCCGACCGGCGAACGCTAGGCCCGGAAGACGCAGAGCGGGACGTTCATCTCCGCCGGTGTGAGCGAACCGTGGTGGCCGACCAGCCGGGACTGCAATGGTTCGGCGCCGGTGCGGATGACGCCACGCCGCCCACCGGCGACCACGACCAGATCGCCGATGCGTTGAACGATCGCGGGATCGACCCTGGGGCCGAACCAGCCTCGGCCCACGGCTTCCTCCTTGCCGAGCACCTCGAAGTCCGTGCCGAGTGCGGCCCGCCAGGCCGCCGCGACGTCGGATTCGGCGCCGGGCACGGTGTAGACGTGGCGGGCGCGTGGCTCACCGCCCAGCGCGCGGACGCCCTCTTGCAACGCGGCGGTGGTGTCGAAATCGATGCGGTCGTCCAGCTCGACCATGCCGTGATCGGCGGTGACCAGCAGGGTCGCGCCGGAGGGCAGCTCGTCGGCGAGCGCGGTGGCGAGTCGGTCGGCGTTGGCGAGCTCGAGTTCCCAGGCGCGCGACGCGGGGCCGCGTACGTGTCCGGTCAGGTCCAGATCGCCGTGGTAGGTGTAGACCAGGGAACGCGACCCGGCGCGCAACGCCTCGCCCACCTCGGCGACGAGGTCACCGAAGGACAGCTGGGGGCGGAACTGGCAACCGCGCAGCACCGCCTTGGTCAGTCCCGACCCCGCCTGATCGCGCGGTGACACCTGGGTGACGGCGATGCCGTCGGCGGCGGCGCGCTCGAACACCGTTGTGCGAGGCTGGAATTCCTCTGGAACGAGTTCGTCGCGCAGATCGGATTTCGGCGCGCCGTGCAGCCGCCAGGACAGCGGGGTGAACAGCCGGTCGTAGCCGGGGATATGGAACAGATAGCCGACGATTCCGTGCTCGCCGGGCGGAACGCCCACGCCGAGCGAAGTGAGGCTGGTGGCCGTCGTGGTCGGGAAACCGGCCGTCAGCCCGACCGGCGCGAGACCGGTCAGGAACGGAGCGGCAGCGGGATTCGCCACCAGGTGCTCGTAGCCGAGCCCGTCCACCAACAGGACGCAGACCCGGTCGGCGTTCAGCCCGAGTCCGAGCCGGTCCTCCTCGCCGGGTACGCCGAGACCGGCGAGGACGGAGGGGAACAGATCGGCCAGGGAACCGGTACCGTAACGCGGCGCGACGAACACGAAGGTCAGGATGTCAACGTCGGCGGGTGCATGGCAAGGGTATTCAGGCCTGTCCGGTCTCGAAACGGGTCACCTTGCCGTCGCGCAGGACGAAACGCCACGTGGTCCGCATCGACCCCCAGCGTGAATTGGTATATTCGGCAACCAGTTCCGTGCCGTCGTCGCCGACGGACTCGATCCGCATGCGTGCGTTGCTGTCGAAGATCTCCGCTTCGGTCCACTGGGCGAGATCGCGCTCCACACCGTCGTCGGACATGGTGGCATCGTCGGTGAGAACGGCGTAGAAACGGTCCTGATCATTGGCGTTGAGCGCGTCGACGAACTCCTGCACCGTCGGATCCAGCTGCGCGGTCATCCGTGTGATCTCCTCGGATCGGTGTGAGAAGCAATCGGTGTGAGAAGCATCGGACAGCAAACGTCTGGCGTCCACTCTAGGTCAGCGACGGCCCGCTCGGCTCGATCAATGTCGCGAAGGTCCGCATGACGTCGTCCACCAGTGCCGTGCCGGTGGTGCCGAACTGTCCCGCCCGTTTCTCCAGCTGTCCATCCAGCCACAGTGAGGCCAGCCCGTGGCCGAGTCCCCAGAACGTGACCGCCAGTGTGTCGGCCTTGTCGGCGGGCAGCTCCCCGGCGCGAACACATTCGGCGATCGCGTCGGCCAGGACTCCGAAAGCCGCGTCGCCCGCCGCCATGGTGTCGGGGTGCTTGTCGGGCTGGGAGAGCTCGGGCCGGAACATCAAGCGGAAGTAGGCCGGTTGCTCGCGGGAGAACCGCACGTAGGCGTTCGCCAGTGCGGTCAGGGCGGCCATGGGCGTCGGAGCCTCGGCGCGGGCGGCCGACAGTCGCGCGCCGAGCAGCTGGAAACCCTGCGTGGACAGCGTCGCGAGCAGGGCGGCGCGGTCGGGGAAGTGGTGGTACGGCGCGGCGGTGCTCACGCCTGCCTCGCGCGCCACCCGGCGCAGGCTGACCGCCGCGAGCCCCTCGGTCTCGATCAAACGCAGGCAGGCGGCCAGCAGCGCGTCGCGCAGGGCGCCGTGATGGTAACTGGTCCGCGTCACCGTCCGAGCGTATGCGACGCGGCCTGGACAACCTAACTGTGCGGTGCTTAGATTATCTGAGCGGCGCTCAGATGAGTGCCGGGTAGCCACTCCACGAGACGGGTGAAGAAATGGGCACACAGGTATCGGTCACCGGCGCAACGGGATTCGTCGCCGGTCACGTTATCGCCGAACTTCTGGAGCACGGCTACGCCGTGCGCGCGACGGTTCGCGATCTCGCCGCCACCGGTAAACGGGCACACCTGGTCGAGCTGGCCCGGCGAACCGGGGGCGAGCTGGAGTTCGCGCAAGCCGATTTGAACGGCGAGGACGGCTGGGCGTCCGCCGTCGCGGGCAGCGCGGGCGTCCTGCACGTCGCGTCGCCGTTTCCCACCACGCCGCCGGACGACGAGCGCGAACTCGTCGACACCGCGGTCGAAGGAACCCTGCGCGTGCTGCGCGCCTGCGCCGCCGCGGGCACGGTTCGCCGGGTGGTGCTGACCTCCTCGATCGCCGCGATCGCCTACGGGCACACCGAGGACGCGCTGCGCACCGAGGCCGATTGGACGGTGGTCGAGCGCAGCCCGGCCTATCAGAAGAGCAAGACGCTGGCCGAGCGGGCGGCCTGGGATTTCGTCGCGAAGCTCCCGGCCCGCGAGCGATTCGAACTGGTCGTCGTCAATCCCGGCATGGTGCTCGGACCGCTGCTGTCGACGGACACGAGCACCTCGCACGAGCCCGTGCGCAGGTTGCTCGACCGGGACGTCCCCGGCGCGCCCCAGGTCGGCTGGGCGCCGGTGGACGTGCGCGATCTCGCCGTCGCGCACCGGCTCGCGCTGGAGACGCCCGAGGCCGCGGGCAACCGCTACATCTGCGCGGGTGAGCATCTGTGGATGGCGGAGATGGCGCGCATCCTCGCCGAGGAATACGGGCCGCGCGGGTTCCGGGTGCCGACCAGGCAGCTGCCGAACTGGGTGGTGCGTTCGGTCGCCCTCTTCGACAAGGGCGTCCGGCTGACGCTGCCGACGCTGGGACGCACCGAATCGCTCAGCGCCGAGAAGGCCCGGCGCGAGCTGGGCTGGACCATGCGGCCGGTGCGGGAGACGCTGGTGGACACCGCCGAAAGCCTGCTGCGGCACGGAATTGTCACACCGCCCCGGCGCAAGTCCGCACCTCGGGCTGCCGCACCGCGCGCCGCGAGCGTCTGAGGGTTGTCGTCATGCTGATCGCGACACTGATCATCACCACGACTGCCGTGGTGCGGCGCTGGTTCGCACGTAGGTCCCCGGGTGGAGACTTCGCCGGGCGGACGGCGTCCGGACCGGTCCGCCGGGCACTGCACCGCCCGGCGCCGGTTGCCGCCGCCCTCGTGGCGCTGCTGGGCATCGCGGTCGCGGCGGGCACGCTCAGCCAGTGCTGAACCGGCCCCGACGTGCACGGCCGCGGCCCGGTTCGCTAGACAGGACCCGTGACTGCGCAGCTCCCCTTTCGGTTCGGTGTCAACATGGTGGTGCCCGAGAACCGGTCGAACTGGATCGGAAAGTGCCGTCGGGCAGAGGAACTCGGTTTCGACGTGGTCGGCGTCGCCGACCATCTCGGCTTGCCCGCGCCGTTCCCCGCGATGATCCTGGCCGCCGAGGCGACCGAGCGGGTGCGGCTGAACACCTTCGTGCTCAACACCGGGTTCTACAACCCGGTGCTGCTGGCCCGCGACGTGGCAGGCGCCGATCAATTCACCGACGGGCGGATCGAACTAGGGCTCGGCGCGGGCTATGTCCAGGCGGAATTCGAGGCGGCGGGCATCCCGTTCCAAAGCGGGAGCAAGCGCGTCGAGCACTTGGAACAGACGGTTATCACGCTGCGCCGGCTGTTCGCCGAGCCGGAATATCAGCCGCAACCCGCGCAGCCGACGGGTCCGCCCGTGCTCATCGGTGGCTGGGGTGACCGGTTGCTCGCTGTCGCCGCGCGGCACGCCGACATCATCGCCTTCACCGGCGCCGCGGCCTCGCGCAACGGTGGGCCGCTGCAGATGGCCGGGCTCGCCGAAACCGAGGAGCGCGTCGCCTACGTCCGGGAGCTGCTCGGTCCACGGCTGGACAAGGTCGAGTTCAACATCCTCGTGCAGCGGGTGGTCCCGCCGGCCGAACGCGCGAGCGTCCTGGAGGTCTTCGGCCCGGCGCTGCCGCCGGACGTCGCCGACTCCCCGGAAGATCACCCGATCCTGCTCATGGGTACGCCCGAGGAGATGGCCGACCGGCTGCGCGATCGGCGCGAGCGTTACGGCATCAGTTACATCACGGTCCTCGAGGACAGCATGGAGAAGTTCGCCCCGGTCATCGAGTTGCTGCGCTGATCCCCAGGCCCGAATTCACGGCAGCGGGTCGATGATGACGCGCGGATCGATCTGCCGGAGTTCTCTCGGTCGGCTGGTCAGGCAGGGCCACGCGCGGGCCACCGCCTCCCGGGTGACGTGGCCCGCGGCGAACAGGGCGTCGGCGGTCGGTCCCGCACCGTGCCGGATCGCCGGCGGCGGGGTGATGGTGTGGTCGAACGACGGAACCACAGTGTGCGGCAGGCCGACCAGCACAGCCAGGATGTCGAGCCGGTCGGCGGGGATATGCGTGCGCGCCGCGGCGAGGACGGTGCTCGGTACGACGATGGTGTTGCCCGCGTCGACCGTCGCCCAGACGACCGCTTGGGCATAGTTGGCGCGATTGGCGAACGCTACGACCGCCGCGGCGTCGAAGACGACGCCGCCCAGCCTCGCCGGGGATCTCACGCTACGCCGGCGTGCGCGTCCACCTCCCCGCCCGGTAGTAGCGGTGGAGCGGGCAGGGGAAGCGTTCGTTGCTCCGCTACACCACTCCCCAGCGGCCGGGCGACGAGGTCGTCGGGCAGCGTGCGGGTGGCCATTCGCGGTCTGTGCTCCCGAGGCGACGGCATGCCACGACTCTAGCCGCGCGATCCGCCTCGGGCAGGATGCTCACGCGGGCTTGTGCCACAGCAGCGTGTAGCGCCACATGAGCCGTCGCCGCATCCGCGCCCCGGGGAGGAGTTCTCTTGCGGCCGAACGTATGTCGGCGTAATCGTCCACGGGATCGCGCATTTGCGCATTCGGGCCGCCGCGCCGGTGCAGGGCGTCCGTCGCCCAGACGAGTGGCGCCACGGGGAAGTAGTGGAAGTCCTTGCGCGGAGTCATGTTCCAGAGCCCGACGACGGCGAGGACACCGCCCGGCGCGACCAGGCGGCGCAGTGCGGTGATGCCCTCCCGCAGCGGAACGTGGTGCAGGGTCGCCACCGTGGTCACGACATCGAAAGAGCCTGTGTATTCGAGGAAGTCGGCCCGTGCGAGGGATATGCCCGCCATCGCGGGGCCGCGGGTGAGGATGTCCGCGTCGATGTCGATGCCGGTGACCGCCAGCCCGTGGCGGGCCAGCTTGCCCGCCAATAGTCCGTCACCGCAGCCGATGTCGAGCGCTGTGCGGGCCGAGCGCGGCACCTGCTTCAGCAGCCAAGGGTGGTAGCGGGTGTTGTGATTCCAATAGGGATCGTCGCGCACTTCAGCCACTGTAGGGACGGCTCGGGCCCGCACGCGATCGCGGTCGTCTCGGAGTACACATTTATGTGATTTACATCACATTTGCTGGAGCATTTTGTCGGTCTCGGATGGCAAGGTGTGCGGTATGCCTTCCCCCGCATCGCTCGATGCCATCCGAGTGCTCGGAGCCAACGAGCACAACCTGCGCGACGTGTCGCTGGAGATCCCGAAGAACAAGATCACCGTCTTCACCGGTGTCTCCGGTTCGGGCAAGTCGTCGATCGTCTTCGACACCATCGCGGTCGAATCGCAGCGCCAGCTCTACGCGACCTTCCCGGCCTTCATCCTCAACTTCCTGCCCCGCTACGAACGCCCGCACGCCGAGGCCATCGAGAACCTCACCGCACCGGTCATCATCGATCAGCAGCCGGTCGGCGGCGGTCCGCGCTCCACGGTCGGCACGATGACCGACATCTTCTCGATGGTGCGGGCCATGTTCGCCCGATTCGGTTCGCCCTCGGCGGGGTTCGTCTACAACTACTCCTTCAACGTCCCGCAGGGCATGTGCCCGGACTGCGACGGTCTCGGCGTCACCGTCCGGCCCGACCCCAACCGGCTGGTCGACCGGACCAAGTCGCTGAACGAAGGGGCGATTCTCCTGCCCGGATACGGCGTGGGCGGCGGAGAGTGGCAGATGTACGGCACCTCCGGCCGCTTCGACCCGGACAAGAAGCTGGCCGACTACACCGACGAAGAGTTCCACGACCTGCTCTACGGCACCGGCGGCAAGGTCGAGCTGACCTTCAGCAAAGGCACGTGGAAGGCGAACTACGAAGGCATCGCCACCAAATTCACGCGCACCCGGCTGCAACGCGACACCTCCACGTTGAGCGAGAAGACCCGGGAGCAGATGCGGCAATTCCTCACCGAAGGTGTGTGCGGCACCTGCGCGGGCGCCCGATTGAACGAGGCGGCGCTGGCCACGAAGATCGACGGGCGCAATATCGCGGACTGGGCGCGGTTGCAGATCACCGACCTGATGGAGGTCCTCGACGAGATCACCGACCCGGCCGCGGTCGGCCTGGCCGGGGCCATCCGCACCGCGCTGCGGCGCGTCGCCGATATCGGGTTGGGTTATCTGAGCCTGGATCGGCCGACCTCGACCTTGTCCGGGGGCGAGGGCCAGCGGCTGAAGATGATCAAGCATCTGTCCAGCACGCTGATCGGTCTGACCTACATTTTCGACGAACCGAGCGTAGGGCTGCACCCGCGGGACGTCGGTCGGCTGAACGACCTGCTGAAGGCCTTGCGGGACAAGGGAAACACCGTGATCGTAGTGGAGCACGATCCGGATGTCATCCAGATCGCCGACCATGTGGTCGACGTCGGACCGCGCGCGGGCGTGCACGGCGGACAGGTGGTCTTCCAGGGCAGTTTCGCCGATCTCCGGGCGGCCGACACCCCGACCGGCGCCGGTCTGCGCCGGCCGTTCCGGGTGAAGGACTCCTTCCGGACCGGCACGGGCGAACTGCTCATCGAGAACGCGACGGTGCACAACCTGAAGAACGTGACCGTCGGCATCCCCACCGGCATCCTGACCGCCATCACCGGCGTCGCGGGCTCGGGCAAGAGCAGCCTGATCCGGGACGTGTTCGTGCGCGAGCACCCCGGGGCGATCTTCGTCGACCAGTCGCCCATCGCCGCGTCGTCCCGATCCACGCCCGCGACCTACCTCGGGCTGATGGACCCTATCCGCAAACTGTTCGCCAAGGCCACGGGGGAGTCCGCGGGCCTGTTCAGTTTCAATTCGGCCGGTGCGTGCAAGCAGTGCGAGGGCCGTGGCGTGATCATCACCGAGATCGCGTACATGGATCCGGTGACCACCCACTGCGACGCCTGCGACGGACGGCGCTTCTCCGATGACGTGCTCGCCCTGATGTTGCGCGGCAAATCCATCGCCGACGTGCTGGAGATGTCGGCAGAGGAAGCGCTCGGATTCTTCGCCGAGAAGGCGCTGCACACCAAGCTGCGCACCATGAACGAGGTGGGCTTGGACTATCTCAGCCTGGGCCAGGCGATGAGCACGCTGTCCGGCGGCGAGCGCCAGCGGATCAAGCTGGCGACCCAGTTGCAGAACACCGGAAGCGTCTACGTGCTCGACGAGCCGACCACGGGGCTGCACATGTCCGACGTGGACACACTGCTCGCACTGATGGACCGCCTGGTCGACCGGGGCAACACCGTCGTGGTGATCGAGCACAACCTCGATGTGGTGGCCCATTCGGATTGGGTGATCGATCTCGGACCGGACGGCGGCAAGCACGGCGGCGAGATCGTCTTCACCGGGACGCCCGCCGACCTGCTCGCGCACCCGGCCTCGCTGACCGGCGAATACCTGCGCCGATACAAACCAGGTAGCTAGCCGGAGGGTTTCGTCACCGTGAATCGCTGAGTTCCGGTCACCCGCAGCAGCTCCAGCGCCGAGGCTTCCCGGCTGCCGGGCGGCGCCGAGTACACCACGACGGCTTGGTCGGTGTCCGGAACCAGCAAGGTATCGCAGTCCAGACGCAGCATTCCGAGGTCGGGATGCTCGATCGTCTTGGTCGCGCTGCGCCACTTCCCGGACCGCCGCGCGTTCCACAGTTGCTCGAATCGTGCGCTGCGCGAACGGAGTTCGGAGACCAAGCGCAGGAGGCCGGGATCGTCGGGGTAGCGCGCGCGGGCGCTGCGCAGAGCGGAGACCGACAACGACGCGGCGTTGTCGGCTTCCGCGGGCGTCATCGCGACTCGTCCGGGCTCGGTGCCGAGGAAACGCTGCCAGATGATGTTGCGCCGGGCGGGCGGCCACGCGGAGAAATCACCGAGCAGCGCGACCGCCATCGGATTCCAAGCCAGCACATCGGCCTTGGCCGACAGCACCAGCGCGGGCAGATCGGCCATCCGGTCCAGCAGACGCAGTACGCTCGGCCGCACCACCATGTCGATGCTGCCCTCCTGCGGCGGCGCCGCGCCCGCGAACTGGAACAGCAGGGTGCGGTCCTCGTCGTTGAGCCGCAGTGCGCGGGCCAGCGCGGCGAGCACCGAGCTGGACGGACGGGGGCCGCGCCCCTGTTCCAGGCGCACCACGTAGTCGACGCTGACACCGGCGAGCTGGGCGACCTCCTCGCGGCGCAACCCCGGGACCTGTCTGCGCTGGCCCGCAGGTAGCCCGACATCGCCCGGGCGCACGTGGTCACGTGCCTGCCTGAGCAACGCGGCCAGCTCGATTCGATCCACATATCGATCATGCCGCAGCCGACCGTCGTGGAGGTGGGATGGCTACTCCCCGGAGGCGGCGCACGCGCTGTCGGGCGCGCGCAGCGCGTTCCGATGCCGCGCCGCGAGGTGGGGCACTAGCCGGTGGTGACCGCGCCGAACTCCGTCTCGAGCCAGGCGGGGAACTCGGTCAGATCCGTGAGCACCACGTCGGCGCCTGCCGCGCGCAGTTCGGCGGCCGTGCACGGTCCGGTGCTCACGCCGACCGCGAGGACGCCCGCGGCCCGTGCGCCGTTCATGTCGCCGACGTGGTCGCCGACGAAGAGATGCGCGCCCTGTTCGCGCAGGGTCGCCGCCTTGCCCGCCGACCACAGGTCGCCCGCGAGATGGTCGATCCGCCAACCGAGTTCGACGATGTGCAGCCGCGCCAGCGGGGCGTGTTTGCCGGTGACCACCAGCACCCGTCCGTTGCGGGCCTCGATGGCCGCCAGGGCCGCCTGCGCGCCCGGCATCGGGGGAATGGTCGATACGAGCGTCGGGTACAGCGCTCGGTAGCGGGTCACCAGAGCCGGAACGAGTTCCTCGGGCGCGCCCGCTTCGACGAGCAGGGTGGCCAGCGGCGGGCCGAGCCGATCGGCGAACGTCGTCCCGCACAGCGGCAGATCGAACTCGACGCCGAGCATGTCGATGGCTCGCGCGACGCCCGGCCGCGAGTCGATCAGCGTCATGTCGAGGTCGAAGCCCACGGTCCAGGTCACCTGCTCGACCCTAATCGCCGGCGCTGGGGTCCGCCGGTCCGGCTGTTGTGATTCACAACTCCGATGCACGGCGGGTGGGATGCCGCAGCGTCGGCGAGGCCGGCTGTGGCTGGCGTGATTCACGTGGAACCTCCGGTGCAGTCGATGTCACGAAAGCGCTTGTGGCCCCGAACCATTCGGCATCGAGTGCAAATCTGCGTCAGGTGCGCCTCGGTGGCGCGGTGCGTTTGGCGTAACCGCTGATCGGACTGACCTCCATTCGATCGATGCCGCTCAACGTCCCGACACGCTCGGTGGCGTAGCCGAACAGGGCGTCCGCGTCCCGGCAGACGACGCACACCAGCAGATTGTGCGGTCCGGTGATGGCGCCGACGAACGCCGCCTCCGGATCGGCGGCCAGCGCGGTCGCGACGGCGACGAGCCGTGCGGGGGCGACTGTGAGCCACAGCAGGCTCTGCACGGTGAACCCGAACAGCGCCGGATCGACTTCGACGTCGAATCCGAGCACCTGGGCGCCGCGCAGTTCCTCGACCCGCCGCCGCACCGCGGATTCCGACCACCCGACGACCCGCGAGAGTTGCGGATACGCCGCCCGCCCGTCGGCGGCCAGCGCGGGCAGCAGGCGCTGATCCAATTCGCTCGGTGTCACTTTCGCGGGTGGAGCCGGCTCGGGCGCGCGCAGGGCCGCGCTCTGCTCGGTCGACAGCGCGGACATCCGTCCCCGCCAGCGGCGTTGCATGACGTGCCGCAGCACTCGCTGGACGTCGATGAACCCGACGGCCGGATGGCGGGCCAGCTCGGGCAGGGGAGCGTCGCCGGGGACGCGGAACAGGCAGGTCAGCTCGGCTCCGCCGGCGATGACCGTCACCCACGCGGTGTCGGCGCGGCGGGCCAGCTCGCGGGCGACCGCGGCGGTGGCATCCGGCCGTACCCGCAGGCGCACCAGCCACTCGGCATGGTCCACGCGGCCGGTGCGGGCTACACCGGTGACTCGCAGCCCTCCGGTGTCGAGCAGCCGCCGGTACCGGCGCGCCAACGTGCGCTCGGAGACCTCCAGCACCGGTGCGAGCCTGCTGAACGGCGCACGGCCGTCGAGTTGCAGAGCGTGCAGCAATCTCCGGTCGACGTCGTCCAAGATGACCGAATCCACCTCGTCAGGGTAGGTCAGTGCCGGAAACCGGCGAATCCACCGTGGTGACGGGCGCCGCGGCGCAGGAGGGACGAGCATCGTCGCCGTGCAGAAACCGATCGACGCCATCCACCACACCGGAATCCTCACCCGCGACCTCGACGGACTGGAACGCCGCTACCTCGACCTCGGGTTCGCTCTGAGTCCCCGTTCGCGGCACCTGCTGAGCGCACAACCGGGTGAGCCGCCCATACCCGGATGCACGGCCAACCGCTGCGCGCTGTTCGGTGGCTCCTACCTCGAACTGCTCGGCATCGTCGACGAGTCCGCGCCGGACCCGTGGCACACCAAGGCGATGGCCGACGAGTACGAAGGCTTCCGTCTGCTCAACCTGGAGACCGGCGATGCCGAGGCGGCGCGACGACAGCTCGCGGCGGCGGGCGTGCGCGCCTCCGGCGTGCTCGACCTGGAACGCGACGTCGAGACCGAGAACGGCATCCGCACGGTGCGGGCGCGGGCCGTGCACGTGGATCCGAGCGCGACGCCGGAGGCGCTGCTCGGTGTCGCCCAGCATCTCACCCGCGAATACGTGCACCAGCCGCGTTATTTGTCGCACCCGAACGGCGCCCGCGCCATCGCCGCCGTGCTGATCGTCGCGGCCGATGGTGAGTTCGACGCTGTCGTCGAACGCTACGGCCGCATCTTGGACGTGCCCGCGGTGCGCAAAGGACCGCTGACCGTGCTGGAGATGGGCTCGGGGCGGCTGGAGCTGGTGCGCGCGTCACAGGCCGCCGCGGTGCTGCCCGGCGAAGCCGCGCCCGCATCGTCGTACCTGGCCGCCATGACCATCGACGTGCGCGATCCGACGGTCGCGCGCGACCTCGTCACGAACGCGGGCGTGCCGATACGGGAGACGGACGAGGGGTTCTTCGTCTCCGCCCGTGATGCCTACGGCGCCGGTCTGTTCTTCGTGGCGGGCTGAGTCGGTATACCTTCCGGCGGTCGGCCGATGTCGGTTGCCGCCAGGATGAGGCCCGGCCTGGCGGCGCGACGAGCGACGGTTCAGTTCCTTCCCGTGGGCTGCGGTGCGGCGAGCGTGGAGCGCTTGCGCCCGTATCCGAGGTAGACCGCGATGCCGACCAGTACCCACACACCGAATCGCACCCAGGTCAGCGCCTCGAGGGTGGTCGCGAGCAGCACGCAACCGATCAGCGCGAGCAGCGGAACCAGCGGTACCAGCGGGGTGCGGAACGGGCGTTCGCGCTCGGGCTCGGCCCGGCGCAGCACCAGCACGCCCACGCACACCACCGCGAACGCCGACAGCGCGCCGATATTGACCAATTCCACCACGATGTCGATCGGCAGCAGTCCCGCGATGACGGCGCCGACCACGCCCAGCAGCAAAGTCAGCCGCACCGGAGTGGAGCGTTTCCCGGTGGCCGCCAGCCGGTAGGGCAGCAGCCGGTCGCGGCACATCGCGAACATCAACCGCACCTGGGCGTACACGATCAGCAGCAGGCCCTTCGTGAGCGCGATGATCGAGGCGATCACGATGACGTCGCCGATCCACCCGATGCGCACCGCGCCGAACGCCGTCGCGATCGGCGCGCTGTTGTTCAGCGTCTCGAACGGCACCATACCGGTGAGCACGGCGCTGACCAGCGCGTAGAGCACGGTGGCGATGAGCACCGTGCCGATGATGGCGAACGGAATGTCGCGGCGCGGGTTGCGGGCCTCCTCCGCCGACGCGGCGACGACGTCGAAACCGAGAAAGGCGAAGAACGCGATCGCGGCGCCGCCGATGACGCCGCCGATCCCGAACGGGGCGAACGGTGTCCAGTTGTCCATGGCCGCGTGCGGCGCGCCGACGGCGATCACCAGCACGAGCACGCCGATGGTCACCCCGACCAGCACCTTGGTGACCCGTGCGGTGAAGCTCACCTCGCCGACCAGCACCGCGACGACGGCGGCGACGATCAGTACGGCGGGCAGGTTCACCACGCCGCCTTCGGCGGGCCCGGCGGTGAGAGTGTGCGGGACGGTGATGCCGAACAGCGAATCCAGCGCGGACACAGTGGTCCCGGACCAGCCGATCGCCACCGCGGCGCCCGCGATGACGAACTCGAGCAGCAGGTTCCAGCCGACCAGGAACGCCGGTCCTTCCCCGAGGGTCGCGTAGGTGTAGGTGTAGGCGCTGCCGGAGACCGGCGCCATCGCCGCGAGTTCGCTATAGCACAGCGCCACCAGTACGCACACCGCTCCGGCCAGGGCGAACGACAGCACGATGGCGGGCCCGGCCTTCTCCGCGGCGGCCACCCCGGTGATGACGAAGATCCCGGCGCCGACGATGGTGCCCACGCCCATGGCGGTGAGATCGAGTCGTCCGAGTCTGCGCGCCAGCGTGGGCGCGCCCGCCTCGGTCGCGGTGTCGGGCAGGCGGCGGCGCCATCGCCGGGCTGATTCGGTGGTCATGACTCCCTTACGAGAACGGTCGGCCGGTCCGGCCCGGTGGACCGGACCGATGGACCATTCTCGCCGCGCACGGCGACACGCGGATAACTGGGGTGTTGCGACCGATGCGCGATGCACCGGCCGCGAGCCCTCAGCTACTGGCGGCCGCCGCGAAGGGCGTGGCGGCGGCGACGCGGGTGGTGCGGTTGGGATGCCGCCACAGCCCCTTGCGCTCCAGGATCGGCAACACCCCTTCGCCGAACCAGTACGCCTCTTCCAGATGCGGGTAGCCGGACAGGATGAAGTGGTCGATGCCCAGGCGGGCGTATTCGGTCAGCCGATCGGCGACTTCGGCGTGCGAGCCGACCAGCGCGGTGCCCGCGCCGCCGCGCACGAGGCCGACACCCGCCCACAGGTTGGGCGCGATCTCCAGCCGCTCGGTGCTGCCGCCGTGCAGCTCCGACATCCGTCGCTGACCTTCGGACTCGCTGCGCGCCAAGCTCGCCTGCACCCGCTCGATGTCGGCGGGGTCGATGCCTGCCAGCAGGCGATCGGCCTCGGCCCAGGCCTGCTCGGAGGTGTCCCGGCTGATCACGTGGATGCGCAGGCCGTAGTCGAGGACGCGACCGTGGTCCACCGCGAGGCCGCGGATCCACTCCAGTTTCCCGCTCACCGCCGACAGCGGCTCGCCCCAGGTCAGGTAGGTATCGCTGTAGCGGGCCGCGATGGGACCCGCCGGTTCGGAGGAGCCGCCGAAGAACACCGGCGGCGCCGGGTCGGGCCGGTTGGCCAGCAATGCCTGATGTACCCGGATGTGCTCTCCCTCGAAAGTCACCGGCTCGGTGGAGGTCCACAGTTCCCGCACGACGTGCAGGAATTCGCCGGTGCGGGCGTAGCGCCGGGCCTTGTCCAGGAAGTCGCCGTAGGCCTGCTGCTCGTGTGGCTCGCCGCCGGTCACCACGTTGAGCAGCAACCTGCCCCCGGAATGCCGCTGGAAGGTGGCCGCCATCTGCGCCGCGAGCGTCGGGCTGACCAGGCCGGGGCGGAAGGCCACCAGGAACTTCAACGTCTCGGTGGTCTCGACCATCATCGCCGTGGTCAGCCAGGCGTCCTCGCACCATGCGCCGGTGGGAGTGAGCACAGCCTCGAAGCCGTTGTCCTCCGCCGCGGCGCCGATCTGGTTGAGATACCGCAGGGTGGCCGGACGGTCGGCGGACATGAAGGTGCCGTGCCCGCCCGCGACCAGTCCGCGGGAATCACCGTAGGTGGGCAGGAACCAGTGGAACGACAGACTCATGCTCGAGTCAACTCCCTTCCGGAGACCGCGGCGAGACCAGTAGCGGGACGGATCGGGCGGTGCGCCTGGTGACGCGCCGCGGTGATCCATGCTGGGCGCTCGACCGGCTCAGGTCACGGTTTGCAACCAGCCCGGTTTTTATTCGAATGTCCGTGCGTGTCACTATCCGGTCTAGACGTAACCATGAATAACACGTAATCTGGCCTAAGCACGCGCCCCATGGTGTGCGAGGCAGACGGACGAAACGAGTACCTCAATGACGCGGCATGTCGACGTATTGATCATCGGCGCTGGGCTGTCCGGAATCGGCATGGCCTGCCATCTCACCAAGGAGCAGACCGGGCGCAGTTACGCGATCCTGGAACGCAGGACCGCCATCGGCGGCACCTGGGACCTGTTCCGCTACCCCGGCATTCGTTCCGATTCCGACATGTACACCTTCGGCTACGGCTTCCGTCCGTGGAACGGCACCAAGGTACTCGCCGACGGCCCGAACATCCGCCGCTACATCGAGGAGACCGCGGCCGAGTACGGCGTCACCGAGCACATCCGGTTCGGTCGCAAAGTCACCACCGCGCGCTGGTCCAGCGAGACGGCCACCTGGACGGTCGAGGCGCTCGACGAACAGACCGGTGAGACGGAGGTCTATACCAGCGACTTCTTGGTCGGCTGCACCGGTTATTACGACTACGACAACGGTTACCGTCCCCGGTTCCCCGGCGAGGAGAACTTCGGCGGGCAGATCGTGCACCCCCAGCACTGGCCCGAGGGCCTGGACTACACCGGCAAGCGGGTAGTGGTGATCGGCTCCGGCGCCACCGCGATCACTCTCATCCCGGCCATGAGCGACAAGGCTGCGCACGTCACCATGCTGCAGCGCTCTCCGACGTACATCACCGCGCTGCCCGCCGACGACCCGGTCGCGGTCGGCCTGAAGCTGGCGAAGGTGCCCGCCGAGATCGCCTACCGGATGGGACGCGCCCGCAATATCGCGTTGCAGCGCGCGAGCTTCCAGCTTTCCCGCACGAACCCGGAGACTGCCAAAAAGCTGCTGCTCGCCGCCGTGCGGATGCAGATCGGCCCGGGCCTGGATATGCGCCATTTCACCCCGAGCTACAACCCGTGGGACCAGCGGCTGTGCGTGGTTCCCAACGGTGACCTGTTCAAGGTGCTGCGCAGCGGCAAGGCTTCCATCGTCACCGACCGCATCGAGACGTTCACCGAGACCGGCATCCGTGTGGCCTCCGGCGAGGAACTGCCCGCCGACGTGGTCATCAGCGCCACCGGCCTGAGTGTGCAGATGCTGGGCGGCATGAGCCTGGAAATCGACGGCGAGCCGGTGGTCACGCGCGACCGGGTGGTCTACAAGGGCGCCCTGCTCGACGGCGTGCCGAACGCGATGATGGTGCTCGGCTACACCAACGCGTCCTGGACCTTGAAGGCGGACCTGGCGGCCGAGTACTTCTGCCGCGTGCTCAACCACATGAAAAAGCACGGGTTCACCCGGGTCGAGGCCGTCGCCGCCGACGGCGACCGCGGCGCCGATTCGGTGATGGGCGGGGCGCTGACCTCCGGCTACATCCAGCGCGGCGACGCGGTGATGCCGCGGCAGGGCACCAACGGTCCGTGGCAGGTGATCAACAACTACTTCCGCGACCGCAAACTGCTGCGTAAGGGCGCGCTCGAGGACGGGGTGCTGTCGTTCAGCCGGGCGCAGAAGGCGCCGACCGCGGGACGTCCCTTGGAAGGCACGCGCAGCGCCTGAGCGCCTTCCGGCGTCACACCGTGGCGGGCACGGACGCGTTGTCCGCCGTGATGCCGACCAAGTCGCGCGATACGACCGAAGACCTAACCCCCCACGGATCCGGGAACGTTTCGAGCGTCTTCGTCCACTAGGCCCAAGAGCGTTTCCGCGATCTTGCCCATGGCGTCGCGATATTCGGCGCGACCGGGTTCATCCGCCGTTCGGCGGGCGAGGACGCCCGCGGTGAGTGTGTAGCCGACGGTTTCCGCGATCACCCGCGGTGTGACCACCGGGGTGATGCGCCCGGCGTCGAGTTGGCGCTGGAGATACCGGGTGAAACGGCGAATCGGGCGTTCGGTGATCTCCTCGGCCAGCGCGGCCACCTTCGGGTCCACCGCACCGCGCTCGTGGATCAGGCGCAGCAGCGGTCCCGCCGTGGCGACCGCGGTGGCGAAGGACTCGATGGTGGCGCGCAACATCATTCGCGGATCGTCGTCCTGGATGCCCGGCTCCTGCGCGGCGAGGAACTCGTCGCGCACCCGCTCGGCAAGCGCCAGGAAGATCCCCTCTTTCGAGGCGAAGTAGACGTACATCGTGGCGCGGGAGACGCCCGCCGCCGCGGTGATCGCGGCGACGGTGGTGTTGTCGTAGCCGCGCTCGGCGAACACCGTGGCCGCGGCGTCGAGAAGGTCGCGGTGGCGGGAGGTGTGCGAGCGCTCTCGGGCAGCGCGCACCGACCAGGTGGACTGGGTCACGCAGGCTATCGTGGCGCAGGTTGACGTTGACGTCAATGTCAACAACACTGAGCGGCATGCACGTCGTCGTGGTGAACAGGGGAGAAGTAGCGGTTCGTGTGCTGCGCACCGCCCGGGAGCGGGATTGGCGGACCTCGACGGTGCACACCGCCGAGGAACGGGACGCGCTGCACGTCCGCTTGGCCGACGACAGCGTGCCGTTGCCTGGCATCGGAGCCGCCGCCTACCTCGACGTGGCGGCGGTCGTCGCGGCGGCCAGGAAGGCGGGGCCGGGCGCGCTGGTGCACCCGGGCTACGGATTTCTCAGCGAAAGCGCGGCATTCGCCTCCGCGTGCGCCGCCGCCGACCTCGTGTTCGTCGGACCTTCTCCCGAGGCGCTCGAGATCTTCGGTGACAAGACCGCGGCCCGCGCGGCCGCCGAGCGCGCGGGGGTTCCGGTGATCCCGGCGACCCGGCGCTGCGCGGGCGTCGCCGAGGTCGGAGCTTTCCTTCTCGCGCATCCCGACGGGGTGATGGTGAAGGCCGCCGCGGGTGGCGGCGGACGCGGTATGCGGGCGGTGCGGGACGCGGCCTGCCTGCCGGAGGCGTTCGAGCGCTGCCGCGCGGAGGCGCTGGCTGGTTTCGGCGACGACGGGGTCTACGCCGAGGCGCTGATCAGCGACGCGCGCCATATCGAAGTACAGATCGTCGCGGACGGGCGAGATGCGGCCGCCGTCGGCGATCGCGATTGCAGCGTGCAGCGCAGGCAGCAGAAAGTGCTCGAGGTGGCGCCCGCGCCTGCTCTCCCCGCGGCACTGCGGCAGCGGTTGCATCGTTGGGCGGTGCGGGTCGCCGAAACCGTCGGCTGTCGCGGTGTCCTCACCGTCGAGTTCCTGGTGCGCGGTGACGACGCGTTCTTCCTCGAGGTCAATCCGCGATTGCAAGTCGAGCACACCGTCACCGAAGCGGTCATGGGAATCGATCTGGTCGCGGTGCAATGCGATCTCGCCCGCGGCGCAATGCTGGCCGATCTCGCGCTACCCGACGCCACTGCCGCGCGCGGCTACGCGGTGCAGGCCCGCCTGAACGCCGAAACCGTCACCCCGGGTGGCGACGTACTCCCCAGCACGGGCACGCTGACCATGTTCGCGCCGCCGACCGGGGGCGGTCTGCGGGTCGACACCGCCGCGTTCACCGGGATGCGGCAGGACGCGCGTTTCGACTCCCTCCTGGCGAAGATCATCGCCTGCGCTCCGTCCTATCCGGCCGCGCTGCGCCGGTGCGCGGACGCGCTGGCCGAGACCGTCGTGACCGGCGTGGACACCAATGCCGGCGTGCTGCGCGCGATCCTGGCGGCGATGTCGGACGGCCGCGTCGTGCCGACCACGTGGTTCGAGCGGCATGTCGGCGAGTTGGTGGAGCGCGCGAGTGATTTCGCCGGGATCGCGCAACCTCCGTTCATCGAACAGAAGGCCGCCGCGTCCGATATAGCCGGGACAGCTGGGATGGCCGGGATGACGCTGACCGGCGATGAGGAAGCGGTGCTGTCGCCGATGGGCGGCACGGTGGTCGCTCTCGCCGCGCCCGGCGCCGTCGTCGCGGCCGGTGGCGAGGTCGCGGTGCTGGAAGCCATGAAGATGCAGTACGTGGTCCGCGCCGAGCGGGATTTGCGGGTGCGCCGCCACGTCGCCGCGCCTGGTGCGGTCATCGACCCGCGTGCGCCGCTGCTGACCTTCGTCGCCGCCGAACACGACGGCGCGGTCGTGGATCACGGCGCGGTCGACCTGGACTCGGTGCGCGCCGATCTCGCCGAGGTCCGCGCTCGCCACCGCGCCGGCCGCGACGAAGCCAGGCCGGACGCGGTCGCCAAACGCCATCGGCTCGGACGGCGCACCGCGCGGGAGAACATCAACGACCTGGTCGATGCGGACAGCTTCGTGGAGTACGGCGCGCTCGCGGTCGCCGCACAGCGCTTGCGCCGCAGTCCGGAGGACCTGATCGCCAACACCCCGGCCGACGGCCTGGTCGCGGGCGTCGCCACCATCGACGCCGAGCGATTCGGTCCCGATCGGTCCCGCGTGGTCGTGCTGTCCTACGACTACACGGTGCTGGCGGGCACGCAGGGGATGCGCAATCACGCCAAGACCGATCGCATGCTCGAACTCGCTCGCGAGCAACGACTTCCGGTCGTCTTCTTCACCGAGGGCGGCGGCGGCAGACCGGGCGACACCGACTATCCCGGCATCTCCGGCTTGGACGTCACCACCTTCCGCGCGATGGGTGCGCTCTCTGGCCGGGTTCCGCTGATCGGGATCGTGTCCGGACGCTGCTTTGCGGGCAACGCGGCACTGCTGGGCATGTGCGACGTCGTGATCGCCACCCCCGACGCGAATATCGGCATGGGTGGTCCCGCCATGATCGAGGGCGGCGGGCTGGGCGTGTACGCCCCGGAGGACATCGGCCCGATCGAGGTGCAGCGTCGCAACGGCGTCGTGCACGTCGTCGCCGCGGACGAGGCCGAGGCGGTCTCCATCGCCCGTCGCTACCTCGCCTACTTCCAAGGCGCGACCGAGGACTGGGCGGCGCCGGATCCGCGCCTGTCGCGGCACGTGGTTCCGGAGAATCGCCTGCGGGCCTTCGATATCCGTGCCGCCATCGACGCCGTCGCCGACGTCGGGTCGGTACTGGAGCTGCGGCGCGACTGGGCGGTCGGGATCGTCACCGCACTGATCCGGGTCGAAGGACGGCCGTTCGGCTTGATCGCCAACAACTGCCACCATCAAGGCGGGGCGATCGACGCTCCCGCCGCGGACAAGCTCAGCATGTTCCTGCGCCTGTGCGACGCGCACGGTCTCCCGATCGTCTCCTTCTGCGACACACCGGGCTTCATGGTGGGCCCCGCCGCGGAGAAGGACGGCACGGTGACGAAGTTCAGCCGCCTGTTCATCGACTCCGCCGCGCTCTCGGTGCCGCTCGGCACCGTCATCGTGCGCAAGGGCTACGGTCTCGGCGCACAGGCCATGGCGGCGGGCTCATTCCGCGCCCCCCGGTTCGTCGTCGCCTGGCCGACCGGGGAGATCGGTGGCATGGGCCTGGAAGGCGCGGTCCGCCTCGGATTCGCCAAAGAACTGGTCGCCATCGAGGATCCGGCCGAGCGACAGCAAGCGTTCGACAACCTGGTACAGCTCGCCTACGACAACGGCAAGGCCCTCACCGCCGCCACCGTGCTGGAAGTCGACGACGTCATCGATCCCGCCGACACCCGCCGCTGGATCGCCACCTTGCGCTGACCGCACCCCGCGGTCGGCGGCGGGCCGGTCGGTACGGTTGAGAAACGCGCGCCCCATCGTGCGCCGTGCCAGGACGGCCCGTCCTCACCACGGGATCGCGGACCGGCGAGCCGGGCAACGCCCGCGACACGTCCACGGCAGAGACCTGCCGGAACCATGACGATGTCGCTCGGCCCCGTGGCCGGGCTGAAGCTGGTGGACGCACTCGCGGACCGTCTCGCCGACGACCATCGGCTGCATGCCGTGCGTGGCCATTTGAGATGACCGGAGACGGCGTGGGCGCCCGCGCGGCGTATTCGACCGCGGCGGAGCGCACGACGAGCATTCCGCAGAAGCGCTACCTGCTGTCACGGGCCACCCGGCTGGCCGGCGCCGACCGATCACGCGATCGGTGAGGCGGACTTGTCATGGCGAACCGGAATACTCGGCGCCGACCGATCTTCGTGACGAATTGGAGGAGTGCATGGCGCGCGAACTCGATGACCTGCCCTACGCGCGGTACCTCACCGCCTTGGACGGCGATCTCGAGGCCGAAGGCGACTACGACTGCGTTCGGGTGGACGGCGGTGAACTCGACGACCTCGACGTGCGGCACGCGCGATTCAGCGAGTCGGTGTTCACGACGGTCACCTTCACCCGGGGGAGTCTGCGCTACAGCCGGTTCGCCGATGTCTGGCTGCGTCATGTCCGCTGGGTGGGTACCGAACTGGCGGACACCGGATGGCTCGACGGCGAAATGGTGTCGGGCGCGATGTCCGGCGTCGACTTCGCGGGCGCGACTCTGCGGCGGGTGCGGTTCGAAAGCTGCAAGTTCGACTCGGTCAACTTCCGCGGCGCCCGGTTGCGCGAGGTGTCCTTCGTCGACTGCGTGCTGCGCGATTGCGATTTCGCCGAGGCCGCGTTGACCGACGTGACGGTGCCCGGCTCGGCGCTGGTCCGGTTGTCGCTGCGCAGGGCACGGCTGGCGAAGGTCGACCTGCGCGGCGCGACGGCGCTCGACATCACCGACGGGCTCGACAGCATGCGTGGCGCGACTGTCACCGGTCTGCAACTGATGGACCTCGCGCCCGCCTTCGCGCGTTCGGTCGGCATCACCGTGCGGGATTGACAGCCTCCGGACCCGTGGGATCATCCGGATGCCGCCACATAGCCGGGCGAGTGCCGAAAGGCGCTGTGCGGCAGCGAATACCGGAACGCCATTTCGCCGAACCGCCGATGCGCGCGACACCCGATTGATACATTGCGCCGATACCGCGCAGTACCGCTTTCATCGAGGACGCGAGCCATGGTCGACCGGGATTCCCTTCGCAGTGCCGCCGGCGTGCGCGCTCTCGTGCGCATCGCAGGCGAGCGAGGCATGGCGCCGGCCGAGTGCCTGGCCGGTACGGCGCTGGCGCCTGCCGAGCTGAGTGACCCGTGCGCCGAGCTCACCGCGCACGACGAACTGCGGATCGTGCACACGGTGCTCGGCCGCTTCGGTGACGAGCCCGGACTCGGCCTCGCGGCGGCGGTCTGTCACCACCTGCGCTCACGCGGGCCGTGGGGACTCGCGCTGCTGGGCAGCCGGACGCTGCGCGAGCTGATCGAGGTGGGGCTGCGCTGCGTCGGTCGCGCGGTGCCGTTCGGGCGGTTGACCGTCCAGGAAGCAGGCGGCGAAGCGCGGCTGGTGTACGAGGACGCGGACATTCCGGCCAGCATGCGGACATTCTTCGCGGAAGTGACCCTGGCGGGGCTGCCCGCCTTCGACCGTGAGCTGTTCTCCGTAGGCGTCCCGGTGCGGCGGGTCAGTTTCCGCCACGCTTGCCCACGCGACATCAAGCGGTATCGCGACATCTTCGGCGTCGTACCGGTTTTCGGGGCGCCGGTGAGCGCGGTGGTTTTCGATCGCGGTCTGCTGGACCGGCCGCTGCCACCGGCGAACGACGTCGCGCGGAACAACTGTGGCCGACTGTGCCGCGACCTGCTCGACCGGCACCGGACGCGCACCGGCGTCGCCGCGGCGGTGCGCGACCGCTTGGTGCGCACGCTGGGGGAGATCCCCGACCAGGCGACGGTGGCGCTCGGGCTGTACATGAGCTCGCGCACCCTGTCGCGGAGGTTGCACGAGGAGGGGACCTCCTTCCGGGCACTGCTGGACGAAGTGCGTCAGACCATGTCGGAGGCGCTGCTCACGCATACCGATATGACCACCGAACAGGTCGCCGCCCGGCTCGGTTACGCGGAGGCGGCCTCGTTCATCCGTGCCTTCCGCCGCTGGCAGGGCTGCCCGCCGCAAACGTTCCGCTCGCGCGGCAGGCGGCTGTGTCACGCACCCGAATCGGTCTGAGCGGCGCGGAGCACCGTCCAGCGAGCGGTCCGGCGCAGCACGCCGTCTCGCGATGAGGCGGCAGACCGTCGGCAATCGTGCTGCCCTGCAGCGGGCAGGGGCGATCCAGCACTGGGATCGGATGCCCGCCACGCTCCCGTACTATCGCCTTCGGAGTCGGCCTGCCGGGGAGATGAAGGAGGAGGGTGTGGAAGTTCGCACCAGCAACGAGCCGCTGTGGTTACGGTCGGGCCAACGACTTCCGGAGCATGCCGCGGGCGCCACGGCACGGTCGGGCGGGGGAACGGTCCGATGAGCGATGAGGGTGCCGATCTACGCTGCGCCGGATGCTCGGCTGTCGGGCTCGACAGCCGACGGTGCGCGTCCTGCGGTCTCGAACTCGGTTATCGCTACGTCGCCCTGCCCGGGCACGACCCGACGCCGTGCGCCGAGTGCGGGGCCGACCGATTCGACACCGACGGGCGCTGCGCGCAGTGCGGCCGTTCGCGGGCCGTGCCGGATCGCTTCGACACCGATCTCGGCGCGGTCGCGGTGCTCACCGATCGGGGCATCGTCCATGCGCGCAATGAGGACGCCGTCGCCGCCGGGGTGCTCCAAGGCGTGGCGCCCGAGGCGCCGTCGGCCGTCGTGATCGCGGTCAGCGACGGGGTGTCGACTTCGTCGCGGCCGCAGGTGGCTTCCGGTGCGGCGGTCCGGGCCGGTGTCGGCGCCACCGCCGCCGCGCTCGCCACGGGATCACCCGCCGCCGAGGCGATCATGGCCGGACTCGCCGCCGCGGCGCAGGCGGTCCGCGAAGTCGACGTTCCCGACGGTCCGGCGCCCTCGTGCACCTACGTGTCCGCGATCGTCGCGCACAACGGTGCTGGAACCGAGATCACCGTGGCCAACGTCGGGGACAGCAGGGCCTATTGGTTGCCCGCCGGTCCGGGCGGCGAACCCGCTCAACGGCTGAGTGTCGACGACTCGTGGGCTCAGGCGCTGGTCGACGCGGGCGCGATGGACGAGCGTGCGGCGATGGCCGACCCACGAGCACACACGCTGATCCGCTGGCTCGGCGCCGACAGCCCGCCGACACCATGGGCGGACAACTGCGTGCGGACGATGCGCACCTCGGGGCCCGGCATGCTGCTGCTGTGCTCCGACGGACTGTGGAACTACTCGCCTTCCCCGTCCGCGCTCGCCGAGCAGGTCGCTGGGGCGAGTCCCGCCCAGGCGGCGCGCATGCTCGCGGAGTTCGCGTTGCGCTGCGGCGGCGGCGACAACATCACCGTCGCGCTGGCGCCCATCCCCTGGGAGAGCGGTTCACCGGTTCCATAGACAGCGATGTTCATGGTTGCGTATGGTCGTCGACTATGACGAAGTTCGCCGGGAAAACCTGTCTGATCACCGGCGCGGCCAGTGGTCTCGGTCGCAGTACGGCACTCGCGGCGGCGGCCAAGGGCGCCGCGCTCGTGCTCACCGATATCGCGGCGGAGGGTTTGGCGCGCACCGCCGCCGACGCGCGCGACGCGGGCGCGACCGTCCACTTGGCCGAGGCCGCCGACGTCAGTGACTACGACCAGGTCGTCGCACTGGCGGCGGCGGCCCACGACGCGGTCGGCAGCGTCGACATCGTCATGAACGTCGCGGGCATCGCCACCTGGGGCACCGTCGACCGGCTGACGCACAGCCAGTGGCGGCGCACCATCGACATCGACCTCATGGGCCCGATCCACGTGATCGAAGCGTTCGTCCCGCCGATGATCGCGGCCGGACGCGGCGGCCATGTGGTGAACGTGTCCTCGGCGGCGGGCCTGTTCGGGTTGCCATGGCACGCGCCCTACAGCGCGAGCAAGTTCGGCCTGCGCGGGGTTTCGGAGGTGCTGCGTTTCGACTTGGCGCGCCACCGCATCGGCGTGAGCCTGGTGTGTCCCGGTGCGATGGCCACGCCCATGGTCGACAGCGTCGATATCGCGGGCGTCGACCGTACGGCCGAAGCGGTGCAGCGTGGCGTCGCGCTGTTCATGCGGCACGCGGTCACACCGGAGGCGGCGGCCCGATCCATCGTGCGCGGCGTCGAGCGCAACCGCTACCTGGTCTTCACCTCGCCCGACATTCGCGTGGGCTTCTGGGCGCAGAGGTACTTCCCGCCCGCCTACAACCTCGCCATGCGCGGGTTGAACTGGGCCATGAATCGCTATGTCGAGCAGCAGGCAGGCGCACCCGCGAACTGAGCGCACCGGGACCATCGAGCGGACCGAGCCGAGCGGCGGGAAACTTAGTCGACGGCGTCACCGCGGCTCGCCATGATCGTCTCCATGACATCGGCTGTCTACCTGATCACCGGTATCCAGGCCGCGGGCAAATCCACCGTCGCTCAGGCGCTTGCCGAACGGTTCCCGCGCTCGGCCCACGTGCGTGGGGACGTGTTCCGTCGATCAGTCGTGCGCGGTCGCGTGGAGATGAGCGCCGACCCGTCGCCGGAGGCGCTCGCTCAGCTGCGATTGCGGTACAGCCTGGCCGCCGCGACCGCCGACGCCTATGCGGGCTCCGGCTTCACGGCGGTCGTGCAAGATGTCGTACTCGGCGAATTCCTGCCCTGGATGGCGGGTCTGATCAGCACCCGGCCCCGCTATGTCGTCGTGCTGGCGCCGCGCCCCGAGGCGGTCGCCGCACGCGAGGCCGGGCGCGGCAAAGACGCCTACGACGAATTCACCGTCGCCGGTCTGGACAAACTGCTGCGCGAGACTACCCCGCGGATCGGGCTCTGGCTGGACACCTCGGATCTGACGGTCGAGCAGACGGTCGATCGGATACTCGACGAGGCCGGACCACTGGAGGACTGGTCGCCGGTCCGCGGGTGACGGACGCTCAAGGAATGTTGCGCGGCACCTGCAGGGGAGTGAGCGAACTGGTGGCCGGACCCTCGAGCAGCGTGCCGTCGGCGGCGAAGCGCGAACCGTGCAGCGGGCAGTCCCAAGTACGTTCGGCGTCGTTCCAGTTGACGATGCCGTACAGGTGCGGGCAGATCGCGGAGACCCGGTTGGTGACGCCGTCCACCGTGCACACGGCGGTCGGATGCAGGCCCTCGCGCAGCACCGTGCCACAGCCTTCGGCCGGCGCCGCGCCGTCGTGACGGGTCGCGACCCGCAACCAGCCCGCGGAAAGTCGGCCGACCACAGCCCCGTTGGTCTTCGTGGCCGCGGGCAACGCCTTGAGTTCGTCCGGACGCCAGCTCGCGAGCGCGCCCGCCCACCGAGGTTGCGCTCCGGTGAGACGCCCGGCCAGCGCGATGGCCGCGGCCACACCATTGGTCAGACCCCATTTGGCGTAACCGGTGGCCAGCTGGATGTCGTGCTGTCCCGGCAGCACCGGGCCCACGTAAGGGAGTTCACCGACGGGGGAGTAGTCCTGGGCGGACCACCGGTGCGTCAACTCGGCGCTGGGGAACCAAGTCCGCGTCCAGCTCACGAGGTCATCGACTTTCTCGCGGGTCGACCCGCCGCGCCCGACGACGTGGCCGTTGCCACCGACCAGCAAGAGTTCACCGTCCGTTCCCTGCGCGCGACGCAGGGAACGGGTGGGGCTGCCCGCGCTGATGTACATATCGCGCGGGATCGGTTCGTCCAGTGCGAACGCCGCCAGATAGGAACGTTGCGCGGTGAGGCGAGCGAAGAACCCGCCCCGATCGAGGATCGGCGTCCCGGTGGCCAGCACCACCCGGCGCGCACCCAGATCGCCGTGCTCGGTATCGATGACCAGATCACCGCGCGCGCCGTGATGCACGCCGCGGACCAGAGTGGATTCGTAGATCGGTGCGCCGTGTGACTCCACGTCGGCGGCGAGCGCGGCCAACAGCGCCATGGGATCGAGTTGCGCCTGATCGGCCAAGCGGACCGCGCCGTGCGCCGGGAACGGGACATCCGGTTCGCCGAGCAGTTCGGTGGGCAGGCCCGCCTTCTGTGTCGCGGCGTATTCGGCGCGCACCGCCGACATTTCGTCCTCGCTCTGCGCGTAGGTCAGCGCGGCGACCCGATCGACCGCAACGCCGTGTGCGGCGCAGAAACGCAACAGCCATTCCTGCCCTTCGCGGTTGGCCTCCACGTAGTCGCGCAGGACGTCGTCGGAGTGGTGGCGGGCGATCTGCTGAGAGCGAGTCCCTTGCAGCAGGCTGACCTTCCCGGTGGTGGCGCCGGTCGTCCCGGCGCCGACGCGCCTGCCTTCGACCACGGCCACCTCGACGCCGTTCTCGACAAGCAGCAGTGCGGTCACCAGTCCGGTGAGCCCACCGCCGATCACCACCGTGTCGAAGCGCGATCCCGGCGTCAACCGCAACCGCGCCGGAACTTGCGCGCCGTGCAACCATAGGGACGTCATAAGCCCGGCATAGCCGGTCTCGGCGGGGTGAAACGCCCGCGCCGCTTCCTCATATCGACGCGTGCTCACTGAGCTGCCGGTCCGCGGCGGCGAGCACCTCGGCGGCGCTGATCATGCTCAACCCCGCCGCGGGCGTATCGGACAGCGGATCGCCGACAAGTCCGGCCCACAGCGCGGTATGTGCCACTCGTTCCGGCGGCGGCCCCCAGATCGTGGGCGAATCGGGGCCGAAGATCAGCACCGACGGGGTGCCGAACGCCGTGGCCAGATGCCCGACGCCGGTGTCGCCGCTGAGCACCAGCGACGCGTCGGCCACCGCAACAGCCAGTTGCCGCAGCGTGAGTTGCCCTGCGAGCACGCTGGTTTCGGGCAATCCGGCCTGTTCGGCGACGGCGCGCGCGAGCGGACGATCCGCGGCGCTGCCGACGACGTGCACCGAGCATCCCCAGTCGCGCAGGCCGGCTGCCACCGCCGCGAACCGCTCGGCAGGCCAGCGCCGGGCAGGTGCACCACCTGGATAGACGACGATGGATCGGCGCTCGCCGGTGCTCTCCGGCGGCGGTGTGATGTCCAGGCGCGCCGGGTCGGCCGCGATACCGCACCACTCCAGCAGCCGACACCATCGCACGGTCTCGTGCAGGCCTGGTTCCCACAGCGGCCCCGGCACTAGTGGAAAACCCTTGTGGCGGTGCGTGATCGTCCGCTCCGGATCCGTCGCGAGCAGCGCGCGTATACTGTCGGCCCCGGCGTCGTGCAGATTGACAGCGAAGGTCGGCGGCGGCGCATTCCAGCGCAGTCCGCCCGCCATAGGGGTCGCATGCAGTTCATCGACGCAATCGGCCAGGTCCACGACCGGGCGTAGCCATCCCGGAGCTGCGAGGACGAGCCGGTGTCGCGGACGGGCATCGTGTAAGGCGCGCAGGGCGGGAACCGCGGTCAGCAGCTCCCGCAACCCGTGCGCGCGCAGCGCGAGCAGGACGGTCACGGAAAGCCTCCACTTCCGGCGCGAACGGCACGGACCCGCCGACCGGGTCGACGTCGTTGGCGACCCGGGGCGGGGTGTGCCGCAAAGCTTCGAGGAAACACGTCTCGAAGCCCGTCGGGCCGCGTGCGGTCCTCGACGCCGTTGTCGAGGGCTACGCACGGGTCCGGCGACTCCCGCCCGGTTCGGCGCCTGGATCACCCCGGCGGGAGTGGTATGGGCAGCGTTATTTCGGTACGAAGATGCCGGTGAGATCGGCCTTCCGGATCGGAGTGTCCGGATTGGCCTGTGCCGCGCACATCAGCTTGATCGCCGCGATCGCGGCGTCCACGGTGGTGGCGTCGGGCGTTCCCTCGCCTTCGCGTTCCTGCTCGAGGAACTTCTCCGTGGTGACGCGTTGCTTGTCGGCATCCTGGGCGACGTATTCGTTGCACGGGGTGTCGCCGCCCTTGTTCACGATCTTCTCCGGCTCGTCGCCGCACCCTGCCGCGCACACCGCCAGCGCGGCCGCGACGGCGATGCTCAGGCGGCCGGACCGGCGCACGGCGCTCATCGGCCGACTCCCGCCAGAGCCGAGGCGAGATCGGGCACGTCGAGCGCTCGCACGGCTTGTTCACGCACATCGGGGCAGTTCTGCGTGGTGATGGCGTCGATCGTGGCGCGGTCGGTAAAGACCACGTCGTTGAGGCCGCCGTTGCGGGCCGCCCAGTTGTGCACGGTGCCGTTGAATGTCACCTTGGCTACCGTGGCGCCCTGCCCCTGCCAGGTGTCGATGTCGGCGCGCATCATGTCGCACAACTGCCCCGCCGCCTCCGCGGTGATCTGGTCGGGATTCGGCACTTGCGCGCTGGTCGGGCCGGGCATGGTGATCGACACGGTCGCGGGCTCGGGCGTGTCCGCGGCCGGATCGCCGTCGTCACCCGAACACGCCGTGAGCACCGATCCCGCCGCCAGCGCGCCCACGAGCAGGACGACGCGGCCCAGGAGCCGGTTGGGCTGGTCTGTCATTGTTTCTCCTGTGTGTCGAGCCGCGTTCCACGGGCGGCTGCCTCGCGTGGGCTTCGGACGGATCCGGTCACGGCGCGATCAATGACCGGCGGCGTCCCGCAGCCGCTTGCCTTCTCGCGCTTTGACCCGGCGGTGCTCGGCGACGATCACGAGGATGCCCGCGATGATGCAGACGCCGCTGACGACCCCCGCGATCACCGCCCAGCCCTCGAATCCGTATCCGGCGGCGGTGAGCGTGAGCGCGATGGTCACGATCCCGATCCCGACGAGGATCATGCCCGGCCAGTTGCGGGTGTCCTCGATGGATTCTCCGGCGTGCGTACGGTTGGTGCGGGTGTCGTCGGGAAACGTGTGGCTCCGGGGTGGGTGCTGCTCTCCGGGGCCGGATCCTGCGGTCGGCTCGTTCGGTGCTGGCAGCATCGGAGCTCCTTTCTGCTGAGCGACAACGATTTTCGGTGCGCGGGCGGCCCCGGGCCCGGACGTTCGCGTCGGGCCGGCCGAGGCGGCCATACCGGTCGAATGCCCGCGTTAGCCCATCCGAAACGGGGGTACGACGTCAGCGAGTCGCCCGATTCTGGGCGCTCGTACTCGAAAGAAGTCCCAGGAGGACCCCGATGACAACAGCACGGGACATCATGACCCCGAACGTGGAATGCGTCCGGTCCAGCGACACGGTGGTAGCGGCCGCGCAGCGCATGGCGGAGTTGAATGTCGGCGCCTTGCCCATCTGCGGCGAAGACGACAAGCTGAAGGGAATGCTCACCGACCGCGACATCGTCGTCAAGGTGATCGCCCAGCGCAAGGACCCGCTCGGGGTCGACGCGGGCGAACTCGGTGGGGAGCTGGTCACCGTGGACGCCGACGACGACGTGCGCAAGGTCATGTCGGTGATGTCGCAGCATCAGGTACGCCGCGTGCCGGTGCTGGAGCAGGGCCGGCTGGTCGGCATCATCTCGCAGGCCGACGTGGCCACCACCGTCGACAACGAGCAGTCCGGGAGCACGGTGGAGGCGATCTCCACCGACTTCTGAGCCCGATATGTCTCAGACCGCGGCCGGGTGCAGGTCGTAGACCGCGTACGCCGCTCGGATCACCGGCTGGGCGACATTGCGCACCCGGATGCCGCCCGGCGTCGTGCCGCGCTCGGCGCCTGCGTGCGCGTGACCGTGCAGCGCCAGATCGGCGCCGTGTTCATCGATCGCCTCGCCGAGCAGGTAGGAACCGAGGAACGGATAGATCTCCCTCGGCTCGCCGTGCAGCGTGTCGCTGATGGGGGAATAGTGCGTGAGCGCCACGGTGAAGTCGGTGTCCAACGCGGCGAGCGCGTCGCCGAGTGCGGCAGCCACGTCCACGGTGTGCGCGGCGAATTCGCGCATCAGGGGTTCGCCGAAGACGCTCGCGCATTTGCCCGCGAAGCCGCCGCCGAACCCCTTTGTGCCCGCCACCCCCAGCGTGCTGCCGTCTACGTTCAGCGTCACCGAAGTCCCTTCCAGGACCGTGATGCCACGGTCGGTCAGCACGGCGGTGATCTCGTGCTCGGCGTCGCCGTGATAGTCGTGATTGCCGAGGACGGCGACGACCGGCACGCCCAAGTCGGCGAACTCCGCCGCGACGACCCTCGCTTCGTCGATGGTGCCGTGGCGCGTCAGGTCGCCCGCCAGGAGCAGCACGTCGGCTCGCGCGGCGAGCCCGTCGAGGGCGGGCCGCCATTGCCCGCCCGAATCCACGCCCAGATGTACGTCGCCGACCGCGGCTATCCGCATGCCGCTCAACTCCTTTCGGATCCGTCCTGCTCCAGCGTCTCGGTGTCGACAGGCGCCGCGGGACGGGTGACATGGACGTCGTTGTGGATCCGCGCGTGCGGAAGCTGCTCTCGTACGACGGTTTCCATCTGCTGTTTGCGTTGTTCGCTGCTCACCTCGCCGCCGAGCACCACGACGTCGCCGCGAATGGTCACCTGCACACCGAGTTCCGCGGTGCGGGGGTCCTCGGCCAGCGCCCGGCGCAGTCGTGCGACCAGGTATTGCGGCTGCTCCATCTACTCCACCTTTCCGGTGCGGGTGATGCCGAGATCGTCCAGCAGGCCGATGAACGCCCGCGCGTAGGGCGAGGCCTTGGTCTGCTCGCGCACCGCTTCCCAGTCCACTTGTTCCCGCAGGTCACGCGCGATGTGCAAGATCGGGCTCAGGTCCAGGCGGTGCGCGTCGAACACCAGCATCTTGTCCACCATGAGGTCGGTGCCGCTGATCACCGGCGCTTTGGCCGGCCCGATCCGCATCACCGTGGCGCGGTCGAGCAGTTCGTCGGTCACATCACGGTCGTTCGGGCGGTGGATCACGTCGACGAGGATGTCATCGGCGTAGACCTTGCGCAGCCAGTTCTCCGGTGGGTCGCACACTCGCAGGCCCGCCCGCGCCAGCGTGTGGATCGCCCGCGCACTGTCCTCCGGTTTGACGAAGATGTCGACGTCGTGCTGGGAAGCCGGGCCGCCACGCGCGTAGACCGCACAGCCGCCTGCCACCGCGAACCGGATATCTGTCGCCGCCAAGGCGTTCACCGTGCGGGTGAGCGCATGCAGCAACTGGTCGGTGGTAACAGCCATGCAACGGTGGTACCCGGCAGACGCCGGGTTAATCGACGTTTCACCGGGTATGCGACCGGATATCCGAAGTGCCCGCACGCGTCGTCAGCACCGGGCTTTCGGCGATCGGCACCGGCACCGGCTCCGGCTCCGGCTCGGAAGGGAGCGGCACATGCCCAAGACCACAGCACGCGGCGACGTCGAGAAGTCCGAGTTGCCGAGCACTCTGCGGCGGTCGGAGGCCAAGGCGCAGCGCACCTTCGCCGCGGCGCACGATGCCGCGCTCGAGCAATACGACGGCGACGAGCAGCGCGCATACCGCGTCGCCTATGCCGCGCTGAAACACAGCTACGAGCGAGTCGGCGACCATTGGGAGCCCAAGCCGCACCGCGGTCCCTCGGACGAACGCGCGGAAAGTGGCGGTCCGGACGCGCGGGGTGAGACGGCCGAAGGCGTCGACGCCAACGCGTCGAAGGAGCATCTGCTGGAGATCGCCCGGCGGCTGAACATCCCGGGCCGCTCGCGCATGACCAAGGACGAACTCGTCGAGGCGATCATGAAACGCAATCGCCGGGAGGCAGCGCGTGCCCGGGAATGACGACGGTGACTGGGCACGCCGCGCGCGTGGCGAGACCGAACTCGAACGGCTCGATCGGAACTGGGCCAGCTTGATCCAGGAATTGCGCGTCGTGCAGACCGGTGTGCAATTCCTCTTCGGGGCCTTGTTGGTGCTGCCGTTCCAGGCGGCCTTCGCCACCCTGTCGACGGGCATGCGGGCGCTGTACATCGTCACCCTGGCCGCCGCCGTCGGCGCGACGGTCTTCCTGATCGCGCCGGTGTCGTGGCATCGCATCCTGTTCAGGCGGCACCGCCTGGGCAACGTAGTCGCCGCGGCGCACCGCTACGCGATGGCAGGCGTCGCATTGCTCGGCGTCGCGTTGATCGGCGCGGTGATCCTCGTCGTGGACTACGTGACGGGGACTGCCGCGGCGGTAGCCACGGGCGTCGCCACCGTCATGCTGTTCCTGTGGACGTGGCTGGTGGCCCCGTGGCGTTGGCGTACCGCGTCCGCGCAGGCCCGAGCCGACGACAGTTGATTCACCGGGCCCAGGAGACGACTTCGCCTGCCCGGGCCGGTGCGCCGCGGTGATAGGCGCTGAGCGTTTCGGCCGCGACCCGATCCCAGGAGTTGCGGCCCGCGGTTCGCTGATAGCCCGCGGCGCCCCAGGTATCGCGCAGCGTCGAGTCCGCGAGCAGCGGTTGCACCGCCCGTACGATCGCGTCGGGTTCGGGTGGGGCGACGAATCGGCCGGTGACGCCGTCGACCACCGTGTCGAGCAGGCCACCGACTGGCGTGGCGACCACCGGCTTCCCGCATGCCATCGCTTCCAGCGCCACTCTGCCGAACGGCTCGTACCACGGGGTGCACAGCACGGCGTCGGCGGAGCGATACAGTCGCGGCAACATCGGCCGCCCCACCGGCCCGGCCAGCCGAAGTCGTTCTCGCACACCATGATCGGAAGCGAGGCGGCGCAGGCGGCGACCTTCGGCGTCGTCTTCGTCGTCGGCGGCGGGGCCGCCGACGATCACCAGTTCGGTGTCCGGGAGGTCCGGCAGCGCCTTGATGACCGGGTCGAATCCGCTGCGCCGCGCCAACTCTCCGGACGCGAGCAATCGGTGCGTGGCGTGCCGATCGGCGGTCGGGCCTTCCGGGGTGAACGTGGTGAGGTCCACACCGCACGGCACGATCGAGATCCGGAACCGGGGCACTCCCATCCTGGCCAGCTCCGCGACCTCGTCGGAGCACGTCGCCACCACGTGCGCGCCCGCGTCGCGATGAGCCGCTCGAAACGGATGCGCGAACGGGGGCTCGGATCGGCGAGACCTTCGCAGCGCCGCTGGACGGTGCCGAGCCCGTGGAAGGTCAGTACCACCGGTATGCCGTGCGCGCGCGACGCCAACTCGGCGGCGAGCCCGGACTTCCAGTAGTGCGCGTGCGCGATGTCCGGTTGTTCGGCGGCCCAGTGCTTCCGCAGGAACGTGCCGAAGTCTCCCAGGTAAGGCAGTGTCCGATCGATCGGCAGCGGTGTGGGGGGTCCGGCCTCGACGTGCACCACCCGAAATCCGCCCGCGGCGACCAGCTCGGCGGGGGCACGCGCACTGGTGCGGCGGGTATAGACCGTCACCTCGTGCCCACGTCGCACGTACGCCGCCGAAAGTTCGGCTACGTACTGGCCGCGACCGCCCCCGTCGGCGGGACTCTTCTCGGCGAGGGGGCTGGCGTCTTCGGAAACCATGGCAATCTTCACCGGGTGCTCCGTTCTCGTCGTGGGCGTCATCCGGGACGCGCGAATGCGCGCGACTGCCCTACGACCGGCATCGCGTGACGTTCGGGGGATATGTTGGGGTATGCCCGGACGTGGCCCGATGAAACCCCACGTCAGCGGTCGCCTCGCCGGCCGGACGGTCGGTTCGTGCCGGTGAGGGGCGTTCTGGCGGGGTCACGTTCTCCTACCGAACGCTGTCGGGAACGGGGCGACCGTGCCACACTGTAGGAAGGTTGAGATCACAGCCGACCCCGGTTCGACGCTTTCGGCGCAGCCGGTCGATGGGACGGCACGGCAACCGATTCGCGTTCGCGCCGCCCTCGCCCCCAGCCGCCGCGGAGGACTGGATACCCCCTACTCGGGAGGTTCGACTTGTCTGCCATTTCTCTGCTACGGGAGCACGCCGAAGGTGTGCATCTCAATGGTTCGGGACCGGGACGTCGTCGGGACAACCGGTTGTGGGCGCAGCGGGTGGATCGCCGTCGCGAATGCGTCGTGGTCCGAGTCGAAGGCGAGTTGGACGCCGCCGTGTCGGCCGAGTTCTTCGAGACGGTCGACCGTGCGTTGCAGTCACCGTGCGACGCCGTGGTGATCGACCTGCGGGCGGCGAGGTTCATGAGTCTGCGCGCGGCCGCGCGGCTCGGCGCGCTGCGCGGAGACGGGCTGGGCCGTCCGGATCTACGCGTCGTCGCGGGCGGACCGGGAGTGGAGCGGGCACTCGAGGTGACCGGCGTGCGGTCGATGTTCCCGCGCTACACGTCCATGCGGGCGGCCCTGGACGCCTGAGCGGGCCGCCCGCGAGAGGTCCGTGCGGACCGGTGTGACCTGCCGGATCCGGTCACATCGGGCGCCTCGGCATCGGATACTTCAGCGGTGAGTGAGAGTAGGTCGGTTCAGCCCGAGGACGCCTTCGCGCTGGACGGGGTGATCGGTAGGGGAACGCCGCAGAATGTCGGCGGTTTCCGGTTCTGGTTCGCCGACCAGCGATGGGAATGGTCGGACGAGGTCGCGGCGATGCACGGTTACGCACCGGGAGCGGTGACGCCGACGACCGAGTTGCTGCTGACGCACAAACACCCTGACGATCGCGCCGCGGTGGCCAGCGCATTGGCGCGGTCGGTCGCGGACGCCGAGCCGTTCTCCAGCCGCCACCGCATCATCGACACCGCGGGCAGCGTGCACCATGTGATCCTGGTGGCCGATCGGATGGTCGACGAGGCGGGCCGGGCGGTCGGCACCTCCGGGTACTACATCGACGTCACCGACACCCTCGAGGAGCACCGGCAGGAGACGCTGGACGGCGCGCTCCCCGAGCTGTACGCCGCTCGCGCGGTCATCGAACAGGCCAAGGGCGCGCTCATGGTGATCTACGGGGTGGGGCCCGAGCAGGCGTTCCGGGTGCTGAGCTGGCGGTCGCAGGAAACCAATGTCAAATTGCGCAGGCTGGCCGCGCGCCTGGTCGCCGATCTGCCCGGCCTGGAGGGCGTCACGATAGGGCTGCGGACCGAATTCGACCATCTGTTGCTCACCGCACACGAGCGGCTCGACGCCGACTGATCCGCGTTTCGATCCGGCCTCGGCGGGTACGTCCTCCGACGAGGAACGCGGCGGTCTTTCTGGTCCACAGTCCGCGGCGCCTGCGGCGCCTGCGGTGTTTCGGTGGCTGGAGGAGAACCCGCAGCGGTATCCAGGCCACAGTGGAGTGGCTGTGAGGACAAGGTGGTGATGGGCAATGGGGGAGTGGACTTCCCGATCCTTTACCGACACGACGACAGTCGGCGTACGGGTGCCCGCCCGGCTGGAACAGCTGACCATGTTGCGCGCGCTCGCCGAGACCGTCGCCCTCATCGCCGACTTCGCCCTGGACGAGGTGACCGACATCCGGTTGGCGCTCGACGAGGTGGCGACCTCGCTCATTCTCGACGCGGCGCCCGGCTCGATGATCGACTGCGAGTTCACCTACGACACCGACAAGATGTTCGTGCACGTGTCCTCGGTCGCGGCGACCGAGTCGGTGGTCGGCCACGCCGGGTTCGGCTGGCACATCGTGCGGACGCTGACCGACTCAATCGCCGCCGCGCAGGGCTCCTACGACAGCGTGCTGGGCGGATACCCCACGGTGATCGACTTCAGCTGGGTGCGGGGTGCCCCGAATGGCGGGTGAGCCGAGGTCGCGGGGAGACTCCTACGACAACATCGAGCCGCTGTTCGAGAAGATCGCCGCTCTGGGTCCCGGCGATCCGCGCCGGGAGGCTCTGCGGCAGGAGTTGATCGAGCGATGCCTGCCGCTGGCCGAGCACATCGCCCGCAAGTTCTCCGGCCGCGGCGAGAACTTCGACGATCTGCTGCAGGTCGCGCGACTGGGGCTGGTGCAGGCCGCGGACCGTTTCGACGTTTCGCGCGGGTCGTCGTTCCTCTCCTTCGCGGTGCCCACCATCATGGGCGAGGTCCGGCGGCATTTCCGGGACAACACCTGGGCCGTTCGGGTGCCGCGCCGGACCAAGGAGATCCAGCTGAGCATCGGTCCGACCATCGAGACGCTGTCGCAGCGACTGGGCCGGATGCCGCGCGCGAGGGAGATCGCCACGGAGCTGGAGGTCGATCTGGTCGAGGTGACCCAGGCTCTGATCGCGGGCAACGCCTACCAGTCCTCGTCCATCGACGCGGTCGCGGGCGAGGACGCCGAGAGCGTCCCGCAGCCGCTGCTGGACAGCCTCGGCACCGAAGAGCCCTCCTATCACTTGGTCGAGGACGTCATGGCGGTGAAACCGCTGCTCGGCGAGCTGCCCGAACGCGAGCGCCAAGTGCTGATCATGCGGTTCTTCGAGTCGTTGACGCAGAACCAGATCGCCGAGCGGCTCGGGGTGTCGCAGATGCACGTCTCGCGCATTCTCTCCAGGACGTTGAACTCGTTGCGCGAGCAGGCGCTGCGGGACTGAACCGCCGCGGAACCGAACTGCTGCGGAATTGAAATCGGGCCTCCTACACCGGGTTCGGCGGGGCCGGGTCCGGCGACGGGCCTGGCAGTCCCGGGTCCGGCGCTGGGCGGCCGGGGTCGGGCAGCGGAGGGGCCGGCGACGGACCGGGCATCGGTGGACGCGGCGCCGGGCCGGGGACAGGTGGCAATGGATCGGGTTTCGGCGTAACGGGATTCGGATCCGGAACGGGGTCCGGCTCGGGGATCGGCGGCACCGGGTCCGGCTCGGGAATGGGCGGCACCGGGTCCGGCTCGGGTGTAGGCGGCACCGGGTCGGGCTCGGGCGTGGGCCGGACCGTCTGTGCCGCGTCGGCGCTGGGCATGCGAACTCCTCCTCTTTCGTCGATCGGCCTGCGCCGCGGCGAAGACGCCGCGTATCCGGCCGGTCATCGGCGGGGTTACCCATCGTTCGCTTGCCGAACCGGGCCGGCGCTCACGCTGCCGGCGGTGCGGCCGGGCAGTTTGCGGAATATGCCCCACGGGTAGTCAGACAGGAGCCGGACAACAGATGCCGATGGCTCGAGGAGCTCGTCATGACCGACCAGCGCTGCCCAGGCACCCGTAATCCGTGGTTCGGATCGGGTGGCTCAGGGGCGCCGACCCAGACCGAGGGGATTTCCGTCACCAGGAATCACGACGTCATCCGCCGCTGGGCCGAACAGCGCGGCGCCCGGCCCGCGACCGTTCCGGGCAGCGAGTACGACGGACGGCTCGGCGTGCTGCGGTTCGACTTCCCCGGGTACGGGGGCGCCGTACTGCGCAGGGTCGGATGGGACGAGTGGTTCGCCACGTTCGATGCGCGGAGATTGCGCTTCTGGTATCAGGAGCGTGGCTCCGAAGGCCCGCCGAGCAACTTCAACCGTCTGGAGCCCCCGCGATAGCCGGTGATCCGCTGGAAACCGCGTGAGACCGATCACCGTTGAGTATCCGCGACCGGAGCATCCCTGATATGTGACGCACGGCACGGCAGCGTTGTGAGTTCGGTTATCGGTCCTTCGGTTCGCGCGGGCGGGGAAGCGTCCGATTGTGTCAACGAAAGACCATGTCGCTGAGCATTTTTCATGAGATGGATGCTGCCGGGCGCAATCTCTGCAATGCCGGAACACCGAGCAGCGCCGGTGCCCCGTTCCCTACCGAGCGATCGCGCCGTATAGCGTCGAGAGCCGAACCAAGGGGCCCGCAGCGGTCTGCCGAACGTTTACCGGCCCAGCGCCGCGGGTACTCGGAGCCGAGCAAGGTTGCTCGAAAAGCGGAAGGTCGCGTCGGTATGGGGATGCGGTTGTCCGCATCGTGACGCGCTTTCGCATGTCTGCAAGGGATAAGGTCTTGAGCGCAAACCTGATGATCGTGGAAGACGACGACCGGGTCCGTGGTGCGTTACGGCTGGCCATGGAGGACGAGGGATACGACGTCGACGAGGCGGAGGAAGCCGAGGACGCGCTCACCCATCTGCGTAGCAACGGTGTTCCCGACGTGATGATCGTCGATCTGATGCTCGGTGGCATGGACGGATTCGAATGTATCCGGGAGATCCGCCGCGACCACGACGTCCCGATCATCGTGGTCAGCGCCCGCGACGACACGCACGACGTGGTGGCCGCGCTGGAGGCCGGCGCCGACGATTTCGTCACCAAGCCGTTCGAGATCAAGGAGATCACCGCTCGCATGCGCGCGGTTCGCCGCCGTTCGCGGCTCACCGCCGAACGCGAGACGCCGCAGGAAGCGGTGCTCGAGGCCGATGACACGGCTCCGCTGGTGCTCGCTCGCGACAGTGGCGTAGTACGCCGCGGCGACGAGGAGATCCGGCTGACGCTCACCGAATTCCGTCTGCTGTGTGAACTCGCCGAGTCGCCGGGCCGGGTGCTCAGCCGCACGGTGCTGCTCGAACGTGTCTGGGACCGAGGGTTTTTCGGCGACGAGCGCATCGTGGACGTGCACATGCGGCGGTTGCGCACGAAGATCGAACGGGATCCGTCCGATCCACGCATCGTGGTGACGGTGCGCGGGCTCGGCTACCGCCTCGATGTCCGGCGCTGAGCGCTGGATCGACGCCGAACGCTGGAGTCCGAACGCTTGGAGCCTGCGCGCTCGGGTGACCGCCGCTTTCGCGACGATCGCCGCGCTGATGTCACTGGTGATGGTCGTCTCGGTGTTCGTGATCAGCCGCAGCTATCTGGAAGCGCAGCGACCGCACGCCGGCAGCGCGTCACCGGGAGATCTCAACGCCGATCTCGATCTGCTGCGCAACGTACTGATCGGCTGCGCCGTCGTGGTCACCCTGATCGGCGCGGCGGTCGGCTGGTGGGCGAGCAGGCGGGTGCTGACCCCGCTGCACCAGCTGGCGGGCACCGCCGCGCGGATCGCCTCCGGCGACCTCGGTCAGCGGTTGCCCGCGACCCGTGACCAGGACCTGGCCATCACCGTCGAGTCGTTCAACACCATGGTGGACTCGCTGCAACGGCGCATCGAGCGCGAACACCGGCTCTTCGGCGACGTCAGCCACGAGCTGCGCACGCCGCTGACCACCCTGATGGCCAGCGTCGACGTGCTCAACCGGCACCGCACCGACCTGCCGGAACGTTCACAGCGGGCGCTCGGCTTGGTCACCGCCGAGATCGAGCACCTGCGCAAGCTGCTCGATGATCTGCTCGCGCTCGCGCGGGTGGAAGCGGGCATGCACCACGGCGACGCCGAGCCGCTGTCGGTGCGCGACCTGCTGGTCCACACGCTGTCCGATCGTCGCTACCCGGGCGAGCTGCTCACGGTGCGCCAGGACGTCACCGTGCGCGGCCGCAAAGTGGAGTTGGAACGCGCGGTGGCCAACCTGCTGCACAACGCCGACCGGCACGGCGGCGGTGTGGTCGCGGTCACCGTGGACCGGGACGGCACCGAGGCGGTGCTCACCGTCGACGACGCGGGTCCCGGTGTCGCGCCCGCGGACCGGAGCCGGATCTTCGAGCGATTCGCGACCGCCCGCAGCGGTCGGCGCTCGCCCGGGGGCACGGGCATCGGCCTGGCGTTGGTCGCCGAGACGGTCGCCACCCACGGCGGCCGGGTGGACTGCACCGACCGACCGGGCGGGGGTGCGCGATTCGTCGTGCGGCTGCCCCGGCTCGGCGACATCAATCCGTAATACGACCGTAAAGAAGTCGACTGGTTCACCTCAAAGTCGCTTCGTAAGCCTGGATAAGTACTGCTGATCGACGAGGAGTTGTATGTCACTGCCAACCCTGTCCCCAGCGGAGATCGAGCGATCGCGCGTCGACAAGGCCGCGGCCGCCCTGGGAGCCACGCCGTCCCGGAAAGGCGCCGGACCAGCCGTGGTCCTGCGCACGCCTCGTTTGGGCGACGGCGCTCCGATGTGGCGAATCGCCAAGGATTCCGCGGTGCTCGACGTCAATTCGAGCTACGCGTACCTGCTGTGGTGCCGCGATTTCGCCGGCACCTCGGTGGTCGCCGAGTCGGACGGCCGCGTCGTGGGCTACGTGATCGGATTCGTCCGCCCGCAGGCGCCCGACACCGTCTTTGTCTGGCAGATCGCGGTGGACCGTTCGCAGCGCGGCCGCGGCATCGGCGCCGAGTTGCTGCACACCCTGCTCAACAGTGTGTCGGCCCAGGGTGTTTCGGTTCTCGAAACGACCATCTCGCCGGACAATGCCGGTTCCATCGCGCTGTTCACGTCGGTGGCGCGGGCGAGGGGAGCGGACATGACCAAGCGGCCTCTGTTCGACGCCGGTGTCTTCCCCGACAACCACGCACCCGAAGACCTGTATCGCATCGCCCCGACCGCCCGTACCACCGAGGAGGATCACCGATGATCAACGCCGACACCACCGTTTTCGAGAGCCTGGAGTCGAACGTGCGCGGTTATTGCCGCGCCTGGCCCACCGTGTTCACCACGGCGAAGGGCAGCTGGCTGCGCGATGAGGAAGGCAAGGACTACCTGGACTTCTTCGCGGGCGCCGGTGCGCTCAACTACGGCCACAACAACGACGTGCTCAAGCGCTCGCTGCTGGACTACATCGCCGGTGACGGCATCACCCACGGCCTGGACATGTCGACCGTGGCCAAGCGGGAACTGCTGGAGACGTTGCGCGACACCCTCTTCACCCCGCGCGGGATGGACTACAAGGTCCAGTTCCCCGGCCCGACCGGAGCCAACGCGGTCGAAGCCGCGCTCAAACTGGCGCGCAAAGTCACCGGTCGCGAGACCATCGTCAGTTTCACCAACGCTTTTCACGGCATGACCCTCGGTGCGCTGTCGGTCACCGGCAACGCGGCCAAGCGCGCGGGCGCGGGCGTGCCGCTGGTGCACGCCGCGCACATGCCCTACGACGGCTACTTCGACGGCACCACCGCCGACTTCCAGTGGATGGAGAAGGTGCTCGACGACACGTCCTCCGGCTTCGACCGCCCCGCCGCGGTGATCGTGGAGACCGTGCAGGGCGAGGGCGGCGTCAACGTCGCCCGCGCGGAGTGGCTGCGTCACCTCGCCGGTCTGTGCGCCGATCGGGAGATCCTGCTGATCGTCGACGACGTGCAGATGGGTTGCGGCCGTACCGGCCCGTTCTTCTCCTTCGAGATCGCGGGCATCACGCCCGACATCGTGACGTTGTCGAAGTCGATCGGCGGTTACGGCTTGCCGATGGCCCTGGTGCTGTTCAAGCCGGAACTGGACGAGTGGTCGCCGGGTGAGCACAACGGCACCTTCCGTGGCAACAACCCCGCTTTCGTCACGGCGACGACCGCGCTACGCCACTACTGGTCCGATGACGCGTTGCAGACCGCGACCCAGGCCAAGGGCGAGAAGATCGCCCGTACCTTGAGTGAGCTGGCCGGATACTTCCCTGGCGTCTCGACCCGCGGCCGCGGCTTGGTGCAGGGCGTGGTGTTCGACGATCCCTCGCAGGCGGGCAAGGTGTGCCAGATCGCCTTCGAGCGCGGTTTGCTGGTGGAGACCTCCGGCTCCACCGACGAGGTGGTGAAGCTGCTGCCGCCGCTGACGGTCACCGAGCAGGAACTCGACCAGGGCCTGCACATCCTCAGCGGGGCGGTCGAGTCGGTGTGCGGCGGGATGGGGGCGATCGCATGATCGTGCGCACGACCGCGGAGATCACCGGCACCGAGCGTGACGTGGCAGGCGAGGGCTGGCGCAGCAAGCGCATCGTCCTCGGCGGCGACGGCGTCGGCTTCTCCTTCCACGAGACCACCATTGACGCGGGGACGGTGCACGAGTTCCACTATGTGCACCACGTGGAAGCGGTGTGGCTCATCGAAGGCACGGGCACGCTGACGGATCTGGACAACGGCGTCGAATACGAACTCGCTCCCGGCTCGATGTACCTGCTCGACGGACACGAACGTCATCGCCTGGAGGTGCGCACCACGATGCGGATGATGTGCGTGTTCAACCCGCCGGTCACCGGGCAGGAGGTTCACGACAGCAACGGCGTCTACCCGCTGGTCGCCGCCGCGACGATCGGAGGTTGAGAACACCAATGGTTCTGCAGCAGACCGAAGCCCCGCCCGAGACGGCTCGCTACGATCGCTACCCGACCCGTCTCGGTGCGGCCGCTCCGCACTTGGAGCGTGCCGACCCCGCGGTGTGGGGGGAGATCGAGAGCCCGGAACTCGCCTCGTTCGACGCCGACGGGTTCGCCATCCTGGACCAGCTGCTCACGCCCGACGAGGTGACCGAGTTCAGCGGTGAGATCAGCAGGCTCGCGAACGACCCGGACCTGCGCGACGACGACCGGGTGATCGTGGAGAAGTCGTCGAACCGGGTGCGCTCGGTCTTCGAAGTGCACAAGCTCAGCGCGGCGATCGACGAACTGGTGCGTCAGCCGCGGGTGCTCCGGTTGGCCGAGCAAGTGCTGGGATCGCAGGTGTACGTGCATCAGAGCCGGGTGAACTACATGCCCGGCTTCCGCGGCACCGGTTTCTACTGGCACTCCGATTTCGAGACCTGGCACGCCGAGGACGGTATGCCCGCTCCGCGCGCGGTGAGCCTGTCGATCGCGCTGACCGACAACTACCCGATCAACGGCAGCCTCATGGTGATGCCGGGCTCGCACCACACTTTCGTGCCGTGCCTGGGCAGCACACCGGCCGAGCACTATCGGGAGTCGTTGCAGGAGCAGGAGATCGGCGTGCCGACGACCGACGACATCACCGCGCTGGCGAACCGGTACGGGATCAGCCAGTTCACCGGCCGGGCGGGCTCGGCGCTGCTGTTCGACTCCAATTTGATGCACGGGTCGTCGAACAACATCACCCCGTTCCCCCGATCGAACATCTTCGTGGTGTTCAACAGCGTGCACAACACGCTGGTGGAGCCGTTCGCCGCGCCCGCGCCGCGACCGGCTTACATCGGCAGCCGCGACTTCACGCCGCTGTCGGCCTGATCGAGGGCCGCCGCCGCGAGCGTGTGACCCACCCGACCAGTGGGCGGGTCACACGCTCGTGGCGTTTCGCGGGACACGAGCGTCCGTAGGCGCGCCGGTCAGGCGAGCCGCCGGATCGCTTCCGGAGTCAGGTCGGCAATCGTGGGGTACCCGTCGACCGCCATGAGCAGATCCGCCTCGGCCAGCAGCGAACGAACCACGTGCACGAGGCCGTCGACGCCGCCGAGGGCGAGTCCGTACGGGTAGGGCCGCCCGATGCCGACGGCCGTCGCCCCGAGCGCCAGCGCCTTGACGATGTCGGCGCCGGTGCGGACGCCGGAGTCGAAAAGCACCGGCAGGCCGTCGGCCGCCGCCACCACCTCCGGGAGATGCTCGATCGCCGGGATGCCGCCGTTGGCCTGCCTGCCGCCGTGATTCGAGCAGTAGATGCCGTCGACGCCCGCGTCCTTGGCTCGCCGCGCGTCGTCGGGATGACAGATGCCCTTGAGGACCAGCGGCAGGTCCGTCAGCGAGCGTAGCCACGCCAGGTCATCCCACGTCAGCGCGTTGCCGAACAGGGAGATCCAAGTGAGGATGGCGGTTTTCGGGTCTTGTTCGGGCGGGCTGGGCAGCAGGGCGCGGAACACCGGATCACTGAAGTAATTGGCCAGGCAGTGTCCTCGCAGCTGCGGAAAGTTCGATACCGCCAGGTCACGGGGGCGCCAGCCGGGCACCCAGGTGTCCAAGGTGACCACGATGGCTCTGAAACCCGCGGCCTCGGCTCGCCGGACCAGGCTTTGTGCGAGGTCGCGGTTGGTCGGGGTATAGAGCTGGAACATCCCGGGGGTGTCGCCGAACTGCGCCGCCACGTCCTCCAGCGGATCGACGGTGAGGGTGGAGGCGACCATCGGGACACCGGTGCGCGCGGCGGCCTTCGCCGTGGCGATGTCACCGTGCCCGTCCTGAGCGCACAAGCCGATCACGCCGACCGGGGCGAGGAAGATCGGCGTCGGCAGCGTCATGCCGAACAGTTCGATGGAGAGGTCCCGTGTCTTGCGCGCGCGCAGCATGCGAGGGATGAGGCCCAGTTTCTCGAAAGCCGTGACGTTGGCGCGCTGGGTGAGCTCGTCGCCCGCCCCTCCCGCCACATACGACCAGATCGCCGGTGGCAGTGCCGCCCGGGCCTTCGCTTCCAGGTCGGCATACGTCATCGGCAGGTCGGGCAGGACACCTCCGAGGCCCTGGAAGTAGATCTCGTTCTGGTAGTCGCCGAAGTTGGTCACGGTGCTCCTGTCCTCGTCTTCGGTGCATGAATGTATCCGATACGTTTCTGTAGCGAGTTCGGTTTCCGGTCAGGCCCGCAGCGCGCGATACAGGGTCAGCCAGCGATCCGGGGAGACCAGTCCGACCGGTTGTTCGAGTGATACTCCGGCCTTATCGCAGGCGCGGCGTACGGCTCGGGAGGGGAATTCCCGCCGCAACGAGGCGGCCAGGCTGCCCCCGACTCCGGAGAAACCCAATTCGACCACGTTGCGGTACTCACCGATCTGCTCGCCCGGCAGCAGCGGATCGGGCCGGGTGCGCAACCGCAGGATGGCGGTGTCGACCTGCGGAACGGGGTGGAAGCTATGCCTGCCGACCTGTGCGCCGAGTCGGATCGCTGTCGTTGGCCAGTGGCCCACGGTGAGTTTGGTCCACCGGCCGTAGTAGCCGGAGTGCTTACGGGCGAACTCGAGCTGGGTGAGCAGGGTCGCGGAGGTGAGTCCTCGCGCGGCCAGACACCAGCGCACGATGTCGGTGGTGATGGCGAACGGCACGTTGGCAACGACCGCGAACGGCTCCCGTGGCGGGCGCGCTTCTCGGAAATCACCCTGGTACAACCGAATTCGCGGATCGTCCGCGTAGCGGCGGCGCAGCAGGGTCGCGTAGCGCGGATCCTTCTCGTAGGCATGGACCCGGCCGGCCGCAGCCAGCAATTGCCTGGTCAGCATGCCGTCGCCGGGGCCGATCTCGAGGACGAGATCGTCGGCGGTGACGCCCGAGGCGCGCACGATCAGCCGGGCGACGCCGGCATCGATGAGGAAGTTCTGCGACAGCCGTTTGCGGGTGGTCGCGGGGTGGCTGCCGCTGTCGCGGGCATGTGAAAGGGAACGATGGCGGGACATGGGTGTCCTCCGAACGGAGTGGTCGAATCAGGAAGGGTGATTCGCCCGGACCCATGCCAGGGCACGTGGAGACCGGCGACCGGTTACCGGCCGCCGTCGCGGATTGCGCTCAACGGATCAGGAGATCGGAGCGATACGGTGCGCCGGCAGAGCCCAGGCCTCCGTACGCAGCCGGATGTAATACGCGCCGACCGCGCACGCTCCGTTCGCACCAGGACTGCCGCACATGCCCCGCAACGTACGTCATCGGTCTATCCGTATGCCACTTGTTTTCCCGGTCGGGTCGGTTCCGGCGCTGTGCCGGCCCCCCTCGCGCGTGGCTCAGCGGGAGGTCGGCTGATCCACCGCGTCCGCCTCGTGCTGCTCGGCGGCGTAGGCCCGCCAGGATTTGGCCTCCGCGTGCTTGCCCAGCTGGTCGAGCAGATCGGCGAGTTCGGCGATGGCGCGAGGTTCGCGGCGGTCGGCGGCAGTGCGCCACCAGGATTCGGCTCCGACGGGATCGCCACGCCGTAGTCGTACCATGCCGAGTTCGTATGCCGCCCCGGCATGTCCGGCTTCGGAGGCCTGCGCCCACAGTTCGCATGCTTGTTCTTCCTCGCCACGGCGGTACATCGCGACGCCGAGGTCGTAGAGCGCGCCGCGATAGCCGGGATCGCCCGACTGTCCCGGCTCGCTCGCTCGCGGCGATGCACCTACAGTCGAGGATCTTTCGGCGGGTCGCACCGGTTTGTCCAACGCCGATGCGGTGGTGGGAACCTGAATGCTCGACGCTGCGACCGGCGTACTCGGCACCGGAAGGGTCTGCGTTACCAGTGCGCTGGGATCGTCGGCAGGGTGCTCTGGGGGCGGTGAGTGCGGCGCCTGCGGAGCGGCAGGTGAGTTCGAGACCTCGGGGGCGGAGCGTGGCTGCGCTGGTGGTGGTCCGGAGTCGGGAAGCGAGGCTTCCGCCGGGGATCGGGTGGGGGTGCCGGTCGGGTCGAAAGCGCGAGACGCCTCCGGTGCGGTCCACGGGTTCGTGACCAGGGGCTCGGAATCGGTGGGCGAATTGTTCGCAGCGGCGGAACCCGGGGAGTGCGGGGCGGGATGAGGTTGCGCTAGCGGAGAATCGGAGTCAGAGGACGCAGTCTCTGCCGGGGATTCGGTGTGGGTGCCGGTCGAGTCGAAAGCGTTGAACGCGTCCGGTGCGGTCCACGGGTTCGTGACCAGGGGGTCGGGATCGGTGCGCGGACCATTCGCGGCGGGCCGAGTGGTAGCGGGGGAAAGGAATTCCGGTGCGGGTGGCGTGTTGCCGATCAGCAGGCCGGAACCACGGCGCGCGGGGTCTTCGGGCGGATGCGTGTGCGCGACCGGAGGGCCGAAGGCGCCGTACGGGTCCGGCGCGGATCTTCCGTTCACAGCCCGGCGCTCGGGCGCCGAGCGTTGCGCGGATTGGCCGGTCTGCTCGTGCGGTAGCCGCGAGCCGGTCGAGGCGGACTCGCCGTCTGTTCCGGAGGCGGCGTCGGCGGCGAGTGAGTCGGGGCCGGTGTGCGTGACGTCGGCCGCGGGCTGTCCGACGAGTGGGCGCGGCAGCGGGTTCGGGTTGTCCGGTGTCGGCGAGCCGAGAGAAGCCTGCGAGGTTTCGGGGGTTGCGCGGGAGGACTGTAAGTTCACGAACAGACTGCCGGGGCGGCGGGGCGGGCCGCTCTGCATAGCTTGCCCGTTCACGCCGTTTCCGGCGGCGGGGGGATGGGTGGCAGGCTGCTCGACGGAAGCTGCCGGTTCGGTCGGAGCGGGTCCGGCGTCGATACGAGGGACCGGCATGGTCGGCGCGGTCGGCGGGCCCGCCGAAGAGGCCGGCGGCGGGGCGGGCGAACTCATGCTGGTCGGGGACGTCGCGGGTGGGGCCGACGGTTCGGGTGCGACGGCCGTGGGAGCGGTGGACACCTCCACGACCAGGTTCGCGAAGTTCGGCGGTCCCTCGCCGATGCTGCACCACAGGACGATGCGACCGTTGGGCCGGTGCTCGACGACGATGCCGTAGTTACCCGTCCAGGACTTCTGCGTTCCGAATTCGTCCACCCAGACCGGAGTCAGGGTCACCAGAGTCGCCGGCGCGGTCGGCGTGACGTCGAAGCTGACGCCCGCGGCCAGCGCGTCGCTCCACGCGTCGACTCCGGCGAGGGACCGCCCGTGCAGGTCCAGGTAGCCGTCGATGACCGACAGCCCCATCCCGAGCCCGCGCAGTCCGGCGGGCGGCGCGGCGGAAATCATCGTCAAGGTGACGGTGGTAGGCGCTGGGCCGACTTGCTCGGTGTACATCGGGTAGACCATGCTGCCGTGCCAGACGATCGGGTCCGCGCTCTGGTAACGCGCGGCCAGCGGCAGCTCTTCGGGCGTATTCCGGGCAGCCCAGGACGAATACCGCTCGTTCACTGTCGCGCGCCCGCCTTCCACCCGATCCCGACCGCCGCCCCCGCGCCGGGCGGCCGGATATACCGTACTAGCCGCGAACCAGAACTGCGCCGCAAACCCCTGGCCCTGGGTAATGCCCTGCGCGCAACGCTACCGGGGAGTTCGCACCTTTCCCAATGGTGCGCGGCGGGGCGCCCGACCTATCCGCGCACGCCGGCGTTACCGGTTCCCGGCGGCACGGCGTTCCAGGGTGGCCGAATCCTTTCCCAGCATCCGGAACAGCCGATACATCGGAATCGTGAGCGCCTTTCGCGGAATGACAAAAGGCTGACCAAGCGCTTGCTACGCTCGATCGATGATCTCCACGGTGGTCTGGGGCACCGGCAATGTCGGCCGCGCGGCCATCCGGGCCGTCGACGCCCATCCGGCGCTGCGCCTGACCGGGGTGCTGGTGCACGATCGGGCGAAGGTCGGTCGCGACGCGGGCGACCTCGGCGGACTCGGTCGACAACTCGGTATCGCCGCCACCGGCGACATCGGCGGAGTTCTCGATGCGCGCCCGGACGCGGTCGTCTACGCGGCCTCCGGCGACATCCGTCCCGACGACGCGCTCGCCGACATCGTGCGCGCACTACGCGTGGGCGCCGTGGTGGTCACACCAGCGCTGTACGCGCTCTACGACCCGCGCAACGCCCCGCCGGAAGTACGCGATCCCGTCCTGGAGGCGATCGCCGCGGGCGGCGGATCGCTGTTCGTCTCCGGCATCGACCCCGGTTGGGGCAACGACGTGCTGCCCCTGCTGATCAGCGGGCTCGGCAGCACGGTCGAGACGATCCGCTGCCAGGAGATCTTCGACTATTCCACCTACGACCAGCCGGACTCGGTGCGCTACCTGGTCGGCATGGGCCAGCCGATGGACTATCGACCGCCGATGCTCGCGCCGTCGGTGCCCGCCATGGTGTGGGGCGGGCAGATCCGGCTGATGGCACGGGCGCTCGGCGTCGAACTCGACGAGATCCGCGAGACGCTGGACCGGCGGGCCCTGGACGCCACCGTCGCCACGGCGTCGATGGGGGAGTTCGCGGTGGGCACGCAGGGCGCCGTGCGTTTCGAGGTCCAAGGCATCGTCGAGGGTCAGCCGCGTCTGGTCATCGAGCATGTCACCCGCATCCATCCGTCCTGTGCCCCCGACTGGCCCGTGCCAGCCGACGGCGGCGCGGGCGCGCACCGGGTGATCATCGAGGGTCACCCGCGCATCGAAGTGACCGTCGAGGCGACCGACGAGGAAGGCAACCGTTCCGCAGGCGGGAACGCCACGGCGGTCGGCCGCCTGGTCGGTGCCATCGATTGGCTGGTCGCCGCGAAGCCCGGACTCTATGACGCACTGGAGGTCCCATTGCGCCCCGCGATCGGCAAACTCGGAAGGAAGCAGCCATGATCATCGACGTTCCCGAGGGGAAGGATCCGATCGGCTATGTGTGGGGTGAGATGGTTCCCGGGATCGGCGTCGCCGCTTCGAACTTCTCACTGTCGGTGTACTCGCACAGCACCCTCGGCCTCCGGGAATTCGAGGCGGCCAGGCTGCGCATCGCCCAGATCAACGGTTGCCTGTTCTGCATGGACTGGCGCACCGAGCGGGACGGGACGAAGGTCGAGCCCGAATTCGCCGAGGCCGTCACGCAGTGGCGGACCACCGACGCCTTCGACGAGCGCACCCGGCTCGCCGCCGAATACGCCGAACGCTACGCCACCGACCACCACAATCTCGACGAAGAGTTCTGGAGCCGGATGCTCGCCCGCTACAGCCAGGCGGAAGTGGTCGAGCTGAGCATGAGCATCGGCTCATGGCTCGCTTTCGGCCGGCTCAACCACGTCCTCGGCCTGGACGCGGTCTGCGTTCTGCCCGGTCATTCCACCGGCCGATAAAATCCGCGCGGACGGGTCAGGCCGAGATCCTCGAAACCCACGCGGGTTGCCCGTCGACCAGGCCCAGCTCGAACTCCTCGGGAGCGTCGAGCACGGCGCCTAACCGGCACAGCGCTTGATCCGCCGAGATCTCCGCGGGAAAGCGAATGTATTCGAGTGTGGCGCCGGATATCCGGGCCCGGAATCGGTACCGGAATTCGACCTGACCCGCGTAGGTCAGCGCGATGCGGCCCTGCCAGTCGATGTCGTGCCTGCCGTCGGCGCGCCGGGTGAAGAACACTTCCTGGTCGGCGACCGAATCATGGCCGAGAAGATAGATGTTGAACGCCAGGCATTCGACGTCGTCGGCATGCGCCAAGGGGAGCGGATCGACCGTGAGGCGCTGCGGCTGCGGAGATCTCAGCAGGAAAGGACGGCCGGGCGCCGCGGCGCGCAGCCCGGTGGCGTCGTCCTCGCCCCAGTACGTGGACGACAGCGTGCAGCTGCGGTAGTTCTGCCAGACGATCGGCGACAGCCAGCTCTCGCCGTCCTCCTCGTCGTCATCGGGATCGCGTTCGGCGTTGTATGCCGCGGACCGCAGATGCAGATCGAACCACAGGCCGCCAGCCTGGTCCATGCGGCCGGTCCACGCGAACTCTTCGATCGCGTGCCCTTCCGGCCACGGATTTCCCGGGAACACAATTCTCCCGGCGGGCGAAATACGCACCAGGTCGGTCCTTTCCATGCCGACACACCCTAGCGACCGACGCCGACAAACTCGACACGCCAGAACCGGGAACCCGCCCCGGCTGGTTGGGCCTCAGGCGTTGGCAGGCGCCTGCTCCGGTTGGCCCGCGGGCGGCTCGTCCACGGTCCGCTTCGGCCCGGTGAACCAGGTCCGGGCCGACACCAGCCACCAGATGCCGATCGCACCCACCACGACGACCAGGGTGATCGGCGCGTAATTCACGGTATTCCAGGTGAAGTCGCCGTGCCACGGATATCCGCGGGCGTCGGTGGGCAGGATGAACAGGATGCTGATCAGCGTGATCCAGATCAGCGCGACCACACCGATGGGGCGGTACCACTTCCCCAGTTGCCATGGACCGGTGCGGAATCGAGCGCCGTGGCGTTGCCGCAACAGGATCGGAATGCCATAGGCGATGTAGAGCCCGATGGTCGCGACCGACGTGGCCGCGGCGTAGGCGGTCGGCGCGTTCGCGGCGGGTACCAGCATCGACGGAATCAGCAGAACGAAGGCGAAGAACGAGATGAACAGCACCGCGTGCACCGGTACCTTCCGCGCGGAAAGCCTCGACCAGAATTTCGAACCCGGCACCGCGCCGTCGCGCGCGAACGCGAACAGCATCCGGGAAGCCGAGGTCACGGAGGCGTACCCACAGAACAATTGCGCGACCGCCGCGATGATCAGCAGCAGACCCGACCAGAACCCGCTCAGGGAGTTCTCCAGGATGTAGATCACGGGGTACCCGCTGTTCTGCTCCGGATCCAGCGCGTCGTCGAGATCCGGAATGGCGAACGTCACCGCCATGATGAGCAGATAACCGGCGATCGCCGACACGATGATCGTGTTGATGATCCCTTTGGCCGCCATCCGGGACGCGTCGTGCGTCTCCTCCGACATGTGCGCCGAAGCGTCGTAACCGGTGAACGTGTACTGCGCGTGCAGCAGGCCGAGCAGGAAGCTGAACGCGACGCCGCCGAATCCGATCGCGCTGTTGTCGACTGTTTCGGTGAAGACCCATCCGGCGCTCTGATGGTGTTGCGCGCCGAACCCGAGTACGACGACGAAGATCGCCACACCCACGACGTGCCACCACGCGGACACGTTGTTGATCACCGCCGACAGATGCGGGCCGAGCACGTTCGATACCGCGTGCAAGACCAGAATGGCGGCGAAGACGAGAAAGATCGCGGTGCGGTCGGTGCCGATGTCGATGCCGACGACGTTCAGCACGACTGTGGTGAAGATGGCCGCGCCGTAGTCGATCGCCGCGGTGACCGCGATCTGTCCGATCAGGTTGAACCATCCGGTGAACCAGCCCCACACCGGTCCGCCCAGCTCGGACGCCCACCAGTACAGCCCGCCCGAGGTGGGGTACGCGGAGGCCAATTCCGCCATGGCGAGCCCCACGAACAGCACCATGATCGAGACCAATGGCCAACCCCAGGCCATGGTGATCGGGCCGCCGTTGGCCAAACCGATGCCGTAGCTGGCCAGTCCACCGGTGAGGATGGACACGATCGTGAAACTGATGGCGAAATTGGAGAAACCCGACCAGGATCTGGCCAGTTCTTGTTTGTAACCCAGTTCGGCGAGCCGGCGTTCGTCGTCGGAAGGGGATCGGGTTTCGGTCATGTGGTGCTCCCGGGTGAAAACGCTGCCCTCATACCGCGTTTGTCAGAAGAACAGTGTGGAGTACCGATCGGTCGGCCGCAGGGCAACCGGCAAAGTCGCGAAACGGCGGCCCCGGCACCCGCCCAGCGTGGGCCGAACGTAGCGTGATGACCATGAGCGAGCGACTGGTGGTCATCGGTGGCGACGCGACGGGGATGTCGGCCGCCTCGCAGGCGCGGCGGATGCGGGACGTGAGCGCGCTGGAGATCGTCGTTTTCGAACGCGGCGGGTTCACCTCCTACTCGGCCTGCGGCATTCCGTACTGGGTCGGCGGCCGAGTCGCCGAGCGCGACGCTCTGGTCGCCCGCACACCCGCGGAACACCGCGCCCGCGATATCGACCTGCGGCTGCACACCCCGGTCACCGAGATCGACCTCGACGCGACCAGAGTGCGCTATCGCGACCGAGAAACCGGCGACCAGGCATGGATGCCCTACGACCACTTGGTGATCGCCACCGGAGCTCGCCCGATCCGCCCACCGCTGCCGGGCATCGACGCTTACGGTGTGCACGGCGTGCAGACCCTCGACGACGGGCAGGCGCTGCTCGAGACGCTGGAGCGGGCGCGTGGCAAGCGCGCCGTCGTGGTCGGGGCGGGCTACATCGGCGTGGAGATGGCGGAAGCGCTGATCCGCCGCGGCTACGACGTCACGATGGTCAACCGCGGTCCCGAGCCGATGTCCACGCTCGACCCGGACATGGGCGCCCTGGTCCGCGACGCCATGCGCGGGATGGGCATCGAGGTGGTCGGCGACGCGGAGGTGTCCGAGCTGCGGACCGGCGACGACGGTCGGATCGCCGCGGTCGTCACCGACACCGCGGAATACCCGGCGGACGTCGTGGTGCTCGGCATCGGCGTGCGCCCGGAGACGGAGCTGGCGCGTGCCGCCGGTCTGCCGCTGGGGCAGCACGGCGGGCTGCGGACCGATCTCGCCATGCGGGTGCGCGGGCACGAGAACATCTGGGCGGGCGGCGATTGCGTCGAGGTGCTGGATCTGGTCTCGGGCCGCGAACGCCACATCCCGCTGGGCACCCACGCCAACAAGCACGGTCAGATCATCGGGGCGAACATCGGCGGGGGATACGCGGTGTTCCCGGGAGTTGTCGGCACGGCGGTGAGCAAGGTGTGCGAGCTGGAGGTGGCCCGAACGGGTCTGCGCGAGAAAGACGCTCGGTCAGCGGGCTTGCAATATGTGACCGTCACCGTCGAATCCACCAATCGCGCGGGTTACTACCCTGACGCGGAGCCGATGACGGTGAAGATGCTCGCCGAGCGTTTCACCGGCCGGCTACTCGGTGTCCAGATCGTGGGACGCGAGGGCGCGGGCAAACGCGTCGACATCGCGGCCGTCGCGCTGACCGCCCGGATGACCGTCGAGCAGATGATGATGCTCGACCTCGGGTACGCGCCACCGTTCTCTCCCGTGTGGGATCCGGTGCTGGTGGCCTCGCGCAAGGCCGTCACCGCCGTCCGCGAACGCGGGTAGGGGCCTCAGGCGCCGAAGAACTCCAGCAGCTCGGTCTTGCCGAACATGACGGCGGCCGCGCGGGCCGACGGGGTGCCCGCGTCCGGGTCGGCGCCCGCCGCGGCGAGCTGTTTCACGATCTCGGTCTCGCCCTTGAAAACCGCCCCCGCCAGCGGGGTTTGGCCTTTGTCGTTGGCGCGGTTCGGATCGGCCGAGCGCTCGAGTAGTGCTGTGACCGCATCGGCGTGCCCGTGGTAGGCGGCGAGCATGAGCAGCGTGTCTCCGGCGTCGTTGGTGAGGTTGACCGGTACGCCCGCGTCCACATAGGTGGCCAAGCTCGCGGCGTCTCCGGCCCGTGCGAAGTCGAACACCTTGGTGGCCAGCTCGAGCAGTTCCGGATCGATCTCGTCAGCGCTCATCCGCTCACTCCTATCATGGGCCGCGCGAGAGTCAGCGCGTGGCCGTGGACTTTCCCAGTTGTTCCCGCACTATGCGCAGATCGGCGACGAAGGCTTCGTAGGCCGCGGTGCGATCGGGCGCGCGCAGCACCGAGGACGGATGCACAGTGGCGATCACGCGGAACTTCTCCGCCTCGACGACCTCGCCGCGGCGTTCGCTGACCTTGAACGAAGGGCCCAGCACCGCCTGGGCGGCGATCGCGCCCAGACACACCACCAAACGCGGACGCAGCAGGCCGAGCTCGGCGTCCAGCCATGCCGAGCAGGCGACCACTTCGGTACGTCCGGGTTGTTTGTGGATTCGCCGCTTGCCGCGCTCGACGAACTTGAAGTGCTTCACCGCGTTCGTCAGGTAGGCCGCGTCGCGGTCGATGCCGACCTCCGCCAGCGCCCGGTCGAGCAAGCGTCCGGCGGGACCGACGAACGGCTGACCCACGACGTCCTCCTGATCGCCGGGCTGTTCACCGATCAGCACCACGTCCGCGTTCTCGGGTCCGGCGCCGAACACCGTCTGCGTGGCGCTGCGGTAGAGATCGCACCCGTGACAGTCACAGGCGGCCTGCCGCAACCGCGCCAGATCCGCGTCCTCGGGTACGAACCTCGCGGCGCCGGGCGCCTTCATCGGACCGAGCCTCCCGCCTCGCCTGGGGCTGCGACCGCCATTCGCCGACCTCCTTCGGCACTCGTGCTGGTGGCGGCTTACCCGTTTGCGGCGTCCTCACGCGACAGGCGCGAAACTCTCAACCACGTGGTGAACGAGCGGACATCGGTCGGTATAGTCGCCGCGGATGAGTAGTGTCACCGCCACCGCCGAAACGCCGATGTCCCAGAACCGTCGACTCGGGCGTGTATTGCGGCTGGCACCGGTTCTCTCGGTCGCCTTCTCCGCGTTCTGCCTCCTGAAACCGGTCTGGCCGTTCGAGAAGATCACCGGCGGGTTCATCGACCTGCAGGTGTATCGACTGGGTGTGGACGCTATGCGGCACGGCGCCGACATGTACGGTCAACTGCCGCAGACCACCATCGGTGCGGGCCTGCCGTTCATCTACCCGCCGTTCGCCGCGCTCGCGCTGGGTCCCTTCGCGATGCTGCCCTGGGACGTGGCGGCACTGAGTTTCTTCGTTTCCTCGGTAGCGGCGCTCGGCCTCACTCTCTATCTGGTCGCCAGGCGGGTATGGCCCGAGGAGTCGCAGCGGCGACTGGCGGTCTGGGCCACCGCGTGCGCGACTCCGTTGGGCCTGCTGCTGGAGCCGATCCACTCCACGTTGGATTTCGGTCAAGTCAACCTGCTGCTGATGGCCCTGGTCGCCGCCGATTGCCTCACCCACAAACCGCGGTGGCCCCGGGGCATGCTGATCGGCATAGCCGCCGCCATCAAGCTGACACCCGCGGCTTTCGTGCTCTACTTCCTGGTCCGCCGGGACTACCGCGCGGCCGCGACCGCGGCGGTCACCGGCGCGGCCGCGACGGCAGCGGGTTTCGCGATCCTGCCGAAGGAGTCCGTCAAGTATTGGTTCGGCGGACTCGGCAACGTCTCCGGGCTGAGCGGCTCCGCGTTCCATACCAACCAGTCGATTCAGGCGATGTTCGCCCGGTTCGAGGTGCCCGAGCCCGCGTTCACCGTGATCTGGCTGGTTCTCGGCGCTCTCCTGCTCGCGCTTGTCGTCACCACGATGCGCAGGGCTGCCGACCTGCCCGCGCTGGCACTGGCCATCAACGCCGTCTTCACCCTGCTGGTGTCGCCCATCTCCTGGTCGCATCACTGGGTGTGGATCGCGCCCGCCTTGTTCGCCGTCGTGGGCCACGCGACCCGTCTGCCCGGCAGGCGGGCAATCGGTTGGTGGATGACGTTCGCGGCGACGGCGGCGGTGTTCGTCATCGGCCCGCACAACTGGTTGCCCGACGGTGAGCACCGCGAGTCCGCGTGGACGCCTTGGCAGCACTTCATCGGCAACACCTACGTCTGGTTCAGCGTGGTGCTGGTCGTGCTGTTCCTGATCACCAGCAGGAGGTCGGCCCCGCGGCAAGCCGATCAAGCGCACGAGCAGTCCGTCCGCACCCCGGACCCAGCGACCTCAGCGCTGACCGCGCGCTGAAGCACGGCCGCGTGGCGGTGACATGCCGCCCCTTCACCCCATACCGGGTGCGGACGGTGCGGTGAAAAGGAAGCTCTTCTCCTCGACCCGCGTTTTGATACGCCACTGACCGTCTACACGGACGAACGTGTCCAGGTACCACAGTCCGCACAGCATCATCGTGGGCGGTCCGTCGCCGCCGGACACCACCATCGGGTTGTGGCACATCGTCCGCCCCGTAGCCGTGTCACCGTCGATCGTGATGGACGAGTTGCTGATCAGATGTTGGAACGCCGGGAAGTTCGGCAGGATGGCCGCGAGGAACTGCTTCGTCGCGGCGAGATCGCCCACCGAGCCACCCATGGCCGAGTAGTCGATGTGTGCGTCGGGTGTGAAAACCTCGTCCAGCAGGTCCCACTGCCGAGTGTCGACCGCGTGCGAATACCGCACCATCAGGTCTTCGATCTCGAGTCGATCCGAAATCTCCTGCAACGACAGCATGCCTGCCTCCGATGAGCGTCGATCCCCGGGGTAGATGCCACCAGGATTCGGCGTGCGAGGCAAGGTCCCTGCGGGTTATGCCCGATGCGGCAGAATGTTCAGTACCAGTGTGAGGCCCGCCACGATGCTCACACACGCCACCAGGGTGGTGAACGCCGATTGCGTGATCGTGGCGATGCCGGTCGAAAACGCAAGGCACGTGGCTAAAGCGAGCGCGCCGGTTCCCGGTTCCACACCGGCGATGCGGGTTGGTCGGTAATCCGTCATAGCTATGTGATACCCAGCGGGGGCCGTTACGAAACCGTGATAGACAGTCGGTTTTCGCGACCGGCGTGTTTGCAGGTCATCGAGCCGAACAAGGTCGGTTCGAGTCACGACTGTCACAGCGTGGATTCTTCTGGCCGAGGACGGCATGTGCTCGCCTGCGCCCTTTCCGCGCCGCCTGCCGTCTCTCGAATCTTCTTCTGGGCGCGGGGGGCAGGCGTACAGTACGTACGTACGGTTTGCTGCAGGTTTTCGGAGGGCACATGTGGGATCCCCAGCAGTACCTCGCGTTCGGCGACCACCGGTCCCGCCCATTCTTCGACCTCGTGGCCAGGGTCACGACGGCCGAGCCCCGGGTGGTGGTCGACTTGGGTTGCGGCCCCGGGCATCTCACCGCGGTCCTCGCGCGGCGCTGGCCCGGCGCGATCGTGCGCGCACTCGACTCCTCCCCGGAGATGGTCGCGGCCGCGCAGGAGCGCGGCATCGATGCGACGCTCGGGGCGGTGCAGGAATGGCGGCCGAGCGCGCAGGCCGATGTCGTCGTCTGCAACGCCGTCCTCCACTGGGTGCCCGGGCACTCCGGCCTGCTCGCCGAGTGGATGCGGCAGCTCCCCGCGGGCGCGTTCCTGGCCGTGCAGGTGCCCGGGAACTTCGACGCGGCCTCCCACCGCGCGATCCGTCAAGTGGCCGCACGCGAGGAATGGCGCGACAGCCTCGAACGAGCGGGCATCCTCGATCCGGGTGCGGTGCTCGATCCCGCGGGCTACGCCGACGTGCTCGCCGCGGCGGGTGGAGCCGTCGACGCCTGGGAGACGACCTACCTCCAGCGCTTGACCGGGGACGACCCGGTGCTCGAGTGGGTCACCGGCACCGCGCTGCGACCCGTGCGCGATGCGCTCGACGACGCGCAGTGGCGGGAGTTCACCGCGCAACTGGCCCCCCTGCTGCGCAGCGCCTATCCTCGGCGGCCCGACGGCGCCACCTGGCTGCCGTTCCGGCGAGTGTTCGCCGTGGCCCGCAAGCGGTAGCGCTCGGTCGCCGGGCGGACAACGGCCGGACAACCAGGTGTCCGCCGCCGGAATTCGGACTGGTCGCCGCGGTGGCCAAGCGGAGGGAGCGGCTGGTGTCGCCGGCCGCTCGCCGAAGTGTCATAGGGGTCGCTCGTGCGCCGTCGCCAACAGCCGGTTGACGCGGCTGCGCAGTTCGCCGGTGACGGCGGGCACACCGATCGACGGGAGTTCGGCGGCCACCTTGGCGGCCAGAACTCGCAGCTTGGTGTTGGTTTCCTGGGATCGCACCCGCAGCATGGTGAATGCTTCGTCGGCATCGAGTCCATAGACCAGCATCACCGCGCCCTTGGCCTGCTCGATCACCGCCCGCGCGGCCACCGGGTCGAGATCGCCCGTCGCCGTCGTAGCTCACACCCACGCACTACCCGTCCGTGGCGATCTGACACCGCATTCGCGGCGGAACGATTCGTGCAGCGCATGTCCTCGGCCGCGCAGGAGGGTTGACGCGAGCCGCCGAGATCGCGATACTTCGAACGTCATAGCGATTGCGTATAACTTGTCCTGCGGAAACGCGACGGAGACAGATCAATGACGATCCATACGGCAGTCGAAGCATTTCTCCTGGCTCAGGTGGAGGACCCCGTCCCCGAAGCTCCCCCGAACGCGGACAAAATACTCCAGCTGTTCCGATATTTCACCTGGTTCGTGATTCTCTCCGGCGTAGCCGGCATCACCTACGCGGGAGGGAAATTCGCGTGGGAGAAGTGGAACGGTGGGCCACTCGCCTCGGCGAAGATGGTCGCGGGCGGCATGCTCGGCGGTGTCATCGCCACCAGTGCGGGCACGATCATGAACGCGCTGATCGGTTGAGCCGCACGGCGGGCGTGGTGGAGCCGGACGTGGCCGTGCTTCGTCCGGGCTAGTCGCTGACCTCCAGTTCGACCAATTGAGCTGGTGTGAACGATTTCTCGCGCCGGTCGGTCTCCACGCCGAAGACCGCGACGACGAGGTCGCCGCCCGGCTGGACCACTCCCGCTTGCGTGAGCGTGCCGTAACCGACGACGGATTCGCCGATGTGATCGGCGAGTTCCGCAGCGGGTACTCGAATCGTCCTGCGCATAAGGCACCTCTATCGAGTCTCGGTGTCACGGTCTGCGGTGTCACTCTGGTAGGACTCGATCCTAGTCCGGGAGAACAGACGAAGTATCTCTCTCTTGCCGCCGGCCCCTCGCCCGGTGACCGGATCGCGGCGAACTCCGCCGTCGAAGCGGAATTTCCTGCGTCATAACGATTTACCGACCCCGGCTCGACCGGTTCGTGACCAGGGTGAGCGCGTGAGCGACCTTGGCCTGGAAGTGCGGGCAATCGCGGAAATCCTCAGCCGCGCAGTCGAGAGCGTGGGTGATGGTGTCCAGCGCCGCGGTGGCCTGGGCGATCCGGCGAACGAGCTGGTCGCGGTGCGCGCGCAGCAGATCGCGGCGAGCGGCCCGGTCGGATGCCTCGGCGAACAGGACGGCGAGATCCTCGAGCGACAAACCGACCTGCTTGCCGAGCAGGATCATCGCCACCGTCTCCGCGTCGTCGTCGCGATAACGCCGTCGGCCCGCGCTGTCCCGGCGCGGCGCGAGCAGTCCGACATCCTCCCAGTGCCGCAGCACGTGAGCGGCCAGGCCGAAGCGCGCCGCGAGCTCACCGATCGAGATGTCGCCGCCCGTCATGCTCGCACTCTAGGCGGGGGCGCGGGCGATGAGCCGCGCGTACAGCCCGATCGGATGACGCCGGGGACGCACCGGCTCCCGCCGCACCGTCGCCGCCTCGAACGATCGGCGCAATGCGTCGAGAGCCGCGGCCGCGCGCACGAAGCGGAAGTCGTAGATCGCCACGACGCCGCCGGGACGCAGCACGCGCGCCAGCTCCGCGATCGCGCGGTCGGGCTCCGGCCACTCGTGCATGCTCAGGCTCGAGACGATCAGATCGAAACTGTCGTCGGGGTAGGGGAGCGCGCCTACGTCGCCGACCTGCAGCTCGGCCGCGCTTGCCGCCAGTGTCGCCTCGGCGAGATCGATCATGTGCGGTGACAGGTCCACGCCGTGAAGCCGCAGATCCGGTCGGCGATCGCGCACGTGGGCCAGTAACTTTCCCGGCCCGGTCCCGACGTCGAGCACCCACGCGCCCGGTCGCGCTGCCCCGTCGATGTCGGCGGCGATCCGGCGGTACAAACCCCCGAGCAGGCGTGTGGCCCGCTTGTCGTAGCCAAGGCTCTGCTTTTCTCCGAAGGCGGTCATGACTTCCTCTCCTCGTGGTGCGCTCAGCTTGCGAGTTGAGGTCGACCTGAAGTCAAGAGTTGTCTTCGCCGCTGTGGCGGGATCCTGGGCCGGGCACAGTTCGAAGCGGCCGCCGTCAGATCCGATTCGGGGCGACGGCCGCTCGAATAAGGTGGTCAGGGCTGTTTCGGGTACTTCTGGTCCAGCCACTGCGCGAACGTCGGACCGGCGATGATCGCATCGGGCCCAGCCAGAAGAGCGCCACCGGCTTGCAATTGGTGATCCGGGTCGGCGGTGTCGACGATCTCTTGCACACGAGCCGGTTCCCCCCGTCGCGCAGCCACTTCGGCGACGGCCGTGGCGAGCTCGAATTCTTCCGGCCCCGCGATGTCGACCGCGTCGGGCGCGTCCTCGGAAACGGCCAGTTCGGCCAGCCGTTCGGCGACCGTGCGGGCGGCGACGAGCTGAGCCCGGTACTTCGGCACGTATGCGGTGTCACCGCGCGTGGTCCAGTCGAGCATCATTTCGGTGAATTCGTGGAACTGAGCCGCGCGCAGGATTCGCACGGGTACCGGGCCTTCGCGGTAGGCGTTCTCCTGGGCCAGTTTCCCCGCGTAGTGCCCGGCGGTGAAACGATCTATGCCGATTATGGAGACCACAACGATCCGACGGACTCCGGCGGTAGCCGCCGAGTGCTGCACATTCCGCGCAACGGTGCGGAAGAAGTCGGTCACCACCTCGGTTTCGGTGGTCGTCGCGTTGACCGCGTCCACCACGACATGTACGCCGGCCAGCGCCTGGGCCAAACCGTCTCCGGTGTAGACGTCCACGCCTGCCGACCGGCTGATGGCCACGACATCGTGGCCTTGGTTCTTCAGCACGTCGATCACGTCCCGGCCGATCCGCCCGCTTGCGCCGATCACTGCGATTCGCATCGCGACCTCCTCTATCTCACTGGTCCGGTGAGTAGACGAAGCGGCCACGTCCGGTGTGACACGACGAGTTCGCGTCACAGCTCCCGCCGCATCGGTCGATCCACGTTGCGGCGGCAACTGCTCGGCTCTGCTTCCCTACGTCGACCCGAGCGCGACTCGGCGGCATGCCCGGCACACCGCGGGCCGCCGGCACTCGGAGGGGGAATTCGAAGGACACGTGCGGCCGGCGTCAACGCGGTGCGGCCGCACAGCAGGTGTCAGATGCACCAGATGACACTTCCGAGGGGGAAGCACAGCACGGCCGAGCCGAACGAGCCGGTTACCGGCGTCGCCGCATCCGACGGCGTCGCTTCGGCGGAAGCGGCGGGAGCCGCGAGGAAGCCGAAGGACAGGGCCATCGCGCTCGCTGCGAAAATTTTGGTGAATTTGGTGGACATTGCGAATCCTTTGACTCGAGTGGAATTTAACTTTGACTCACGAATTTCATCGTTCACCCACAAGGCGGTGAGCGCCAGGCAAAGAAACGTTAAGTTCCCCGGTGTCGCATAACGGCAAGGTCACCACTGGTGCTTTTTTCGGGGCAGCGGCATCGAATTCAGCCGGAAAACATACCGGAAGAATTCCTAAGACCCGGGCAGTGTCCGTATTGCGCAGTTCATGAGCCGCTCGATGATCTTCGCACAATCGAGACCGGATTTTGCGCAGGACAGCGGCGTGCCACATAGGAACCGGCGACGGTCCCCTACGACGGCGCCGCCGGGCCCGCTCAGACGGACAAGTCGGCGGCGGTCTGTAACGGTGATCGTTACGCGGCGAGTCGCCTCCCGGATGCCTCGGCTCTTCGATAGGCGCGGTGCCTCGCCCGAGTCTCGCGCGGGTGTGGTGCCTCTACGCTTCCCACTGGAGGTGAGTTCTCGCCGGAATTCGGGCACCAGCGCGACTTTAAACTGAGGCAATGGTGCAGCCAACGCCCTGGCAGTCGAACGAGACTGGAGACAGCCGGTCCACTCAGACGAACGGGGCGAAGAGCAGCGTCGTGCCGGCCAACTTGCGGTCGATTCAGGCCGCGCTGCGCGGCTATTGGGGCTACGTATGGGCCGCGGTCGGCAGCCTCGCCACGCTCATATTGCTGTTCCAGCCGTGGATGACCGCCGCGGGCGCTGACGGCAGGGTCAGCACCAACGCGTTCGGCCGGATGCAGTTCACCACGCGGTTCTTGAACGTCTGGTCGCAGTCGGCCCCGCCCGCCGCGAAAATCACGGGTTTCTGGGCACTACTGGCCTGTGCGGCTATCACGATCACGATCTTGGTGGTCGTGATCAATCTGCGCCTCCGCATCGATGCGCTCAGTCGGCTGGCGACGCTGTCCACGTTGGCAGCCGCGCTGTTGGTGGTGTTCACCGTGCTGTATGTCAACAGCAAGGGCGGTGAGCTGAAGGCGATGGTCGGACGCCGTTCGGACCTGGGTGGACACATCGGATCGTTGATGAACTGGGCGTTCGGCAACGGCAGACTCGTCGTGCCGGGTGTCGGGCAAGTCGCCTACACGTCCGCGGGTCTCACGCCTTGGGCGCTGCTGGCCGGCGTGACCTCGCTCGGTTCGGCCGTCGCCGCCCTCACCCAGTGGATCCGGAACAGATCGGGCAATCTCTTCCGCCTGTCGTGGCGCATCCAGGTGGTCGCGCCGAAGCGGCCTGCCGATCCCGACGACGCGGCCTGACCGTCGGACGCGGCGGAGTAGACTCGCCCGAATCATTGGATGAGTACGTGGTCCGAGGCGGTATCGCATGGTCGGCACGGAGGTACTCATAGTCGGCGCGGGTCCGGTCGGGCTGACCGCCGCGATCGAGTTGGCCCGGCGCGGTGTCGCCTGCCGAATAGTGGACGCGCTGCCCGAACCGCCCCGATACGCGAAGGCGGTGGGAATCCAGCCGCGAACGTTGGAAGTTTTCGAAGGTCTGGGCGTGTTGCGCCGGATACTCGACGCTTCGATCCAGTTGCACGGCCAGAGGGTGTACGTGAACGGCGACGAGGTGGCCAGGACAGAACTCACGGTGCCCGCCGACGTGCCCTACGCGTTCATCGGGTTACCGCAATACGTGACCGAGCGAATTCTGCGGGAGCGCTTGGCGGAAACGGGCGTCCGGATCGAACGCGCCACCGAGCTCACGACCTTCCAACAGGACGACAGTGGCGTGCGTGTCGTACTCGCCACGGCGGACGGCGAGCGCACCGTCGACACGCAATTCCTCATCGGGTGCGACGGCGCACACAGCATCGTTCGCAAGACATTGGGCCTGTCGTTCGAGGGCGCGGCGTTCGCCGAGCAGTACATGCTCGGCGATGTCGAACTCGACTGGTCGCTGCCGCACGGCTACGGCATCCGGTCGACGCATCGGACCGAGGGCGTCACCGACGACCTGCTGGTGTGCATACCGCTGCCGGGACGCGGCCGGTATCGCGTGTCGATGCTGGTACCCGACGAACTCGCCATCGCGGCGACGACCGACCGGGATGGGCTCGGGCAACGTTTCGGAAGTGGGCCCGCCCCGCAGCTGCGACATATCCAAGCGGTTCTCGATCGCCTCGCCCCGGAGCCGGTCACCGCGTCGCGCCTGCGATGGTCGTCGGTCTTCCGCATCAGTCACCGGATAGTCGACTCGTATGCGCGCGGAAGAGTTTTCGTCGCAGGCGACGCCGCGCACATTCATCCGCCCACGGGGGCGCAAGGGATGAACACCGGTATCCAGGACGCACACAACCTCGCGTGGAAGCTCGCGCTGGCGGTCAGCGGCGACAGTGCGCCGCAGCTGCCCGCCAGTTACGACGCCGAACGCAGGCCGGTCGGCAAAGAGGTGGTCGGTAGAACCGTGCGCAGCGCCAGGGAGGGCATCGGGGCCGGGGAATCGGATCCGGATCTCGTCATCCGGCGTGAGGCGCAACTGCTGATCGACTACGGCGACAGCCCGATCGTCGTGCGTGCGGCCGACGGTTCGCAGGGCCCGCGAGCAGGAGTTCGCGCCCCTGATGCCACTGGCTTGACCCGCGGCGCGGTCACCTTTCCGATCCGCCTGTTCTCCTTGCTCGGGCGGACCGACCACACGCTCCTTCTCTATGCCGGCGACAGCACCCGGACCGAGATCGGGAGCATGGAGGAGCTTGCCGGGGCGGCACGCCGCAGGGCGCACCGGCAGCTGGATGTGTACCTCATCGCCGCGCCCGGCGCCCAGGTCGACGAGACGCTGTTGCCGGTTGTCCGCGACCGTGACGGCGCCTTCGCGAGGGGCTACGGCGCCACCGACGGAGCCGTCTACGTCGTGCGTCCCGACGGGTATCTCGGCTACGTGGGGCACGGGGCCGCGCCGGTGGATCTGACCAGGTATCTCAGCTCGACTTTTCGCTGACGACCGCCGCGTCCAGTGCGCGCCCGTGCGATCCTCTCGCTCTTGCGCAGGACCGACCTGATCGGGTACCCCGGATACAGGAGGTGTTCGATGTCGTCCGCACCCCGGTCCTCGACGCGAACAGAGGAAGTCATCGTGCCGTCGGAACGCGCCCGACTGGCGGGGGTACTGGCCGTCCCACCGGAGCGCACCGCCTTGATCGCCTTCGCGCACGGCAGCGGCAGCGGCAGGCGCAGTCCGCGAAACCGGTTCGTCGCCGAGGTCCTGAACAGGGCGGGGTTCGCGACGATGCTGGTCGACCTGCTGACCGTCGATGAGGAGGGTGACCGCGCTCGCGTCTTCGACATTCCGCTGCTCGCAGGACGCCTTGTCGAGGTGACCCACTGGCTACGGACGCGGCCGGACCTCAGCGGCCTGCCCACCGGATACTTCGGGGCCAGCACCGGCGCGGGCGCCGCGCTGTGGGCGGCGACCGAACCGGGGACCGAGATCGCCGCGGTCGTCTCCCGCGGCGGGCGGCCGGACTTGGCGGGTCCGCGATTGGGATCGGTTCGCGCACCGACGCTGCTCATCGTGGGAGGTGACGACCGGTGGGTACTGGAAGTCAACCGAGAAGCCCAGTTGCGGATGCCCTGTCCGAGTGAACTCGACATCGTCCCTGGCGCGACCCATCTCTTCGAGGAGCCCGGTGCGCTCGGACAAGTCGCCGACCTGGCCACACAGTGGTTCCAGCGCCATCTCACCGTCGTGCGGCACTGAACACCACCGGCAGGTCGTCGGCTCGGGGAACGACGCGGGTGCCGAAGCCCCGGCTGATATCCGCGATCTTCTCGCACAGCCAGCGGGATTCGCTGCGCGGAGCCCATTCCAGGCGCATGTGCCGCACCCGCAGCGGGATCAGCCGGACCTCCGTCGAGCCGCGATCGATGGACACCAGATACAGCGGATGCAGATCGGCGTGGTACCGCTCGTGGCCGCGAATGCCTTCGTAGTCGTCGATGACGTCGCCGCATCCGTAGAGGACCGGTTTGCCGCGGTAGATCTCGATCGGACGCGGATGATGTGCGGAGTGCCCGTGCACCACGTCGATTCCGGCGTCGATCAAGCGATGCGCGAACTGCGTTTCGGTGCGCGCGACCGCATAGCCCCAGTTCGGCCCCCAGTGCACGGAAACGATGCCGATATCGTCGTCGCGCTTGTAGGCGGACACCTCGTTCGCGACTTCCTCGGCCGCCGCGACGCCCGGGGAATAACCCACACGCCACACTCCCGGCCGATGGCGCCGTGCCGACCACACTGCCGGAACCCCGCTCGAGCCGGCGGCGACCGAGACGATCACCGCGCGGCGCCCGTCGCCGAGTTCCACTATGGCGGGGGTGCGCGCGGCCTGCAGGTCGGCACCGGCGCCGGCTCGGCCGATGCCCGCGTTGTCGAGCGCTTCGAGGGTGTCGGCCATCCCGGGGATTCCGAAATCGAGTACGTGATTGTTCGCCAGCGCGCAGACGACCGGTGCGATCACGGTCAACGCGGGCATATTGTCCGGGTGCATCCGGTAGTGGATACCTTTCGCGGCAGCGAACGCACCGTCGGCGGTGATCGTAGTCTCCAAGTTGAGCAACCGCACCTCGGGGTCGATCTGGGCGAGGATGGGCAGCACATCACCCCACAGCTGCCGGAAATCGACCGGGTGGGCGAAGGCGCCGTACGCGCGTTCGGCCAGCTCGACGTAAGTCCGCGCATCGTGGACATATCGTTCGCGCAGCCTCGGATCGCCGGGATGCGGCAGGATCTGGTCCACGCCCCGACCCAGCATGACGTCGCCGCCCAGCAGCACCGTCGTCATATGACCATTGTCGGCCATCGCAGTGCCGATGTGAACGCGGTGGTCGTCGAGTTCCGGCGCACGGTTCGATCGGGTCAGCGTGGCCGGGCGGCTGACCTGCTCGACATCGAGCGCAGTTGTTGCGGGTCGTCGGCGTAGACGGTGGCGATGATGTTCGCCCGCGCGGCGAGATCACGGGTGAGGTCGCGAATCTCGTCCGAGGCTTCCGGGTCGGCGGCGATCCCGGCCAGCAGATCGCGGGTGTGGATCGCCGTTGCCTGGGCGCAGCGCCGCAGGCGGGCTTTCGCCACGGTATCGAGCGCGGCCGGAGTGAGGTAGCGCTGCACGTGCTCGCCGCGGTCGGTGATCTGGTTGACTACCGATTCGGTCGCCGCGTCGGTGAGCCATCGTTCCGCGTCGGCCGTGATCTCGAAGACGAGATCGTGGTCGCGGATGTCGGTGGGGTTCGCGGAGGTGGTCAACAAGGCCATGCTCGCTCGCCCGATCGCGAGGAACCCGCTCATCGCATGGGCGAGCAGGACATTCGGGCTCGCTGTCGGCAACTGGTGTAGACGTTTCCCGACGACGGTGACCCAGCACGCGAGGTGTTCGGCAGCGGTGTCGATCGACGTCGCAGTCGGCATAGCGCGACCATACGCCGTTACTCCGGCGAGACATACGAAGAAACGCTGAAAGTTCGCCGGGTGTCGCGGATCATCGCCGTGGATAGGTTGGGGCGCGGCTTGGAGCGCTTGTCGCGCCGCGGCCATGAGGTCGTATGCGCCATGTCCGGAGGGCGTCGCCCCGGCCGCGTCCACGGGGGGATGACATTCACCGCGCCGCTCGGGGGCGGTTAACTGCGATTGTGCTCGCAACCATCGCTCAGAAGGATCGGAGCCGTTGTCGCAAGAGCGCGTTGCACGTGCGTCGGGCACGAGTTCCGTCGGAGGGCGGCATCCGGCCACGCTTGCTGCGCCACGGAAGCGGGCGCGTGACTCCCTGTGGCAATTGGGAAGCCAGATGCTTGCTGTGAAGGCATCCTGCTGAGGCGCGGGGGCGAACAAATCGAAGGGCGAATGCTTCACTTATGACCAGCGCACTTCCCGCTATCCGGGACTCATCCTATGATTTTAAAGAGGATAGTAGTAATCTAAATTACTTACCTGCAGTTTCACTATATGGGATTCGCGCATCGTCGCCTCGATGATTCGAATCTATCCAGCGAGGGAGTGTCGCGTGCTGGAAATCGACCACTTCAGCCACGGGTGGCTGACACCTGTCATCGCCTACATCATGTCGTTCACCGGTTCATTGCTCGGACTCCGATGCATGGCCAGGTCCCGCACTGGTTCCGCGCGCGACGGCTGGCTGCTGGCCGCGGCGGTCGCCATCGGCGGCACCGGAATCTGGGTCATGCACTTCATCGCGATGCTCGGATTCGCCATCGACGGGGCATCGATCCGCTACGACGTTCCCGTCACGCTGATCAGCGCGCTGATCGCCATCGCGGTGGTGTGGATCGGATTGCGGATCGCCCACCAGCGGTCACTCGGGCCGATGGCGCTGTTCGTCGGCGGAGCGGTCACCGGCTTGGGCGTCGGTGCGATGCACTACTCCGGCATGTACGCGATGAAATCCGACGCGACGATCGGCTACGACGGACGGATCGTCGCATTGTCCATGGTGATCGCCGTGGTCGCCGCGACCGCCGCGTTGTGGTTCACGCTGCACGTTCGTGGCACGCTCGTCACCATCGGCGCGGCGGTGGTGATGGGTGTCGCGGTGTCCGGCATGCACTACACGGGCATGTTCGCGATGCATGTGCACGAAGCGCAACACCTGCATCCACCGTCCGGCGCCGGCGCGGAGCAGCTGCTGACTCCGCTGATCGTGAGCATCAGCTTGGTGACCGTACTGTTGCTGCTGCATCTGGGCATCACGGAGGTCGAGGACGAGAACGCCTATGTCCCGCGGGGCCGGCACGCCGCCAGTTACTGGCCGACCCGTGACTGAACGGACCCCGTAGCGTCCTCCCGCCGGAACTCGCATCGCACCCGGCTGACGTAATGGCCGCCGTGGAGGAGGCCCATGCGGCGCCGCGACGCGCGTTCGGTTTTCCGTGCCGGATGCCGGGTACGCGCGCCGAGAGCCGGTTTCGTGGGGAGACCGGCGCTTGCAGCCGAACCAGGAGGTGGCGATGCGTATCGGGTACAAACTGGCGGCCGAGGCATTCGGTCCGAACGAGCTTGTCCGCCAAGCGATCCGGGCCGAAGAGGCCGGATTCGATTTCGTCGAGATCAGCGATCACTTCCATCCCTGGCTGGACAACCAAGGGCATTCACCGTTCGCTTGGACCGTGCTCGGAACCATCGCGGCGAAGACCGAGCGCATCGAGCTCGCCACCGGCGTGACCTGCCCGATCCTGCGATACCACCCCGCCATCATCGCGCAGGCGGCGGCCACTCTCGCGATCCTGTCCGACAACCGCTTCACCCTCGGCGTCGGTTCGGGTGAACGCCTCAACGAGCATGTCGTCGGTCGCGAGTTCCCGCCTGTGCGCATCCGGCAGCGAATGCTCCGCGAAGCCCTCGAGATCATTCGCCTGCTGTGGAGCGGCGGTTATCAGTCCTACGACGGCGAATTCCTGACCCTCTCCGAAGCTCGCGTCTTCGACCTGCCCGACCGGCTCCCGCCGATCGCGGTGGCCGGAGGCGGGCCCCAGGCGGCTCGCCTCGCCGCCGAACTCGGTGACGGTCTGTTCGCCACCGAACCGAAGTCCGAGCTCGTCGATCGCTATCGCGCGGCGGGTGGGACAGGACCGCGCTACGCGGAGGTGGGCATGGCGTGGGCGCCCGACGAGGAAACGGCCGCGAGGGCGGTGCTCGACACGACGCGCTGGGCCGTCACGGGGTGGAAGGTGATGAGCGAGTTGCCGAACCCGGTCAACTTCGCCGCCGCGACCACCACGGTCCGTCTGGAGGACATCCTCGACAATTTCGCTTGTGGTCCGGACCCGGCCCGCTATCTCGACGCCGCGAAGCAGTACGCCGACGCGGGATTCGACCATCTCGTGATGCAGAACGCGGGCCCCGACCCCGATGGCTTCCTGGACTTCTACCGCCGCGAACTCGACGAGCCCCTGCGTGCCCTGACGCCGAGGGCGTGAGGGCGCTGCATCGGAGCGAGTGGTGAGGACGCGAGGTCAGGCCTGCCGGGCGGCGGGTCCGCGGATCGCGGTGAACAGGCGCAGGCAGCGTTCGGTCATGTCCTCGGGGGTGTGGCCGGGATGGTCGCTCCACCACGCGATGGTGGTGGACACGATGCTGAACCACAGTGCCAGCAGCAGCGAGTGATCGTCGGCATCGAAGACGTCGGCGTCGGCCAGCACCTGTGCGACACCTGCCGAGCCCATGCCGTTCAACGCATCCTGATACTCGCGGGCTACCGCGTAGGCCTCGCTCGGACGAGGCAGGGTGGCGTCGTAGATGATCTTCCAGTTCTGCGTGCGTCCGTCGAGGGCGTCGAAGATCCCGGCCAATGTCGCCAGCGCCCGGTCGTGGGCACCGGGCGCGGACTGCGCGGCCGCGACCGCATCGACCAGGCTCTTGCCCGCGCGGTGCACGCAAGCCGCGTGCAGACCGTCGCGGGAGCCGAAGTAGGCGTAGACGAGCGGCTTGGAAACCCCCGCGGCCGAGGCGATCCGGACGAGCGAAGCCTTCGCGTAGCCGTGATCGCCGAACTCGGCGGTGGCGACGTCGAGAATCTGCTCCTCCCGCCGCTCGCGCGGCACACCCTTGGTGCCCGGCTTGCTCACGGGGCATCACATACGTGCATGGGACTCCTCGGATATCGCGCAGATACGTCGAATTCGATATTCGCACGCTCCGTTCGGGCGACGGCGCTGTCCATCTCCTCCCGGTACGCCGGCGTCCTGCGGCATCACCTCGCTGCGGAGGGCAGCGGGTCGATCAGCACCCCGGGATTGAGGATGCCCGCCGGATCGAGTGCCGATTTGGCCGCCCGCAGCGCCGCTGCGAAAGGTTCGGGTCGCTGGCGGTCGTACCAGGGACGGTGGTCGCGGCCGACGGCGTGGTGGTGCGTGATGGTCGCACCGGAGATATGGAGTGCTTCCGATACGGCGGTCTTGATCTCGTCCCATTGCTCGACGGTCCGGCCCCAGCGGCCCGCGGCGTAGATGCCGAAGTAGGGCGCGGGTCCGTCCGGGTAGACGTGGGTGAATCGGCAAGTCACCACACCGGTCACACCGGCCGATCGGAACGCGGCGGTCGCCGCTGTCTGCACCGCGGCGCGGAGGTCTTCGAAACGGTCCCAGGTGCAGGCGGTTTCGAATGTCTCCACGATCATCGACTGGGCGGCGAGCGCGTCGCGCTGATACGGCATCCGGAGGAACGACGAGCGCCACGTGTCGGCCGCGCCCGGGCGCGCCGAGTCTTCCGCGGAGTCGGAGGTGCGCACCCCGTCGGGAATGGTGCCGCCGTGCTCACCGCAGATTCGTATCGCCCGGCGCATCGGTTCGTCCACGGGATGGTCGGCGGACTCGAATCCGAGCACCAGCACCCCGCCCGCCGTGCTGGTGCCCGCGTTGACGAACGCTTCCACCGGATCCAGCAGCCGGCAGTTGGCCGGATGCAGCCCGGACTGGGCGATGGCCCGCGTCGCGGTCACGGCCGCGCCGTAGCGGTCGAAGAGCACCGACGCTCCGGAACGCCAGCGCGGACGATCCTGCAGGCGCATCCACGCTTCGGTGATCACGCCCAGGATGCCTTCGGACCCGAGGAACATCCGGTCGGGTGAGGGACCCGCACCGGAGGCGGGCAGCCTGCGCGATTCGCTGATCCCGGCCGGGGTGACCACCCGCATCGATTCGACCATGTCATCGATGTGGGTATGGACGGTCGCGTAGTGGCCACCGGCCCGCGTGGCCAGCCAGCCACCGAGCGTCGAGAACTCGAAGGACTGCGGAAAGTGCCGCAGTGTCAGACCATCCGGCCGCAATGCCGCTGCCAGGGCGGGGCCGAGCATGCCCGCTCGAATGCGCGCCGCGCGGCTGGTGCGGTCGAGCTCCACGAGCCCGGCCAAGCGGCTCATGTCCAGCGACACGGACCCGGTGTAGGCGTCCATGCCGCGCGGTTCGACACCGCCTACCACCGACGTTCCGCCGCCGAACGGCACGACGGCGATGCCCGCGCCCGCGCACCAGTCCAGGATGTCGACCACGTCCTGTTCGGTGCGCGGGCGCAACACCTGATCGGGTACATGGTCCACGCGGCCGAGCAGATTGCGCACCACGTCACGAAACGCCTGCCCGTTGCCGTGGGAGACGCGGTCACCGAGGCCTCCCGAGGCCAGGTGAGCCAGCGAATCCGGCGGCTGGACGCGCGGCGGAGGAACGGCCAGCGCCGTCAGGTCCGGCGCCTCGTGCACCGTCGGATCGGCGTCGGGGAGCAGGGCCGCCACCCGCTTCGTCAGCGCTTCGCGCTCGGGGCCGGTTACGGCGTCCTCTCGATTGCCCCATCCCCACCACGACCTCGTCGCCATCGCACGGCTCCCTTCGGAAAGTAATTGACTCGATGGTAAATTACTTCGATGTCAATTGTCAGTGCCTTCCTGGCCGGACCGTGACGGCGGCCCGTGGGACCTATGTCGAGTGAGAACCGACCGAATAGAGAGAGTGATTCTTGCCACATTTCAGGCCGTGGTGGCTACGGTCCGAAACGGTTGTTCTTCACGTCACACGGTGTAATGGACTAACGGGTAGCTGGGTAACCCTATGGACTTTCCCAACCTCGCCGCGCCGATCCGATCGGTGTTCGCTAAGGTCCGATCTGCACGCTCGGGTCATGGTTCACGCATTTGAGGCACCGCTTCTGGCTCCATCGCCAGAGCGGACACTGATCGACCAGAGAGTGAACTCGCCACCGCATGACCCCGACACGTCGTTCCGCACGTCGCGCCCACCATTCACGAGCACGTAATCTGCTGTTCCACCAACTGCTTTCCGCCGCGGTCGACACCTCGTTCGACTCCGCGGCGGTCCGGTACAATCCCACCGGCGATCCCGCCGATCAGCGGGAACTCAGCTATCGGGAGCTGGATGAGACCTCCTCGCGACTGGCCCGGTATCTGATCGGCTTCGGTCTGGGGCCGGGAGACTTCGTCGCGGTGGCCATCACGCGGTCGGTGGAGTCGGTGCTGGCGGTGTGGGCGGTCGCGAAAACCGGCGCCGCCTACGTGCCCGTCGATCCTTCCTATCCGGCCGATCGCATCGCGCACATGATCGCGGATTCCGGCGTCGTCGTCGGTCTCACCACCTCGGCACATCGAGCGGCGCTGCCCGCCACGGGGACCGATTGGATCGAACTCGACGCCCCGGCGCACCGCGAGCGGCTCGCCGCCCAGCCCGGTCATTCGATCTCCTACCTGGACCGGTCGCGCCCGCTGACCGAACAGCACCTCGCCTACGTGATCTACACCTCCGGCTCGACGGGCAAGCCGAAAGGCGTCGCCGTCACCCATGCCGGCCTTGCGGCCCTGGTCGAGCACGAGATCGCCGTGCGGGTGGTGACCCGGGAATCGCGCGTCACGCATCTGTGCACACCGAGCTTCGACTTCTCGGTGATCGAGATGCTGCTCGCCTTCTCGGCGGGAGCGACTCTGGTCGTCGCGCCGCCCGCGGTGTTCGGCGGCATGGAACTGGCCGATCTGCTGCGGCGGGAGCGGGTCACGCATCTGTGCATCACCCCGGGAGCCCTGGAGTCGATCGACGCGGCCGGACTCGACGACCTCCGGGCCATCCTGTGCGGCGGGGAGCGCGTGAGTCGCGAACTGGTGGCCCGGTGGGCGAACGCCGACCGGGCCTTCTACATCGTCTACGGCCCCACCGAGACAACCATCTTCGCCACCGGCACCGCGGCGCTGCGCGCGGGCGAGGCGACCCACATCGGGACTCCGGTCCCAGCGCTGGGCGTCCACGTGCTCGATGCCCGGCTACGGATGGTGCCCACGGGAGTGATCGGCGAACTGTATCTCTCCGGGCCGGCGCTGGCGCAGGGATATCTCGGGCGACCCGGGCTGACCGCCGACAGGTTCGTGGCCAATCCGTTCGCGACGGCGCCCGGCGCCCGCATGTATCGCACCGGCGATATGGTGCGGCGCACCTCGGCCGGGCTGATCGAATACCACGGCCGAGTGGATTTCCAGGTCAAGATCCGAGGGCTGCGAATCGAGCTCGACGAGATCGACAACGCACTGACCGCCCACCCCGACGTCGACTACGCCGTGACGCTCGGCACGACGCTGCCATCCGGTGGCAGAGCGCTGGTGTCCTATGTGCTGCCGCGCGTGGCGTCCGCCCCTGGCGACTGCGGCCGGGTGACCCTGAACACCACGGAACTGATCGATTTCCTAGCGAAAACCCTTCCCGCATATATGATTCCGGCGTCGATCACGGTGCTCGACGAACTCCCGCTCACACCGGTCGGCAAACTGGATCGCGCGGCGCTACCGGAGCCGGCGCTCACCACCAGACGGTTCCGTGCGCCCGCTACGCCGACCGAGCGGGTGGTCGCCGACATCTTCGCCGCGTTGCTGCTGCCGCACCCCGGCGCAGGCCAGGTGGGGGCGAACGACGATTTCTTCGAACTCGGGGGCAACTCGCTGATCGCCACACAGGCCGCGGCGCGGCTCGGCACCGCGCTGGGTGTCCGTGTTCCGGTCGCGCTGCTGTTCGAGGCGCCGGCGGTGGCGAAACTGGCCGAACGCCTGGGGGACCTGACCCGGGCGTCGCATCCCGCGCCGCGACCGATGGCACGGCCCGAGCGGGTGCCGCTGTCGTACGCGCAGCGGCGGATGTGGTTTCTGAATCGGTTCGACCCGGCCGCGGCGAGCAACCACATTCCGCTGGCGGTGCGGTTGAGCGGGCAGCTGGACGTGGACGCGCTGCGCGCCGCGATCCGGGACCTGGTCGAGCGGCACGAGGTACTGCGGACCAGCTATCCGGAGCACGACGGCACGGGCAGCCAATGTGTGCATCCCGTGTCGGATCCGAGGGCGGTACCCGAACTGCCGGTGCTCGACGTCATCGAGACCGAGATCCCGGAGCGCACCGTAGCCGCGGTGGTCGAGGGCTTCGACGTGACGGCGGCGCCGCCGATCCGGTTGCGTCTGCTGCGCTCGAACGAGACCGAGCATGTGCTCGTGGGCGCGATCCACCACATCGCCGCGGACGGCTCCTCCATCGGCCCGCTGACCGCCGACCTGATGACCGCCTATACGGCCAGGGCCGCAGGGCACGGTCCGATCTGGACGCCGCTGCCCCTGCAGTACGCGGACTACACGCTGTGGCAGCGTCGAATGCTGGGCGAGGAGAGCGATCGGGGCTCGACACTCGCCCGCCAGATCGGATTCTGGCGAGAACGGCTGGCGGACCTGCCGGAAAGGCTGGACCTACCCGCGGACCGGCCGCGCCCGGCGGTGTTCTCGGGTCGCGGCGCCACGCACGAATTCAAGATCGATGCGACGGTGCACGCGGCGCTGAACCGGCTGGCGCACCACCACGACGCGACGCTGTTCATGGTCGCGCACGCGGTATACGCCGTTCTGCTGGCCAGGCTGTCGAACACCCGCGACATCACAGTCGGCACGCCGGTGGCCGGTCGCGGCGAAGCCGCGTTGGACGGCCTGATCGGCATGTTCGTCAACACCCTCGCGCTGCGTACCGAGATCGACCCCGGTCACACCTTCGCCGAACTGCTCGACCAGGTGCGCGGCCGGGATATCGAGGCGTTCGGATATGCCGACGTACCGTTCGAACGCTTGGTGGAATTGCTGGACCCGGTGCGGTCGAGCGCGCATCACCCGCTGTTCCAGACGATGCTGACCTTCCACAACTTCGCGCAGGCGACGCTGGAACTGCCCGCTCTCATCGTCTCCCCCCTCGACTTCGCGCTGCCACTGGCGAAGTTCGATCTCGAGCTGACCATGGTGCCGCACGAGGACGAGCGGACGCCGCTGGGAATCTCCGCCGCCTTCACGTATTCCACCGACCTGTTCGAGGAGGCGACGGTCGCGGGCTTCGCCCGGCGGCTGTGCGCGCTCCTCGCCGCCGTCCCCGACTCGGCGGATCGCCCGGTGGGCGAGCTGGACCTGCTCGACGCCGCGGAGCGCACCGCCATCCTGGCCCACTGGAACGACACCCGGCATCCCGTCCCCCCGGGGCTGGTGCTCGACGGCTACCGGCGTGCGGTAGCGCGGCACCCGGACGATGTCGCGATCGTCTGCGCGGGCCTGCGACTGACCTACCGGGAGTTCGACGAGCGGGTCAACCGGCTCGCGCGGGTGCTCATCGACCACGGCGTCGGCGCGGAATCGCTGGTGGGACTGGCGATCCGGCGTTCGGTCGACCTGGTGGCCGGGATGTACGCGATTCTCACCGCGGGCGGCGCGTACGTCCCGCTGGACCCGGATCATCCCGCCGAGCGGCTCGCGCATGTGCTCGAGGTCGCCCGGCCCGTCTGTGTGCTCACCACGACCGCCGACGCGGTGCCGATGCCCGATGACGTCGTCGTCCTGACTTCGGACACCCTCGAAGCCGATCGACGCTCGGGGGCACCGATCCGTTCGGATGAACTGCTGCGTACGGTGCTGCCGGAGCACCCGGCCTATGTGATCTTCACGTCCGGGTCGACCGGGCGCCCGAAAGGCGTGGCAGTCTCGCACAAGGCGATCGACAACCAGATCGAGTGGATGCTCGCCCAGTACCCCATGGGGCCGGGAGAGGTGTACCTCCAGAAGACCGCGACCACCTTCGACGTTTCGTTGTGGGGCTACCTCATGCCGCTGCGGTCGGGCGCGAAGCTCGTCGTCGCCGATCACGACGGGCACCGCGACGCGGACTATCTCGCCGCGACCATCGCCGAACACGGCGTCACCGTCACCGACTTCGTGCCTTCCATGTTGACGGTATTCGCCGCGCATGCGGCGCCCGGCAGCCTTGCCACACTGCGGCATCTGTTCGTCATCGGGGAGGCTTTGCCGCCGGAGACCGTGCGTGCGGTCCGGGCGGTCACCGAGGCGCAGGTGCACAACTTGTACGGGCCCACCGAGGCCGCGGTGTCGGTGACCTACTGGCCGGCGGGGACGGGTGAGGGATCGACGGTGCCGATCGGCCGGCCGCAGTGGAATACGCGGGTCTACGTGCTGGATGCGCGCTTGCGACCGGTGCCCGCCGGGGTACCCGGCGAGCTGTATCTGGCCGGGGACCAGCTCGCCCGCGGATATGTGCGGCAGGCTGCGCAGACGGCCGGTCGCTTCGTCGCGAACCCGTTCGACCGCGGAACCAGGATGTACCGCACCGGTGACCTGGCGGTCTGGCGGGCGCCCAGTGCGGACGAGCCCCAGCGACTGGAATATCTGGGGCGCACCGATTCTCAGGTGAAGTTCCGTGGCCAGCGGATCGAGCTCGGCGAGATCGAGGCCGCGCTGCTGGCGCAACCGTCGGTGAGTCAAGCGGTCGCTGCGGTGGCGCCCTCGCCGGTGAGCGATCGGCTGGTCGCCTATGTGGTTGCGCTGCCCGGGCATGTCATCGACGATCGAGAGCTCTTCGCCGGGATTTCGGCGGTGCTGCCCGCGTACATGATCCCCTGCGTGCTGGTCGAACTGCCCGCGCTGCCGCTGAACGTGAGCGGCAAACTCGACCGCAAGGCACTGCCCCGGCCGACGGTCACCCCCGGGAAGTTCCGGGCCGCTCGAAATCCCGTCGAACAGGCCGTCGCCGCGGTGTTCACCGACCTGCTCGGCATCGAGGGAGTGGGCATCGATGACGACTTCTTCGCCCTCGGCGGCAATTCGCTGCTCGCGACCCGTGCGGTCGCGAGGCTCAACGAGGCGCTGCGATCCCAGGTCACCGTGCGTGATCTGTTCGAGGCGCCCCGGGTCGCCGCACTCGCCGCGAGGGCGGTGTCCGACGGTACGGGCGCCGTCCGTCCGCCCTTGGTCCGGACGCGACGGACCGATCGCATCCCGCTCTCGCCGGCACAGCATCGGATGTGGTTGCTCAACCGCATCGAGCCGGACTCGCCCGCTTACAACATGCCCTTCGCCGTCCGGCTGACCGGCATCCTCGACGTGCCCGCGCTGCGCTACGCGGTCGCCGACGTGATCGAACGGCACGAGGTGCTGCGCACCCGCTACCCGGTCGACGCCGACGGGCAGCCGGGTCAGGAGATCTTGACGACCGCCGCGGTCCTCCCCGATGGTCTCGCCGTGGAGCACGACCTGACCGAGGTCGCGGACATGGTGAACGGGCTGATGTGCGCGGGCTTCGATGTGACCACGGCCGCGCCGGTACGGCTGCGACTGTTCACCTCGGGCCGCGATCATCTCCTCGTCATCGTGACGCACCACATTTCGGCGGATGGCGCGTCGCTCGCGCCGCTGGCCCGCGACCTGGCGACCGCCTACGTCTCCCGTTTGAACGGTTGTGCACCGGACTGGCCCCCGCTCCCGGTGCAGTATGCCGATTTCGCGATCTGGCAGCACGCTGTTCTCGGCCGCGACGACTGCGATCATTCCCTCGCCGCGCGGCAATTGTCGTACTGGCGCGATCAATTGGCCGGGCTGACCGCACCGCTGGAGCTGCCTGCCGATCGCCCTCGTCCGTCGAGGCCCGCCAACCGCGGCGCGTCGACCGGCTTCACCATCCCGGCGCCGGTACACCAACGACTGACCGCGATCGCGCGCGAGCACAAGGCGACGTTGTTCATGGTGATCCACGCGGCGCTCGCCACGGTCATCGGACGCCTCTGCGGCACGACGGACGTCGTGATCGGCACCCCGGTCGCCGGACGCGGCGAACGCGCGCTGGACGATCTGATCGGCATGTTCGTCAACACGTTGGCTCTGCGGGTCGACGTCGATCCGGCCGCGACTTTCCACGACCTCGTGGATCGCTCCCGGGAAGCGGCTCTTTCGGCGTTCGCCAACGCCGACGTGCCTTTCGAGCGAGTGGTCGAGCAGGCCGCGCCCGCTCGCACCGGAACGCGGAACCCGCTGGTGCCGGTGATGCTGGCGTTCCAGAACATCGAGCAGCCCGCCCTGGAGCTGCCGGACCTGACGGTCACCGCTGTCGACAACGGCGCGATCACCGCGAAATTCGATCTCCAAGTCGTCGTCGAGCCACGACTAGGCGCCGACGGCCGGGCGGCGGGAATCGCCGTGACATTCACCTATGCCACCGAACTCTTCGACGAATCGACCGTCCGAGCCTTCGGGCGGCGATTCGAGCGCATCGTGGCGGCGGTGGCGCAAGAGCCCTCCGCGGCGGTATGGGACATCGGCATTCTCGACGAAAACGATGTCCTGCCCGCCGATGCGCGCGAGGCGTGTGCCGGGCCGTCCGATATCGCGGACGCGGCGGTGGCGACGCTGCCCGCGCTGGTCTGCGAGCAGGCGCAGCGCAGGCCGGACGCGTCGGCCGTCCGATTCGGCGCCGCCACGCTGAGCTTCGAGACGTTGTGCCGTCGCGCGAATCGAGTCGCCCGCGCGTTGATCGCGGCCGGCGCAGGTCCGGAATCCGTTGTGGCCGTCGCGGTCTCGCGGACGGAGGAACTGCCGGTCGCGCTGCTCGGGGTGCTTGCGGCCGGTGCGGCGTACCTGCCCGTCGATCTCGGCTACCCGGCGCAGCGGCTGGCCTTCGTGCTCGCCGACGCGGCGCCGGTCTGCGTGCTGACCACGGCTGCCGACCGCTCCGACATCCCGGACGCCGGACTACCCACCGTCCTGCTGGAACAGTCGGCGGAGTTCTGCGACGCTCCGATCACCGACGCCGACCGGCTGAGGCCGCTGCTTCCGGACAACCTCGCCTACGTCATCTACACCTCGGGCTCGACGGGCGTGCCGAAGGGCGTCGGCGTGACGCACCGCAACGTGGTGGAACTGTGCGCGAATGCGCGACCGCTGTTCGGATTCGGCGAGCGAGACGTCTGGACGGTGTTCCACTCCTTCGCATTCGACTTCTCGGTGTGGGAGCTGTGGTGCGGGCTCGTGACCGGCGGCACCGTCGTCGTGGTCGACTACGCGACATCGCGAACACCGGAACTGTTCCGGGAGTTGTTGATTCGTGAACAGGTGACGGTGCTGAACCAGACTCCGTCGGCGTTCTGTCAACTCGTCGAAGCCGACCGCGACGCCTGCGCCGCCTCCGGGGAATTCGCGCTGCGATACGTGATCTTCGGAGGCGAGGCGCTGGACCTGCGGCACCTGCGACGGTGGCGCGAGCGTCATCCGGGGGACGCGCCGCGATTGGTCAACATGTACGGCATCACCGAGACGACCGTGCACGTCTCCTTCCTGGAGATCGGCGCGCATCTGATGGACAGTCCGGAAAGCCTCGTCGGCCGAGCGCTGCCCGGTCTGGACACCCATGTCCTGGATCTCCGGCTGCGTCCGGCGCCGTTCGGTACACCCGGTGAGATCTACGTCGCGGGCAGCCAGCTGTCGCGCGGTTACTCGGGACGGCCCGGGCTCACCGCGACGCGGTTCGTCGCGAATCCGTTCGGGCCGCCGGGATCCCGGATGTACCGCTCGGGTGACCTGGCGCGCTGGACCCGGTTCGACTGCGACGCCGGGCTCGCCTATGCCGGTCGCGGCGACCAGCAAGTGCAATTACGCGGTTTCCGGATCGAGCTCGGGGAGATCGAAGCGGCGTTGCTGCGCTGTCCCGGCGTGAGCCAGGCCGTCGCGGTGGTCCGGGCCGATCCGGCACTCGGCGATCAGCTCGTCGGCTACGTGCTGCCCGAGCCGGATGCGCGGCTGGACCCGGCCGGACTGCGCACCCAGGTGGCCGAATACCTGACCGGATACATGGTGCCGGCCGCGATCGTGGTGATCGACGTCATTCCGTTGACCCCCAACGGCAAGCTCGACCGGCGTGCGCTACCCGCGCCCGAATTCCGCGGTCGTGAGTTCCGTGCGGCCGCCACGCCCGTCGAGTCCACCGTCGCCGCCGCCTTCGCCGAGGTGCTCGGCGCCGATCGCTTCGGCATGGACGACAACTTCTTCGAACACGGCGGAAACTCCCTGCTCGCCGCGAAGCTGACGCTTCGGCTGTCGTCCGCGCTCGGCACCCGGATTCCGGTGATGCGGGTGTTCACCGCGCCCACACCCGCGGAACTGGTCGCCGACCTGGCCAGCCGTGCGAGCGGAACGGTCGAGACCGAGGCGGCCTTCGACATGCTGCTACCGCTGCGCCCCCGCGGTTCGGCCGCGCCGCTGTTCTGCGTTCACCCGGTGTCGGGAATTTCCTGGTCGTACGCGGGTCTCGCCGCCTATCTCGACCCGGATCGACCCATCTACGGATTGCAGACGCCGGTGCTGGCGACCGAGGGGGCGATGCCGGGTTCGATCGAGGAATGGGCTGATCGCTACCTCGAGCTCATCCGCTCCGAGCAGCCGACAGGTCCGTACCACCTTCTCGGTTGGTCGTTCGGTGGCGTCATCGCACACGAGATCGCGGTGCAATTGCAGCGCGCGGGCGAGCGGGTCGCGCTGCTCGCGGTGATGGACAGTTATATGGCGGATCCGCCGGGCACCCCGCCCGGTGACGCGGGGCAAGTGCCGGTGGCCGAATTGATCGGCGGTCTGCTCGGTGAGCAAGCGGGCGACCTCGGCAATGTGGCGGATGTGGACTGGGCCGCGCTTCCGCAGAAGATGACCGAACTCCCCGAGCCGTTCGCGTCGTTCGGCGCCGACCGCGTCACCCGGATCCTCGACGCGGCAGTGCACTCGGTGGCGCTCCGCAGCGCCTACGACCCGCCCGTGTACCGGGGAGACGTCATCTATTTCACGGCCGCGCTCGATGATCCGACCGGCTGCGTCGGCGCGTCGATCTGGCAAGAGGTCGTCGACGGCCGAGTGCACAACTACGCCGTACCCACCACGCATTGGCGGATGACCGTCGCGTCGGGGCTCGCCCGGATCGCCGAGGTGCTGACCCGGGCGTGGCGCGGGGACGAGCCGGGCTCGGAATGCCCGGTCAACCGGTGAACCAGCGGCGCAGCCGGGCCTCGGCCTCGGCGGTCTTCTCCCGGGCGAGTTCTACCGAAGGCGGTGTGAACGGGGCGACCGGCGCGGGACCGGACAGGAAATCGGCGTCGACCTTGCCGACCAGCCCGTCCCCGAACTCGATATGGCACGTGCCGCGGCCGCGGTACCGCTGCGACGGCGCCGCTGCGCGCAGCTCGGCTTCGATGCCCGCGGCGACGGTGCGGGCGGCGTCCTCGGCGAACACCCCCGCACGCGGGACCGGTGCGTCGGCGCAGTCGCCGAGGGCGAAGACGCCGGGGTACGGCGTTCGCAGTGTGCGCGGATCGACGGCGATCCAGCCGTCGGTCCCGCCCTCGGTCAACCCGGAGGCCTCGACGACCGCGGGCACCCGGTGCTTCGGGATTCCGATGAACAGGTCGTAGGGAAGATCGCCGGTGCGGGTGACCGCCACGTGGCGGCTCGGATCGAGCGCGTGCACCACGCGCCCGGGTGAGTATTCGATTCCCCGGCGGGTCAGCGCTTCCACGATCGCGGCGGAGGTATCCGCGGACACCGGAATAGGGGAGTCCATCGGGGTCAGGAAGTGGATGCCGGTGCGCTCACGGACGCCACGCCGGGTCAGCTGCTCGTGCAGGAGCATGCCGCCTTCGTAGGGCGCGGGCGGGCACTTGAAGGGGACGCTCAGCACCGCGACGATCACGGTCCCGCCGTCGAAGTCGCCGAGGCGGTCGCGCAATCGCCGGGCGCCGTCCATCGAGTAGTACTCGTATCCGTCTTCGGCGAAGCCCGGGGTCGCGCCCGGGTCGTAGTCGGCGCCGAGCGCGACGACGAGGATGTCCGGTTCGTACTCCGAGCGGTCGGTGCGGACGCGCCGGGCCCGTGGGTCGATTTCGAGGACTTCCTCCTGCCGGAATTCGACGCGCGGATGGTCGAAGCGGGTGTAGGGCACGCGCACGGCCTCCGGCGGTACGTCTCGGAACAGGATGTCCAGTTTGGCGAAGCCGAAGGTGAAGGAGTCGTTGCGGTCGACGATGACGATGCGGAGCTCGTCGGCCGGCGAGCCCGACAGGCGGGTGGCCAGCTCCAGTCCTCCGAACCCCGCACCGAGAATGAGTACGGTAGTCATAGCCTGATTCTTCTCCCGGTCACGCCACCGGTCGAGCGGCTCCCTACCGGGGGAGGAGGCCGGCCGGAGGCGCGAGCGCCTTTCCCGCGACGAACCGGCGGGCAGCTTTCCCGGTCGGAGCCCACACCGCCGTGGCCGGAGTGCCCTGCATTCGGTGACCTTCGGCCATCATCTCCGCCGCCGGATCGCGCGATGCTGAAAGCGAACCGAGTAGATCGCGCAGTGATGGCACCCGCCATCGACCACCCGTAATGAGCATGCCCCATGACAGAACTACGGCCCCTCGATTCGGGCTTCATGGAACTAGAGGACGCCGACCGGCACATCAGTCTCGGAATCGGCGCGGTGGCGATCATTTCCGGTGCTCCGCCGAGCCGGGAGGAGTTCACCGGCCTACTCGCCAGGGGGGTGGGGCAGAACGCGCGCCTGCGCCAGAAGGTGCGGCGGGCGCCACTCGACCTCGCCGCGCCGGTCTGGGAGGACGACCCGAATTTCGATCTCGCACACCATATCCGGTGGACCGCGTTGCCCACGCCGGGCGACGAGCCCGTGCTGTGCGAACTGGTGGCGGCGGAACTGGAGGAGCGGCTCGATCGCGACCACCCGCTGTGGCAGTGCGTTGTCGTCGAGCATCTCTCCGGTGACCGCTGGGCCCTGGTCGTCAAAGCGCATCACAGCCTGGTGGACGGAGTGTCCGGCATCTCGGTGTTCCGGAACCTCTGCGATGCGGTATCGGCGGAACCGCAGGACGCCGCGACCGAGCCGCGGGCTCGTACCGAGGTGCGGTGGCTGGACGTGGTTCGCGACGTGGCACGGCTGCCCGTCGTCGCGCCCCGGACTGTGCTCGGCATGGTGCGCGGTCTTGCTCCGCTCGCCTCCGCCGTCGTGTCACCGGCCGCCGGAGGCTCGCTCAACGGCCCCATCGGACGGCAGCGCCGGTACGTCGTGGCGCGCGCCGCCCTGTCGGATGTCCATCACATCGGTGACGCGTTCGGCGTCACCGTCAACGACGTCGTACTGGCCTCGGTCGCCGCCGCATACCGCGACCTGCTGATCGGCCGGAACGAGCGACCCGCGCCGGACACACTGCGCATCCTCGTTCCGGTGTCGATGCGGTCCGAGAAGGCGAGACACGCGCTGGACAACCGGGTTTCGGCGATGCTGCCGTTCCTGCCGATCGATGTCGCCGACCCGGTCGAGCGGCTGGAGGCGCTTCGGGAGCGGATGGCCGAACACAAGGCGAGCGGCGAAGCACGAGCGGAGAGCTCGGTGCTGGAGCTGGCCGACCGGCTGCCGTTCGCGCCCATCGCGTGGAGCCTCCGTCTGCTGACGCGAGTTCCGCAGCGAACCGTGGGCGCGCTGGTGACGAACGTGCCCGGGCCGCGCGACCAGTTGACCGTGGGCGGGCGCGAGGTCGTGGAACTGCTGCCCGCCACACCGATCGCGATGCGTGTACGTACCGCGATCGCGGTACTGAGCTATGCGGGCCACCTGACCTTCGGCATTACCGGAGACTACGACACCGCACCCGATATCGCGGTGCTCGCCGAGGGTGTCGAGCGCGAGATCCGGCGGCTGCGTGAGCGCGCCGGGATTCGGCGGCTGCCGCGGCCGGAGGTGAGCGGACCGTGACAGGCACCCGGACGGCGGCGGGTCGCCGGCCCCACGGCTTCGGCCGCCGGAAGATGACGGATCGGGGACTTTTTGCCCTGTCCGACAGCGCGACCCGGTGGTGGTATGGGAGGCCGCGGTGACGAGTGAAGACCGGAAAGCGAGGTCGTTGCCAGGTGGATTCGCGCGCAACGTGCCCCGGCACGAGATCATGATCGCGTCGAACGGGCGTATCGCCGACAGCGGCGTCACGAGCCGCGCGATGGTCGAGATCGACCGCGAGGAGGCGTTGCGGCTGCTGGCGAGTGTGGCCTACGGGCGCGTGGTGTTCACCCGCGACGCGCTGCCCGCGATCCGGCCGGTCAACCATTTCGTCGACGACGGCGTGGTCGTCGTGCGTACGCGGGTCACGTCACGGCTCACGGACACGATTCGTGCCGATCCCTGTGTCGTGGTGGCCTACGAGGCCGATGACATAGACCCGGTGACCCATGTCGGCTGGTCGGTTGTCGTGACCGGTCTCGCCCGTACGGTCACCGACCCGGAACGGGTCGTCCGCTACACCCGCCTGCTCCGGCCGTGGGCCGAGGGGGGCATGGATACGGTCGTCGCCATCGAACCAACGATCGTCACCGGCTTCCGGCTCGTCGAGGAACAGCGATAGGTGTAGCGCGCGGCGACGGACGAGACTTTCGGGTACGGAAAGCGACTGGATTGTCCTCACATCACGGGGGCGAGTGATTGTCCCGGGCAGCACGCTGTCGCGTGCGAACCACCTCGCCGAATATGCCGAACCATCGTCCCGAAAATCAGCGCGTACATATCCGGTGGGACCGGTGCTCGGGTTCGGCGGACGGCCGAGTTCCGCTGCGGATTACCACACTCCGTGGTGGGCGGCACGCACTCGGAACGCCGGTGGTGCAGTTCGTTCCCGCCGCGGCGCCGGTCTTCCGCATGCTGTCGTCGGACCGCTCGACGGGGCGGATTCGCGGCCTGACCGGGCCGATACCCACTCGCCTCCGGCGCCGACAGCCACTCGACGTCGTTTCGCCCATCGAACCGAGCTGATCCCTGGCGCGGGAATGCCGATGGCTCGGCGACATGGTTTCGGTAATTGAAGCGATACCTTATATTGCGCTGAAAGAAGATCTCGTAATGAAGTGGGAAATGATTCCAGCCGGAATTGAGTGCAAGAAGGAACATCTTTATGGATGTATGTATTGCGATATGATCGCTACGAGAAGGGTGAATAAAACTAAATTCTCAGCGATCTCTGGCAGATATCCGCTTGGGCGCAGAAATGAATAGTTGCCCATATATTGCTGCGAGCAGTTAAAATGCACTTATTTTCGCTGTGGCCGCACAAGGATGGGCTGTGGGTTCCGCTGTCCTTCTCTTCGGTGGCGGTGACTGTCCCGACTTGATCGCGGTCCCCATCCGGCATGTACCATGCCCGATCGCGGGTGTTCATCATCGGATGCACCCCCGGGTATCAGGTGCTTCGCAGTTGATGCGTGCGCGTGGTGATCGCATCGCGGCGAGGCGTGCCGCGGCCACATCGCTCGAAACGAGATTGGAAACGCCCGGCTTCCGTGCGGAGTCGAGAGCTTTGATGCCACTAGACTGACCCGGACTGCTGTCAGATAGCTTGTTCCGCCTGAGTGTCGATGCTTCACCCCAGATTCAAAAGTTCTGTTTTCAGATTCTGAACTACTGGAAATGACGACAAACGGGAGGTGTGGAAGGCGTCGTTGATGTCACGCACGGATCCGATTCGGATACCTGGCGCTGACGGAACCAGCTACATGCGGTACCTGACCGGCGCGGCGAAGAGCAGGGGCAGCGCCGCCTCGGAGTAGACGAAGTGCATATAAAAGCCAGATTTCGGATGCGGTGGGCCAACGCCCTTCCGCCGTGCTGCGACGCGTCCGGGTATGAATGAGGGGTCATGCGATGAATCTGAAGTCAGACGGAACCGCCGACGGCGATCTGGGGCTGATTCCGCTCTCGAGTGCGCAGTACGGCATGTGGCTCGCGGACCACATGCCCGGCGGACCGGCTGTCAACATCGCACAGTACGTCGAGATCGAGGGCCCGGTGGACCTCGACGTGTTCAACCGGGCCGTGAACGCCGCCGGGCACGAAACCGAGTCCCTTCTCGTGCGCGTGGTCGAATCCGACGGCCGCCCGTACCAGTACGTCGACCGCGGCATCATCCACGACGAGCCGCTGCTGGATTTCAGCGATGCGGAGGATCCGGTCGCGGCGGCGATGGAATGGATGCGTCGCGACTACAACACCAAGGTGGTCGACCTCAGCCGCGACCGGCTCACCGCGACCAGGCTGATCCGGGTCGGCGAAAACCACTACTTCTGGTACGGCCGCGCACACCATCTGGTGATCGATGGGTACGGCGCCTTCAACATGCTGACCCGGATGGCCGAGCATTACAACGCCCTGCTGGAGGGCAGGCCGCCGACGCGACTGGACGCGGCTAGCCTGCGCGAGATCGTCGAAGCGGAGCAGGCCTATCGTGCCAGCAGGCGGTACGAGACGGACAAGGCCTACTGGCTGAACAAGGTTTCCGATCTTCCGACGCCGGTGAGCCTGTCCGGCCGCACTGCCCGGGCAGGCAAATTGGACCGCGTGGCCGGGCTGCAGCTGCCCGCGCACCTGTCCGACCGGCTCGATCGCTTCGCCGAGGAGGTGAACGCGTCCGCCGCGCAGGTGGTGATCGCCGCGTTCGCCGCGTTCCTCGCCCGGATGACCGGCACCGACGACGTCGCTCTGTCGATGCCGGTGACGGCGCGAGTGACCAAGCGCCTGCGCAACGCCGCCGCGATGCTGGCGAACATGGTGCCGATTCGCTTCGCCGTGCGGCACTCGACCACCGTGGAGGAGCTGGTACGCGCCTCGGTGTCCGAGCTCGTCTCGGCGATGCGTCACCAGTTGTACCGGTTCGAGGATCTGCGCCGCGACTCCGCCGCGCTCGACGCGTCGGCGAACTCCTTCGGACCGATCGTGAACATCCTGTTCTTCGACTCGGAGATCCGCCTCGGCTCGGCCGCGGGCCGCTACCGCGCGCTGACCTCCGGCGCGCTGGACGATCTGCAGTTGAACCTGTACCGCTCGGGGGCGGACGCGCCGCTGCTCATCGAGTTGCACGGTAACGCCAACCTCTACCGGCAGGGCGAACTCGAATCGCACGCGGATCGGTTCGTCGATTTCCTGCACCGGATGATGGAGTCGCCCCTGGACACCCGCATCGGCGACATCCAGCTCGTCGGGCCCGCCGAGGAACTGCGCATCGTGGAGGAGCTCGCGGGCCACGACGGCCGATCCCCCTCCGCGACACTGGTGGATCTGCTGGCCCGGCAGGCTGCGGCTACCCCGTCCGCGCCGGCCGTCACCTCGGACGACACCACCCTCACCTACCGCGAACTCGACGAACGTTCCAACCGGTTCGCCCGCAGGCTCATCGCGCTCGGCGCGGGACCGGAATCACTGGTGGCCATCGCGATGCCACGCGACGCCGATCTGATCGTCGCCGCGCTCGGCGTGCTGAAATCGGGCGCCGGGTACCTTCCGCTGGACACCGCCCACCCGGCCGAGCGGCTGGAATACGTGCTGGGCGACGCGAACCCGATCGCCGTGGTGACGAAGCCGGGCATGCGCGAGCAGGTGCCGGGTGACCCCGGCCGCGTCGTGCTGTACGATGACGTTCTCGCCGCGGAGCGGGCCACGGACCCGATCACCGATGCCGAACGGACCGGTCCGCTGCGTCCCGACCACCTCGCCTACATCATCTACACCTCCGGATCGACCGGCCGGCCCAAGGGCGTCACGATCACCCACCGGGCCGTGTCCACCTACCTGGTGAACTCGTGCGCCGAGATCGGTATCCGGGCCGACGACGTCTGGACGTTGTTCCATTCCTTCGCCTTCGACTACTCGGTGTGGGAGATCTTCGGGCCCCTGGTCACCGGAGGCCGGGTCGTCGTCGTGGACAGCCTCACCTCTCGCTCGCCCGATGACGTCGTGCGTCTCGCGGCGCGGGAGAAGGTCACGGTCTTCAGCCAGACGCCCTCGGCGTTCTACCAGTTCGCGGCCGCGCGTCAGCGGTACGCGCACGCCGGGGAGCCCGAAGGCGAGTTGTCGCTGCGGTTGATCATCCTTTCGGGCGAAGCTCTCGATCCGGCCGCCCTGGCCGACTGGTACGAACACAATCCGAATCTGCCTGTGCTGGCCAACAGTTACGGGATCACCGAGACCACCGTCTTCGTCACCTACACCGGCCTCACCCCGGACATCGCCGTTCCGGGCGCACCGAGCACCGTGGGTCCGGCCCTGCCGGGCTTGCGCACGTATGTCCTCGACGAGCGGTTGCGTCCGTGCCCGCTCGGCGCCTGGGGCGAGATCTACGTAGCGGGCACGCAACTCGCGCGCGGCTATCTCGACCGACCGGCGCTGAGCGCGGGACGTTTCGTCGCGAATCCGTTCGGGCAGCCCGGCGAGCGCCTGTACCGGAGTGGCGACGTCGCGCGCTGGAATCACGAAGACGAACTGGAATACCGCGGCCGTGCCGATCAGCAGGTGCAGTTGCGCGGATTCCGAATCGAGCTGGACGAGATCCGCAACGCCCTGCTCGGCCACAGCAGCGTCGCCGCGGCGGTCGTGGTCGTGCATCTGCCCGGCACGGAGGCGGCCCGGCTCGTCGGCTATGTCGTACCCGCCGTGGGCGCCGCCTGCGAGGCGGACGACCTGCGCACGCACGTCGGTGGGCTGCTGCCGGAATACATGGTGCCGTCGAGCATCGTCGTGATCGACGCGGTGCCGTTGACGGTGAACGGCAAGGTCGACTACCGGGCACTGCCCGAGCCGGTGTTCGATTCGGCCGCCGCGTACGTCGCGCCACGCACCGTCGTCGAGGAATCGATCGCGGACGTCTTCGCGGAGGTCCTCGGCACGGACCGGGTGGGCGTGCTGGACAGCTTCTTCGAACTCGGCGGCAACTCGATCACCGCGACCAGCGCGGCGGTGCGCATCGCGGAAGTGACTCGTTGCGACGTGTCGGTCCGTGACCTGTTCGTCAAACAGACCGTCGCCGAACTCGCCGCTCATCTCGAGGACACTCGCCGCTCCGCCAGGCCCGTGCTGCGGGCGGCGGCCAGACCGGAGCCCATCCCGCTGGCACCCGCGCAGAATCGGATGTGGCTGGTCAACCAGACCGACCCGACGTCCGCGGCCTACAACATCCCGCTGATCGTGCAGCTGACCGGGCGGCTCAACGCCGCGGCGCTGCGTGCCGCGCTGACCGACGTGATCGACCGGCACGAATCGCTGCGCACCGTCTACCCCGCCGTCGACGGGGAAGGAACACAAGTCGTCCTGTCGGCCGACGAGGTCGTCGCCGGTCTCGACCTGACCCCGCAGCCGACCGATCCGGACGACATCGACCATCGGATTCGCGAGCTGGCATCGGTCGGGACGGATCTTCGCGAACGCGCGCCGATCCGGGTGGCGCTGCTCGCGACGGCCGACCGCAGGCGGCATGTCCTCGTCGTCGTCCTGCACCACATCTGCTGCGACGGCTCCTCCCTCCGGCCGCTCGCGGCCGACGTCGCCGTCGCCTACGAGGCACGGGCGGAGGGCAAGATCCCGGACTGGGAGCCTTTGATCGTCCAGTACGCCGACTACAGCATCTGGCATCGCAGCCTGCTCGGCGACCCGGACGATCCGGATTCTCGGTCCGCCCATCAATTGCGGTATTGGTCGCGGCAATTGGCGGGGATGCCGCCGGTGCTGGAACTGCCCGCGGACCGACCGCGTCCAGCCCGCCGATCCATGCTCGGCGACGTCGCCGACACCGTGATCCCGGCCGAGACCTTCGCCGGGATCGAACGTCTGGCGCGCGCGGCCAACGTCACCACGTTCATGGTCGTCCACGCCGCGCTGGCCGTGCTGCTGGCCCGGTTGTCGGGTTCGGCGGACATCACCATCGGCACGCCGGTCGCCGGACGCGGCGAACGCGCGCTCGAGCCACTCATCGGCATGTTCGTCAACACCGTGCCGCTGCGCACCGAGGTGTCCTCCGAGGAGTCGTTCACCGAGTTCCTGGCCCGTGTCAAGGACATCGATGTCGATGCCTTCGCCAACAGCGACGTGCCCTACGAGCGCGTCGTGGACGAACTGCATCCGAAACGGTCCATGGCGTACGCGCCGCTGTGCCAGGTGTATCTCGCTTTCGAGAACATGGACCGGGCGAGCTTGGAGTTGTCCGAGCTCACCGTCGAACTCCTGGATCCGGGGCCCGAACCGGCGAAGGTGGACATCATCGTCACCGTCGCCGAGAACACCGCAGCGGGTGGGGATGTCGCACTGCGGATCAACTACGCGACCGACCTGTTCGACCGGGAGACCGTCGACGAGCTCGCCGAGCGGCTGAACCGGGTTCTCGACGCGTTCGTGTCGAATCCGCGGGCGCGGGTCGGTGACGTGGATCTGTTGTCCGGCGTCGAGCGACTGGGTTTGGTCCCGGCCTCCGGCGGTCGTGCCGAGACGCCCCGGGTTCTGGCCGACGTCCTGCTGGTCGGCGATCGCGGCACGCCCGCCGTGGTGTCGGGGGATCGGGTGCTCTCGTACGGGGAGTTGGACGAGTGGTCCAACCGCGTCGCGCGGGTGCTGATCGAATGGGGTGTGGGGCCGGGGGATCAGGTCGCACTGGCTATGGGGCGGTCGGTGGAGTTCGTCGTCGGTGTGTGGGCGGTGGCGCGGGCGGGCGCCGCGTTCGTGCCGATCGACCCGCGCTATCCCAGCGAGCGGGTCGCGCACATGGTCGCGGACGCGGAGGTGGAGGTCGCGCTCACGGTCGAGACTTCGTGCGCTCTGCTTCCCGGGCACGTGCGGCAGCTGGTGCTCGACCATCCGGGCACCGAAGCGTTCATCGCGGCACAGTCACCGGCCGCGGTGACCGACGCGGACCGCGTGCGCGCTTGCCGCGTGGCCGACGCGGCCTACGTGCTCTACACGTCGGGCTCCACTGGCAAGCCGAAGGGCGTGGCGGTCACCCACGAGGGCCTGGCGAATTTCGCGATCGAACAGCGCGAACGGTATCGCGTCGACCGCAGGTCACGGGTGTTGCAGGTGGCGGCCCCGGGTTTCGACGCGGTCATGCTGGAACTGCTGATGGCCCACGCGAACGGTGCGGTGCTGGTCGTGTCACCGCCGGAGGTGTTCGCCGGCGCGCAGCTGGCGGAGTTGATTCGCGCGCACGAGGTGTCGCACGCGTTCGTGACCCCGAGCGTGCTGGCGACGATGTCGCCCGCCGGGCTCGATTCGCTGGAGGTGCTGGTGGCCGGCGGCGAAGCGGTGCCGGCCGAGACGGTCGCGGTGTGGGCGCCGGGACGGCGCCTGCACAACGGATACGGACCGACCGAGACCACGATCATGGTCGCGATCAGCGATCCGTTGTGCGTCGGCGACCCGGTCACCATCGGCGGCCCGATCCGCGGCATCGACGCGGTGGTATTGGACGACCGGTTGCGGCCCGTCCCCGTCGGGGTGACCGGACAGCTGTACGTCTCAGGTGTGCAGCTCTCGCGCGGATACCTCAATCGGCCCGCGTCCACGGCCGCCACTTTCGTCGCCAACCCGTACGGCCCCGCGGGTACCCGGATGTACGGCACTGGTGACCTCGCGCGCTGGACCACCGAGCACACTTTGGAATATCTGGGGCGCACCGACTTCCAGGTCAAGATTCGTGGCCAGCGCATCGAACTCGGCGAAATCGAAGCCGTTCTCGCCGGACACCCGGCGGTCGCGGCCGCGGTCGTGGTAGGCGTGCCCACCGACGGCGGAACACGACTGGCGGCGTACGTGGTGCCCGCCGACGGCGCCGTCGATACCGCGGAGCTGACGAAGTACGCGGCCCAACGCCTGCCCTCGCACATGGTGCCGGACACGACCATGGTGCTCGACACCCTCCCGCTGTCGTCGGTGGGCAAGGTCGACCGCGCCGCGCTGCCGGAACCCGAGTTCGCCCCCGCCGTGGAATTCGTCGCACCGCGCAACGCGACCGAGCAGATCGTCGCCGACATCTGCGCGGGCGTGCTGGGCATCGAACGCGTCGGCGTGCTGGACAGCTTCTTCGATCTCGGCGGCAACTCGCTGTCGGCCACCCGCGCGGCAGCGCAGCTCAGCGGCGCGTTCGGCGTCGAGGTTCCCTTGCGCGCGATCTTCGAGACGCCGACCATCGGCGCGCTGGCGGAGCGCCTGCGCAGCGCGGACGCGGCGACGCGGGAGTCCCTGGTACCGCAGGAGCGTCCGGACCGGATCCCGTTGTCACCCGCCCAGGCCCGCATGTGGTTCCTCAATCAATTCGACACGAGCTCGCCGGTGTACAACATCCCGCTGGTCGTGCGGATGTCGGGCGACCTCGACGTGGCGGCGATGCACGCGGCGATCGCGGATGTGCTCGCGCGGCACGAGGCGCTGCGGACCGTCTATCCGGACAGTGACAGCGGACCGCATCAGGTGATCGTCCCCGTCGAGGCGGCGCTGCCGCCGCTGGCACCGGTGACGGTCGCGGCAGGCGAGGTCGAGGCGCGTGTCGTCGCGGAGGTGACGGTGGGCTTCGACGTCACCACCGAGGTTCCGTTCCGGGTGGCGCTGTTGCGCAGCGCGCCCGACGAGCACTCCCTGGTGCTCGTCGTCCACCACATCAGCTTCGACGGGTCCTCGCTCGCGCCGCTGGCAGCGGACCTGATGACCGCGTACAAAGCCCGTGTCCGGCGCCAGCCGCCGCAGTGGGCGCCGTTGCCCGTGCAGTATGCGGATTACGCGCTGTGGCAACGAAAACTGCTCGGCACGGAGGACGACCCGCACAGCCCGACCGTCGCCCAGACCCGATACTGGCTCGCGGCTCTCGCCGATCTGCCGGAAGTTCTCGATCTGCCCACCGACCGTGCGCGGCCTGCCAAGCAGTCCTTCCACGGGGGGACGGTCTCGGCGACGCTGCCCGCGGATCTCCACCGTGAGGTGGTCTCGCTGGCCCGCCGCCACGACGCGACGGTCTTCATGGTGATGCACGCGGCATACGCGGCGCTGCTGGCACGGCTGTCCGGTACCGGGGACATCGCGGTGGGCACACCGATCGCCGGTCGTGGCGAGCCGGGACTCGACGGCCTGGTCGGCATGTTCGTCAACACGCTGGTGTTGCGGACGTACATCGAGCCCGGCGCGTCCTTCGTCCGGATCCTGGATCAGGTCCGGGCCACCGACCTGGCCGCCTTCGAGAACGCCGACATCCCGTTCGAGCGTCTCGTCGAGGTGCTGAATCCGCCCCGCTCGACGGCGCACGCGCCGCTGACGCAGGTGGGTTTCTCGTTCCAGAACATCGAGATCCCCACGGTGGAATTCGAGGGCCTGACGGTGTCGGCCCAGATGGCCGACCCGAGCGTGGCGAAGTACGACCTGCACCTGAATCTGGTCGACGCCTTGGAACCGGTCGGCGAACCGGGCGACATGGCAGTGGAATTCGGTTACGCCACGGATCTGTTCGACGAGGCGACGGTCACCGCGATGTTCGAGCGCTACCTGCTGTTGCTGCGCGCGATCGTCCTCGATCCCACCCGCCCCATCGGCGACATCGATCTGCTGACCGCGCAGGAGTCGAGCCGGCTCCGGATGCGGTCGTACGGGGTGGCGACACCGCTGCCCGCGGTGACGATCGCGGATCTGTTCGCCGCGCAAGTGGCGGCGACGCCGGAGCATACGGCGGTGCTCGACGACGTGAGCGGCGCCCGTCTCGATTACCGGGACTTCGGCGCGCGGGTGAATTCGCTGGCCCGCGCGCTGATCCGCCGCGGCGTCGGCCCGGGGACCGTCGTGGCGGTGGCGATGCGGCGCTCGGTCGATCTGCTGGCCACGCTGTACGCCGTTCATGCCGCGGGCGCGGCCTACCTGCCGCTGGATCCGGATCACCCGGTCGACCGCGTGCGCGCCGTCCTCTCCGCCGCACGTCCGGTTGCGGTCCTGACCCGGCCCGACGACCAGGCGAGCTTGCCCGGTGACGTGCCGGTGTGGGCGCACGCGGAGCTCGAAGCCGAGCACGAGGACTCCTCCGCGGTGACCGACGCGGACCGGACCCGGCCACTGCGCCCGGAGGATCTGGCCTATGTCATCTACACCTCCGGCTCGACGGGTGTGCCCAAGGGCGTGGCGGTCCCGCACGCCGCGGTGGTGAACCAGCTGCGCTGGATGCACGATCACTACCGGCTCGACGGCGACGACGTCATGCTGTTGCGGACGCCGGTGACATTCGACCTGTCGGTCTGGGAGCTGTTCTCGGCGCTGACCTGTGGCGCGGCAGTGGTCGTCGCAGGCCCTGATGCCCACGGCGACCCGCACGAGGTCGCTCGGCTGATGGCCGAACATCGGGTGACGACGGTGGATTTCGTGCCGTCACTGCTGTCGGCGTTCCTCGAGGTCGCTACTTCGCGTCGGTTCCCGGCGCTGCGCCGTGTGCTGTGCATCGGCGAGGCGCTTCCGACCGAAACCGTTCGGCGTTTCCGGGATTTCAGCGATGCGCGCATCGACAACCTGTACGGCCCGACGGAGGCCGCGGTCAGTGTCACGGCCCATCGGATCGACACTGTCGAGGGCGTGGCCGTGCCGATCGGCGTTCCGGAAGCGAACGTCACCGTTCATGTGCTGGACTCCCGGCTGCATCCCGTTCCGGTCGGCGTGACCGGTGAGTTGTACCTGGGTGGCGTACAGCTGGCTCGCGGATATCACGAACGACCCGGCCTGACCGCGGCGACGTTCGTCGCGGATCCCTTCGGCGCCGGGGGCGGGGCTCGGCTCTACCGCACCGGCGACCTCGTTCGCTGGGACGAAGCCGGCGAGCTGCGCTATGTCGGCCGCGCCGACACCCAGGTGAAAGTGCGCGGCCTGCGCATCGAGCTCGGCGACATCGAAGCCGCGCTGATCGCGCACGAGCAGGTGCACGCGGCCGTCGCGCAGGTACGCGCCGACAGGGGCGAGCAGCGGTTGGTCGCGTATGTCGTCGCGGACGCGACGCTCGACGTCAGGCAGGTGCGGAGCTTCCTGTCGGACCGGCTGCCCGCCTACATGGTGCCCTCGTCGGTGACCCGGATCGACTCCGTGCCGCTCAATGCGAACGGCAAGGTGGACTACCGGGCGTTGCCCGAGCCGGACCCGAGTGCCCAGGTGGCCGAGTTCCGTTCGCCGCAGGGCCTGGTCGAACAGGCGATCGCCACGGTCTTCGCCGAACTCTTCGACCGGCCCGAGATCGGCGCGGACGACAATTTCTTCGAGCTGGGCGGCAACTCCCTCGTCGCGACTCGCGCGCTGAGCCGCATCGGTGACGTCGTCGACGTGACGATCCCGGTCCGAGCGATCTTCGAGGCCCCGACCGTGGCCGGCTTGGCCGAGCGTGTCGCCCGGTTGCGCGCGGTTCCGAGCCTTCCCGCGCCCACCCGGGTCCCGCGGCCGGACCGGATCCCGCTGTCGCACGCGCAGACACGGATGTGGTTCCTCAACCAGTTCGATCCCGCCGCACCCGGATATGTCGTGCCGCTGGCGATCCGGCTGGACGGCGCGCTCGATCCGGCCGCCTTGGCGGCCGCTGTCGGCGATGTCGTGGAGCGGCACGAGAGTTTGCGCACCATGTATCCGGCCGTCGACGGCACACCCACCCAGGTCGTGCTCGACACCGAGGACGTCTTGGCCACCTGCGATCTCACCCCGCAGGCGGTCGGCGAGCGGGAACTGCCGCACCGGCTGGCCGAATTCTGCGGTATCGGATTCGACGTGGCGAAGGCCGTGCCGCTGCGCGTCGCGCTGTACCAGTTGTCGGACGCGGCGTGGACGATCGCGCTGGCTGCCCACCACATCAGTTGTGACGGCTTCTCGGTGGCTCCGCTCGCCGCCGACCTGGTGGTGGCGTATCGGGCCCGTTCGGGCGGTGCCGCACCGGCCTGGGCGCCGCTGCCGGTGCAATTCGCCGACTACGCCCTGTGGCAGCGCGCGGTGCTCGGTTCGGCGGATGACCCGGACTCCTATGTGGCCCGCGACATCGCCTACTGGCGACAGCAGCTCGCGGGGGTGCCGGATCTGCTGGAATTGCCGACCGACCGGCCCAGGCCGCTCGAACAGTCCCAGCGCGGCGCGGTGCTGCACGTCGCCATCCCCGGCGAACTGCAGGGGCGGGTGGAGTCGCTGGCGCGGCGAGCCGGAGCCACCACGTTCATGGTGGTGCACACGGCGCTGGCGGTGCTGCTGTCCAGGCTCTCCGGCAGTGCCGATGTCACCGTCGGGGTGCCGCACGCGGGCCGTGGCGACCGGTCGCTGGACAACCTCGTCGGCATGTTCGTCAACACCTTGGTGATGCGCACCCGGATCACGCTCGATCAGACCTTCGCCGGCCTGCTGGAGGAGGTGCGGCGCACCGATATCGAGGCCTTCGACCATGCCACCGTGCCGTTCGAACAACTGGTGGACGCGCTCAACCCGGTGCGATCCACCGCCCACACACCGTTGTTCCAGGTGCTGCTGGCCTACCAGAACATGACTCGAGCTCGCGTCGAGCTTCCGGGGCTCACCGTGGAGAACGTGGACCCGGGCGACAGCGCGGCGATCTACGACCTGTTGCTCATGATGAGCGAAGGCCACGGCACGCACAACGAGCCGACCGGCATGACCCTGCGCCTGACCTACGCCACGGACCTCTTCGACGAGGACACGGCACGGTGCTTCGCCGACCGATTCGTCCGTGTCCTCGACGCCGCGGCCCGCGACGCCGAGTGCACCGTCGGCGAGATCGAGCTTTTCGGCGCGGCGGAGCGGTCCGAGGTGCTGGAACGGTGGAACGACACCGGTGGCTCCGCCGCACCGGGCCGGACGCTCGTCGACATGTTCGACGAACAGGTCGCGCGCACCCCGGACAGTACGGCGATTCGGCTCTCGGATGGCACCGCGTGGACTTACCGGGACTTCGACGCCCGTGTCAACCGCCTCGCCCGATGGCTCATCGCGCGCGGCGCCGGGCCGGAAACGATTGTGGCGGTGGCCGTCCGTCGGTCGGCCGAACTCGTCACCGCTGTCTACGCGGTGGTCAAGGCGGGCGCCGCGTTCCTGCCGATCGACCCCGACCATCCGAGCGCGCGTATCGCGCACGTGCTGGACGCGGCCCGTCCGCTGGTGGTGCTCACGACCGCGGCCGACAGCGCGGATCTGCCGAGCGGATTCGAGTGCGTGCCCCTCGACCGGCTGGACGTGACGAACCTGTCCGCGGCCAGGGTCACGGATGCCCAGCGGCGCATGCCGCTGCGGCCCAACCACCTCGCCTACGTCCTGTTCACCTCCGGGTCCACCGGCGTCCCCAAGGGGGTGGCCCTGACCCATGCCGCCACCGTGAGCCAGTTGGCGTGGGCGCAGCGGCAGTGGCCGCACGACACCTCCGACGCGGTGCTCCACAAGACGCCGATCACGTTCGACATCGCCGTGTGGGAGTTGTTCTGGCCGTTGCAGACCGGTGCGCATATCGTCGTCGCCGAACCGGACGGACATCGCGACCCCGCTTACCTGGCAGACGTCATCGCCCGGCGCCGGATCACCACCGTGCACTTCGTCCCGTCGATGCTCGATGTCCTGCTCGAATCCGTGGGCGCGGCACGACTGCCTTCGATCCGGCGGGTCTTCGTCGCGGGTGAGGCGCTGGCGCAACGCACCGTCGACGACGCGGCGCAGGTCTTCGCGGGAGCCGAGCTGGTGAACTGGTACGGGCCCGCGGAGGCGGAGGTGGTCACGTCTGCGCGGTGCGCACCGCACGCGACGACCGCCACGACGGTGCCGATCGGAGCGCCCGCGGCAGGCATGAAGGTCTACGTGCTGGATTCGCGGCTGCGGCCGGTGCCGGTCGGGGTCGTCGGCGAACTGTACGTCTCCGGCATCCAATTGGCGCGCGGGTACCACGCGCGCGCCGACCTCACCTGCCGCGCCTTCGTCGCGAACCCGTTCGGTGTGGCGGGGGAGCGGCTGTATCGGACCGGTGACCTGGTCCGGTGGCGGAAGACGGGGGAGCTGGAGTACCTGGGCCGCAGCGACTTCCAGGTGAAGGTGCGCGGTCAGCGGGTGGAGCCCGGTGACATCGAAGCCGCGCTGCGTGCGGTGCCGCAGGTGGCGCGTGCGGTGGCCATCGTGACGACCGAGCGCATCGTCGGATACGTGACGCCGGTGCCGGGCGCGGTGCTCGACGGGCGCGCGATTCGCGAACAACTGACGCGCACCCTGCCCTCCTACCTGGTTCCGGACGGTGTGCAGGTGCTCGATGCGATGCCGCTCACCGCGAACGGCAAGCTCGACCGTTCGGCGCTGCCTCAACCGGTGTTCGACACCGGGGAAACCTTCGTATCGCCGCGCACCGAGGCCGAGGCCGTGCTGGCTCGCCTGGTCGCCGAACTCACCGGGGCCGACCGCGTGAGCGTGACGGCCAACGTCTTCGAAATCGGTGTGAACTCGCTGTCGGCTGCCCAGCTCGCGGCGCGTGCCCAGGCAGCCGTCGGTGTCGACGTCGGCATCAAGGACGTTTTCGACGCTCCGACGATCGCCGCACTCGCCCAACGTATTTCGACGCGCACCGGGTCCACCGTGGCGCCGCTGACGGCACGGCGACGCCACGGGGTCATCCCGTTGGCGGCGGCGCAACGGCGGATCTGGTTCCTCAACCAGATCGACACCGGCTCGGCGGCCTACAACATCTGCTTCGCGGCCCGCTTGACCGGCCCGCTGGACATCGATGCGCTGCGGGCCGCATTCCTCGACGTGGTGACCAGGCACGAGCCCTTGCGGACGGTGTTTCCGCTCATCGAGGGCGACCCCTGCCAGGTGGTGCGGGACGTCGCGTCCATCGCCGCTGATGTGACGTTCGAACCGGAGCCGGTCTCCGGAGAGACGGAACTGGGCGACCGGATCCGGGATGCCGTGGAGGCGGGCTTCGACATCGCCGACGCGGTGCCCGTGCGGGCGCGGCTGTATCGCACCGCCTCCGAGGAGCACGTCCTGGTGGTGGTGGTCCATCACATCGCGGCCGACGGCGCATCGATGGCTCCGCTCGCCCGCGACGTCTTCGCCGCGTACGGGGCGCGGGTGAGCGGCCATGCGCCGCAATGGCAGCCGTTGGAGATCCAGTACGCCGACTACGCGCTGTGGCAGCGGGAGATGCTCGGCTCCGAGGACGAACCGACATCGCTGATCGCGCGTCAGATCGAGTACTGGACCGACGCGCTCGACGGCGCTCCGGAGCTGCTGGCCCTGCCGACCGACCGCCCGCGTCCCGCGACCGTTTCGATGGACGGCGGCAACATCCGGTTCGAGCTGCCCGCGCGGCTGCACGACGACATCGTGCGGCTGGCCCACCGCGAGGGCGTCACCGTGTTCGTCGTCCTGCACGCGGCCTTGGCGATCCTGCTGGCGCGCACCGCGCACAGCGACGACATCTCGGTCGGCACCCCCGTCGCCGGTCGCGGCAGGCCGGAACTGGACGATCTGGTCGGCATGTTCGTCAACACGGTGGTGCTGCGGACGCGCATCGAGGACGACCGGTCGTTCCGGGAACTGCTGGCCCACGTGCGCGATGTCGACCTGGAAGCGCTCGCCCACGCCGATCTGCCCTACGAGCGGCTGGTCGAGGTCATCGGCCGTCCGCGTTCCACGGCGTACTCGCCGCTGTTCCAGGTGATGTTCGGGTTGCAGAACACCCGGGCTGCCCGGTTCGAGCTGCCCGGCATCGGTGTCGAAGTCCTCGATCCCGGTATCGCGCAGGCCAAGGCCGACCTCACCGTGCTGGTGACCGAACGCCGCGACGGCGACCAAGCCGCCGGGATCGACGGCGAGATCATCTATGCCACCGATCTCTTCGTCGAGTCGACAGCGCGTTCACTCGCCGAGAGGTTCGTCCGCGTGCTGGAAGCGGTCACCTGTGATCCGGCCCGTCCGATCGGCCGCATCGGCCTGTTGAGCGCCGCCGACACCGAACGATTGGTGCCCGCGCGGGGCGGCGAGGCCGCACGGCCTTGCTTGCTTCCGGATGTGCTGGACGCGGCCGTGGCCACCGACCCGGCGGCGGTGGCCCTGATCGGGGACACCGGCACGCTCACCTACCGGGAGCTCGATCGCAGGGCCAACCAGCTCGCCCGCCGGCTGATCACACGAGGCGCGGGGCCGGGCGTGTTCATCGCGCTGGCCGTGCCACGGTCGGTCGACTATCACGTCGCCATGTGGGCCATCGCGAAGACCGGCGCCACATTCGTCCCGGTGGATCTGCGCTACCCGGTCGAGCGAATCGCGCACATGGTGCACGATTCCGGTGTCGAGATCGGGCTCACGCTCGCGTCGGCACGCACGTCCTTGCCGGACGTTGTGCGCTGGCTGTTGCTCGACGATCCCCACACAGCGAATGAGATCGCGGCACAGTCCGATCAGCTGGTGACGGATGCCGACCGCGGACGCGCACTGCGGCTCCAGGATGCCGCGTACCTGATCTACACGTCCGGGTCGACGGGCACCCCGAAGGGTGTCGTGGTCACCCATGCCGGGCTGGCGAGCTTCGCGGCCGAGCAGCGGGAACGCTACCGGGTCGACAGCACGTCCCGAGTGTTGCAAGTGGCGGCGCCCGCGTTCGACGCGGTGCTGCTCGAAGCGTTGATGGCACACGCGGCCGGTGCGTCGTTGGTCGTGTCACCGCCGGAGGTGTTCGGCGGACCCGATCTGGCGGAGCTGATCCGGACGCATCAGGTGTCGCATGCGTTCCTGACGCCGAGTGTGCTGGCGACCATGTCACCGGCCGGTCTGGAATCGCTGCGGATGCTCGCCGTAGGCGGTGAGATGGTGCCCGCGGAGTTGATCGCCACCTGGGCGCCCGGACGGCGACTGCACAACATCTACGGCCCGACCGAGACGACGATCGTGATCACGATGAGCGACCCGGTGCGGCCGGGCGATCCGATCGCGATCGGCGGCCCGATTCGTGGCGCGCAGGCGTTGGTGCTCGACGCGCGATTGCGTCCGGTGCCGGTGGGAGTGGCGGGGGAGCTGTACCTTTCGGGCGCACAACTGGCGCGCGGATACCTCAACCGGCGCACGGCCACCGCCGGTGCGTTCGTCGCCGATCCGCACGGTGAGCCGGGTGCACGGATGTACCGCACCGGTGACATCGTCCGGTGGACCGCGCAGCACACTCTGGAATACGTCGGCCGCAGCGACTTCCAGGTCAAGATTCGCGGTCAGCGCATCGAACTCGGTGAGATCGACGCCGCGCTGCTCACCCACCCGCGGGTGGCGGCCGCAGTCACCGTGAGCCGCACCGGCCCCGGCGGGCAGCCGCTGCTCGCCGCGTACATCGTCACCGAGACCGGAACGATCGTGGATCCGGCCACCGTGCTCGACCACGTCGCGTCGGTACTGCCCGCGCACATGGTGCCGTCGGCGCTGACCGTGCTCGACCGCATGCCGATCACCTCGACCGGCAAGGTGGATCGCAAAGCGCTGCCGGAACCGGTCTTCCGAGCCGCCGGAGACGACGCGGTGGCGGCGTCGACCGATCTGGAGCGCACCATCGCGGTCGCCTTCGCCGACGTCCTCGGCATCGCGTCGGTCGGTGTCACCACGTCGTTCTTCGCTCTCGGCGGCGATTCCATTCTGTCCATCCAGTTGGCTTCCCGTTTGAAGTCGGCGGGCGTCATCGTGACGGCGCGCGACATCTTCGAGCACAAGACCGTCCGCGGCCTGGCTCGGGTCGCCGCGGCCGCCGAACGGGTCTCGCTTTCGGAGCTGCCGGGTGGCGGCGTGGGCGAGATCCCGTTCACGCCCGTCGTTTCCTGGTTCACCGAGCGCCTCGGCGCCGCCCCGCGGTTCGCGCAGTCGATGCTGGTGCGCTTGCCGCGTGACGCGCGAGTCGGCGACGTGACCGCGACGGTGCGGGCCGTGCTCGAACAGCACGACATGCTGCGCGCGAGGCTGTGCGACCAGCGGTTGGAGGTGCCACCGGCAAGCGCCGCCGACGCAGAAGGCTCGGTGCTTACTCACACCTTCGGTGCCGACCGGGTTCCGGGCAGCGAAGGTTTCACCGCGGTGGCCGAAGCGGCGCTCGCCGAGGCCTCCGACCGCCTCGACCCGGCTGCCGGCCGGATGGTGCAGGTCGTGTGCCTGCTGCCCGAGCCGGGCGTCGACGCCGAAGCGCGCGCCCTCGTCGTCATCCATCACCTGGCGGTCGACGGTGTGTCGTGGCGGATCCTCATCCCGGACTTCGCGACCGCCTGGCAGCAGGTCACGCAAGGACGAGCGGTGGAGTTGCCCGCGCAGGGCACCTCCATGCGACGCTGGGCGCACGCGGTCGCCGACGCCGCCGCGGGCCGCGCCGAGGAATTCGAGCTGTGGCACCGGATGGCCGCGGCCCCCGATCCGCTGCTGGGCAGTGCGGTGCTGGATCCCGCCCTCGACACGCACTCGACGGTCCGGCATCTGACGGTGACCCTCCCGGTGGAGACCACCTCGGCCTTGCTGGACGCGGTCCCGAGGGCCGTGCACGGCAACGTCGACGACGCGTTGCTGGCCGGCCTGGCCGTGGCGACGACACGCTGGCGCCACCGGCGTGGAGTCGCGCACGCGGGCTTGAAAGTACTGCTGGAGGGCCATGGACGCGCCGAGCAGATCGCCGAGGGCGCGGATGTCTCACGCACGGTGGGGTGGTTCACCAACACCTATCCGGTGGCGCTCGACCTGAGCGGGGTCGAAGCGCGGGATCCGCGTGCCGCGGTGAAATCCGTGAAAGATCAGCTGCGCCGCATTCCGGACAAGGGAATCGGCTACGGCCTGTTGCGCTACCTGCACACGGACACGTCCGCGCGGCTCGCGGCACTGCCGGAGCCGCAGATCGGTTTCAACAATCTCGGCCGGGTCGGCGTCGATCTCACGACGCTGTCGGATCTCGCGTGGATCCCGACCGACGAGACGTTCGACCGGCGGTCGGCGTTCGATCCGGACATGCCCGCGGCGGCGGCCGTCACGATCGATGTGAACATCGTGGACACCCCGGCCGGACCGCGTCTGACAGCACACGTCGGCTACGCCTCCAGGCTGCTCGAACACGACGACGTAGCCGAACTCGTCGACGAATGGGTCGACGCGCTCACCGAGATCACCGCGGCGGCCCGTGCGGAGGAGGATTGGGGCTTCTCCCCGGCCGACGTTCCGCTCGTCGAGGTCACCCAGACCGACCTGGACGCCTTCGCCGGCCGCTACGGATCCCTCGCCGATGTCTGGTCGTTGGCGCCGTTGCAAGCCGGGTTGCTGTTCCACGCCGAGCTCGCGGCGGGTGATCTCGACGTCTACACCGCGCAATCGACACTCACCCTCGCCGGCGTGATCGATGAGCATCGGCTCGAGCGTGCCGCGGCCGCCCTGCTCGAGCGTCATCCCAACCTGCGAGCGGCCTTCGTCCGGACGGCGGACGGCATTCCGGCGCAGGTGATCCCGGCCGCTTCGGTCGGGCGCTGGCGGCGGGTCGACCTGCGGGACGGCACGACGACACCGGAGGAACTGATCGCGGCCGAGCGGGCGGTACCGTTCGATCCCGCCGATCCGCCGCTGCTGCGGTTCCTGCTCATCGCCGTGGCGCCGCAGGAGTTCCGGCTGGTGCTGACGGCCCACCACCTGCTGCTGGACGGCTGGTCGTTGCCGTTGCTGTGGCGCGAGCTGATCGGCCTGTACGCCGTGGGTGCGCGCGCGGAGCTGTTGCCCGCGGTGGCGTCCTACCGCGGCTACTTGGAATGGCTGGATCGGCGCGAACCGTCCGCCGGAATCCAAGTGTGGCGGGAGGTCTTGGGCGATTTCACCGAACCCACGGTGGTCGCCGACGCGCGGACGCACACGACGGTCGGCATCCCGGTCGACTCGGCCGTCGTGCTCGATCGCGCAGTCACCGCCGAGCTGGTGGAGTATGCCCGCGCTCGAGCGGTGACCATGGCGACGATCGTGCAGTTCGCCTGGGGCGTGGTGCTGGGGAACCTGCTCGGCGTCGAGCGCGTGGTGTTCGGTGGCACGGTCTCGGGACGGCCAGCCGAACTGCCGGGCGTGGAGTCGATGATCGGCCTGTTCATCAACACGATTCCGGTCGCCGTGCACGTCCCGCGGGCATCAACCATCGAGGAGGCGCTGCAGCGGTTGCAGGCGGACAACACCCGTCTGCTCGATCACCACGACGTCGAGCTGTCCCGGATCCTGTCGGCCGTGGACGCTGCCCAGCTGTTCGACACGCTGGTCGTCTTCGAGTCCTACCCGGTCGACAGCAGCGGTCTGGGCGAGGCGGACATCGACGGCATGCGAGTGATCGCGGCGGACGGCAGCGACGCCGCGCACTACCCGATCACCGTTCAGGCCCACCAGGACGACCGGTTGCACGTCAGGATCCGCTACCAGCAGGCCCGTGTCGACGACCGGACGGCCGCCGCTCTCGCCGCCCGTCTGGAAACGGTGCTGCGCGCCATCCCGGCCGAACCGCGGGCGCTGTTGGGCGCGGTCGACCTGTTGTCCGCGGCAGAGCGCCGCGCCCTGGTGCCTGCCACGGGCGGGCAGGCGCGGTCGGCCTGTGTGCTGGCGGAGTTGTTGGCCGCCGGTGCGGCGACGAATCCCGATGCGGCAGCGGTCGTCTCGCGTGCGCGGACGATGTCGTACGCCGAGCTGGACGCCTGGTCGAATCGCGTCGCCCGCGCCCTGATCGACTGGGGCGTCGGCCCCGGCGATCAGGTGGCGTTGGCGATGGCGCGGTCGGTGGAATTCGTGGTCGGCATCTGGGCCGTGGCCAAGACGGGCGCCGCGTTCCTGCCCGTCGATCCGCGGAATCCGGCCGACCGCGTGGGACACATGCTCGCCGATTCCCAGGTGCGGGTCGCGGTCACGGTCGCGGCGTCGCGGGAGCTGGTCCCGGATCCCGTCCGGCGGCTGGTGCTCGACGATCCGGCGACCCGCGAGGCGATCGCGGGCCGGTCGGCGGAGGCGGTGACGGACAGCGACCGGCTGCGGACGCCGGATGTTCGCGACGCGGCCTACGTCTTATACACCTCGGGCTCGACCGGGACGCCGAAGGGCGTTGCGGTCACCCACGAGGGCCTGGCGAATTTCGCGGCCGTGCAACGTGTCCGATTCGGCGCGGACAGCCGATCGCGCGTGCTGAACGCCTCCGCTCCGGGTTTCGACGTCGTGGTGCTCGAGATTCTGTTGGCCCACACCAACGGGGCGGTATTGCTGGTGCCGCCACCGGATGTGTTCGGTGGTCCCGAGCTGGCGGAATTCATTCGGGCACAGCGGGTATCGCACTCGTTCATGACCCCGAGCGTGCTGGCGACGATGTCGCCGGAGGGGTTGGATTCGCTGCGGGTGCTGGTGGCCGGTGGCGAGGCGGTGACACCGGAGATCGTCACAGTGTGGTCGCCGGGCCGTCGACTGCTGAACGGGTACGGCCCGACCGAGACGACGATTCTGGCCGGAATCAGTGCTCCGCTGAATCCGGGTGAAACCGTCACGATCGGTGGGCCGATCAGTGGCGTCGAGGCCGTAGTGCTGGACGCGTGGTTGCGGCCGGTGCCGGTCGGGGTGGCCGGTGAGTTGTATCTGGCGGGCGTGCAACTGGCCCGCGGATACGTGAACCGGCCGGTGGCGACATCGGGCGCATTCGTCGCGAATCCGTTCGGTGCGGCGGGGTCGCGTATGTACCGCACCGGCGACTTGGCCCGCTGGACACCGGAACACACCTTGGAATACCTCGGTCGCAGCGACTTCCAAGTCAAGATCCGCGGTCAGCGCATCGAACTCGGGGAGATCGAAGCCGTCCTGGCCGGACAACCCGGTGTGGAACACGCCGTTGTCGTGCTGCGGAAGGATGGGCGCGGTATCGGCCGGCTCGTGGGCTACCTCGTCGGTTCCGAGGACTTGGATCCGGAGGAGATCAGGGCCGCCGCGCGGCTGCGGTTGCCCGCGCACATGGTGCCCGACGCGTGCGTGGTGCTCGCGGAGTTCCCGCTCACCAGGACCGGGAAGCTGGACCGCATGGCGCTTCCCGCGCCGGAATTCTCGGCGGCGCGAGCCTGGGTCGCCCCGCGCACGGAAACCGAACGGCAGGTGGCGGAAGTGTTCGGCAACGTGCTGGACATCGACCGCGTCGGTGCCACCGACAGTTTCTTCGACCTCGGCGGCAATTCGCTGTCGGCGACGCGCGTGACCGCCCAGTTGGGCACGGCGCTCGGAGTCGGCCTCGGCGTCCGTGACCTGTTCGAAGCGCCGACCGTCGCGCAGCTCGCCGCCCGTGTGGCCACCTCCGAGCGGACCGACCGGCTGCCGCTGGTACCGCGCACCCGTCCCACACTGGTTCCGCTGTCGCTGGCACAGCAGCGGATGTGGTTCCTCAATCAGCTCGACACCTCCGTCGGTGCCTACAACATCCCGCTGGTGATCCGGCTGAAGGGCGAACTGGACATCTGTGCGTTGCGGCGCGCGTGCGAGCTGGTCATCGAGCGGCACGAATCACTGCGGACCAAGTTCCCGACCACCGACGGAACGCCTCATCAGGTCACCGTTCCCGCCGAGGCGGTCCCGGCGACGCTGACCGCGGTCACGGTCGAGGCGGAGCGGCTGATGGAGCGGGTGCTCGCCACGGTCTCGGCGAGCTTCGACGTGACACAGGCGCCCCCGCTGCGCATGGAGTTGTTCCGGCTCGACGAGCACGAGCACGTGCTGGTCATCGCCGTGCACCACATCTGCGCCGACGGACAGTCCATGCTGCCGCTCGCGCGGGACGTGGCGGTGGCCTACCAGGCGAGCAAGCACGGGACGCCACCGTTGTGGCCCGCTCTCGCGGTGCAGTACGCGGACTACACCCTGTGGCAACGGGACGTCCTCGGTGACGAGCGCGACCCCGGCTCGGTCATGGCACAGCAGTTGCGGTTCTGGAAGGACACGCTCTGCGGCCTGCCCGAGCTGCTCGAGTTGCCCACCGACCTGCCGCGGCCGCCGGTGGCGTCCATGCGCGGCCGGACGGTCGATTTCGAGATCTCCGCGTCGTTGCAGGAACGAATCGGTGCGGTCGCGCGGGCGGCGAACGCGACGGTCTTCATGGTCATGCACGCCGCGCTGACCGCCCTGCTGTCGCGGCTGGCCGGTGTCACCGATATCGCGGTGGGCACGCCGGTGGCGGGCCGAGGGGAACGCGAACTCGACGATCTGATCGGCATGTTCGTCAACACGCTCGTCCTGCGGACGCAGGTGTCGCCGCGGGAGTCGTTCGCCGATCTGCTCGCCGCGACCCGCGAGACGGATCTGGCCGCGTTCGCGCATGCCGACGTGCCCTTCGAACAAGTGGTGGAGGCGCTGAATCCGCCGCGTTCCACCGCGCATCTGCCGCTGTATCAGGTGACGCTCGATGTCCAGAACCTGAGCAAGGCCGCCTTGGAGCTGCCCGGGCTCACCGTCGAGCCGGTCGAGAACGGTTTCGAACCGGCGCAGGCCGACTTGAACCTGAACCTGGTGGAGCGGTCCGGTGACCAAGGGCATCCGGACGGCATCCGGGGACGGCTGACCTATGCCACCGATCTGTTCGTCGAGGCGACGATGACCCGGTTCGCGCAGGCCTACGTGCGGATCCTGGAAGAGGTGACCGCGAACCCGGCGGTCGCGGTCGGCGACATCGACCTCGTGGACCCGGCGCAGCGTCGCGAACTGCTCGACGCGGCCGGTGACGCCGGGGTCGCGGTGGCTGACACGACCCTCGCGGAGTTGTTCGCCGCCCAGGCCGTGGCGCGGCCGGACACGGTCGCGGTGACCGACGGTGCGTCACAGCTGACCTACGCCGAACTCGATCGGCGCGCCGCCGTGGTGGCGGCTCGGCTGGCCGAGCAGGGCGTGGGTCCGGAAACACTGGTGGCCGTGGCATTGCCGCGCACGGCCGACCTGGTAGTCGGCCTGCTCGGCGTCGTGCGCGCGGGGGCGGGATATCTGCCGCTGGACGTCGCGTATCCGCCGGAGCGACTGCGATTCATGCTCGACGACGCTCGCCCGGCCGCGGTGCTGACGTCGGCGGACCTGTCCGCGGCAGTGCCGGAATGCGCCGCGCCGGTACTGCTGGTCGAGGATTGCCGGAACGACAGCGCGGCCGTGCCGGCCGCGGTATCGGGTGTGCGGCCGGGCAACGTCGCCTACGTGATCTACACGTCGGGATCGACCGGCCGCCCGAAGGGTGTGACGGTCAGCCATCGGGAAGCGGTCACTTTGTTCGCCAACGCGGCCGAGCGGTTCGACGTGGGACCCGGCGACGTGTGGACGATGTTCCATTCGTACGCATTCGATTTCGCGGTGTGGGAGATCTGGGGCGCGTTGCTGTCCGGCGGCAAGGTCGTCGTGGTCAACTACGACACGTCCCGGTCGCCGGAGGCGTTCGTGGACGTCGTCGCCCGGGAGCGCGTGACGGTGTTGAGCCAGACACCGTCGGCGTTCTACGGATTCGCCGAGGCGGAGCGCCGGTATCGCGAAGCCGGTTGTCCGGCAGGTGATCTCGCGCTGCGCTATGTCGTCTTCGGTGGCGAGGCGCTGGATGCGTCCCGGTTGGGCGACTGGTTCGCGGCGCATGCGCCGGGAACGCCGCGGCTGATCAACATGTACGGCATCACCGAGACGACCGTTCACGTGACGTTCTCCGAGGTCACCCACGCCGGCTCGGCGGGGATCGGTTCGCCGCTTCCCGGGTTGCGGGTATACGTCCTCGACGACCGCCTGCGTCCGGCGCCGATCGGTGTGGCCGGGGAGATCTACGTCTCCGGTGGCCAGCTCGCGCGGGGTTATCTGGGCGCGCCCGCCCTGACGGCGGGACGATTCGTGGCCGACCCGTTCGATCCCGACGGCGCCCGGCTCTACCGATCCGGGGACGTGGGCCGGTGGCGGAAGTCCGCCGGCGGGCTGGAGTTGGTGTACGCGGGCCGGGCCGACGCGCAGGTGCAGTTGCGCGGGTTCCGCATCGAGCTGGGCGAGGTGGAGTCGGCCCTGCTGAGGCATCCGCTCGTCACTCAGGCCGCCGTCACGGTGCACCGGCACGATCGCGGTGTGGATCAGCTGATCGGCTACGTCGTCGGCATCGACGGCGAGCGGATCGACCCGGCCGAGGTCCGCGAGACCGCAGCGGAGGTGCTGACCGGTTACATGGTGCCCGCGGCGATCATGGTGCTGCCCGCACTGCCGCTCACGGTCAACGGAAAGCTCGACCGGAAAGCACTGCCCGCTCCCGCGTTCGAGGAGTCGACGGAGACGTTCGTCGCGCCGCGGACCCACACCGAGAAGGTGATCAGCGAGGTCTACGCGCTGGTCCTGGGCGTCGGGCGGGTCGGTGTTTCGGACGGGTTCTTCGATCTCGGCGGCAACTCGCTGCTGGCGACGATGGTGGTCACCGAGTTGCGCACGCGCGGTGTGACGATCCAGTTGCCGTGGATGTTCGACGACGCGACGCCGAAAGCGCTGGCGGCCAGGGCCGACGGCGCGGCAGGAGCCTCCGGGCTGCAAGTGTTGCTGCCGCTGCGTGCGCACGGCGCGAAGCCGGCGATCTTCGCGGTGCACCCCGCGGGCGGGCTGGCGTGGTTCTACGGCGGAGTGGTCGAACATCTGCACAGGGACCGGCCGTTGTACGGCTTGCAGGATCCCCATGTCGTAGCGGGCGAACCGGGTGCGCATTCCGTCGATGAACTCGCCGAACGCTATGTGGCCGAGATTCGCCGAGTGCAGCCGAGCGGACCGTATCACTTGCTCGGATGGTCGTTGGGCGGTGCGATCGCGCACGCCGTGGCGGTCCGGCTCCAGCGAGCGGGACAGCGCGTCGGCATGCTGGCCATGATGGACAGTGCAGTCGGCGACTCGGAGGCGCTGGCCGCGTCGATGAGCACCACCGCGGACCAGCCCGCGCCGGGTGAGCTGATGGCCGATCTGCTCGGTGGCTGGCGAGAGCTGTTCGATCTCGGCGCCGAGGTGACAGCGGACACCCACGAGCGGGCATGGGCGGTGATCCGCGATCAGGTGACCGCCAGCGGAATGTTCACCGCCGAACAGGTCGACCGGGTGATGGAGAGTTTCCAGACCGCGGCCGGCATCGCCCAGGAGTACCGACCGGAGGTTTTCGACGGCGACCTGGTCTTCTTCACCGCGGGCAAGGACCGCGCGGACCACGACGCCGTCGTGCGGACGTGGCGGCCCTTCATCACCGGTGACCTGCACAACACGGTCGTCGACGCACGTCATCTCGAATTGACTCACCCGCACGCCCTGGCTGTCATCGGCCCGATCCTCGAACGGTTCTCGAACGCCGATTCGGCCTGAGCCTGCGCCGCCGCCCCGAACGCGGTCGGCTCGATAGCGGCGGAAACCGCGGCCGGTGATACCGGCCGCGGTTTCCGCGGTGACCGCCGGGGGAGAGCCCGCCGGTCGTGGGATCCGGGCCGGCTCAGAACGCGGCTTCGTCGAGTTCCATGACGCTGATGTCCACGTCGGAGATGACCGACCAATCCGCACTGAGGTGCGGCAGGACGTTCTTGGCGAAGAACGACGCGACGGCGATCTTGCCCTGGTAGAAGGCGCGGTCCTGGTCGCCGGGGTCGGCATCGAGTGCGGCCGAGGCGATTTCGGCGGCGACGATGAGTCGCCAGGCGACGAGGAGGTCTCCGACGGCGAGCAGGAACCGGACGGAGTTCAGTCCGATCTTGTACAACTCGGTGGGCTGTTCCTGCGCGGCGAGCAGGTGCTGGGTGAATCGGCCCGCCATGTCCTGGACGTCTTCGAGCGCGGTGGCGAGCAGGACCTTCTCGACCTTGAGCCTGCCGTTGCCGGTGGTGGAGTGCGCCGTGTCCCGGATCTTGCCCGCGAGATGGGCGAGCGCGACGCCGCGGTCGCGGGCGATCTTGCGGAAGAAGAAGTCCTGCGCCTGGATGGCGGTGGTGCCCTCGTAGAGCGAGTCGATCTTCGCGTCGCGGATGTACTGCTCGATCGGGTAGTCCTGCAGGAAGCCGGAACCGCCCAGGGTTTGCAGCGACTCGGTCAGGTACTGGTAGGCGCGCTCGGAGCCGACACCCTTGACGATCGGCAGCAGCAGATCGTTGACCCGAGCGGCCAATTCGGCGTCCGCTCCCGAGATGTGCTGAGCGACAACATCGTTCTGATGGCCTGCGGTGTAGAGGTAGATCGCGCGAAGCCCTTCGGCGTACGCCTTCTGCATCATCAGCGACCGCCGCACATCGGCGTGCCGGGTGATGGGGACCTTCGGCGCGGCCTTGTCCGCCATCTGGGTCAGATCACTGCCCTGCACGCGGGCCTTGGCGTATTCGAGGGCATTGAGATAGCCGGTGGACAAGGTCGCGATGGCCTTGGTGCCCACCATCATCCGCGCTTCCTCGATGACCTCGAACATCTGCGCGATGCCGTCGTGCACCTCGCCGACCAGCCAGCCCTTGGCGGGGATGCCGTGGCCGCCGAAGGTGACCTCGCAGGTGGCGGAGGCTTTGAGGCCCATCTTGTGCTCGACGTTGGTGACGAACACGCCGTTGCGCTCGCCCAGCTCACCGGTCTCGGGGTCGAAGTGGAACTTCGGCACGAAGAACAGCGACAGGCCCTTGGTGCCCGGTCCGGCGCCCTCGGGGCGGGCCAGTACCAGGTGCATGATGTTGGGGAACAGATCGTCGGAGTCGGCGGAGGTGATGAACCGCTTGACGCCCTCGATGTGCCAGGTGCCGTCTTCCTGCTCGAGCGCCTTGGTGCGGCCCGCTCCGACGTCGGAGCCTGCGTCGGGCTCGGTCAGCACCATGGTGGCGCCCCAGCCCTGGTCGGCGGCGATCTGCGCCCACTTCTTCTGCTCGTCGGTGCCGATGCCGTGGATGATATGGGCCATCGACGGACCGGTCAGGTACAGGTAGGCCGCGGGCTGAGCGCCGAGGACGAATTCGCTGATCGCCCAGCTGACCATCGAGGGCGCGGGTACACCGCCGATCGCCTCGGCCTTGCCGACGCGCCACCAGTCGGCGTCGTACCACGCCCGCACCGACTTCTTGAACGATTCCGGCAGGCTGACCGAGTGGGTGGCGGGATCGAACACCGGTGGATTGCGATCGGTGTCGGCATACGGCTCGGCCACCGGTCCTTCGGCCAGGCGCGCGGCCTCCGCCAGCATCGACCGCACGGTGTCGCCGTCCAGGTCACCGAACGCTCCGGTGCGGAGGACGTCGTCCAGTCCGTACACCTCGAACAGGTTGAACTCGAGGTCACGCACGTTGCTCTTGTAATGGCTCACGGGCCAGGGCCTTTCGACAAAACGGCCGGTGTACCGGCAAGGGATCAGGTGGGCGCACGGATGGGTGATCGCCCCCGGCACACTGTGCGGCACCGAACATGCGAAAGCAATCCGATGTTAATGACTACTAAGTAAATGATTGAATGACCGCTGCATAAAATCCGCTGATAGCGCGCAATTGGCATGGTTAAGTTAATGACCAATAAGTGGCACAAATCACTGTGCGGGAATTCGCCCATGGATTCCGGCCGTTTCGATCCGCTCTCCGATCGTCACGAGAACGTCGACGAGATCGCCGCGCCTGCGGAAGCGTGGATTGCGTACCGCATCGATGACCACGGTGGTGACGGCACGGCTGAGCACCCGCGCCGCCGGAGCGGGCAAGTCCGGCCGCACGGCTTGCAGCATGCGGGCCCACTGGGCGATGCCGTCCAAGCGCACCCTCCGATAGCGCTGCACCGCGTCACCCGGCAGATGCCGGGTCTCGCTGACGGTGATGGCCAGCAGATCGGGCTCGTCGACGCCCAGTTGCGCGAAGCTGCGCAGGAGTGAGCGCATTGTCTCCTCGGCGCCGCAGCCCTCGGCGATCGCCCGGGCGAGCAGCAGCCGAAGCCACTCGTCCTGCCGTCGGACGATCTGGTCCAGCAGCTCGGCCTTGCTCGAGAAGTGGTGGTACAAGGCAGGACCCGTGACGCCGACGGCCGCGCCGATGTCTTCGATGCCTACGGCGGCATAGCCGCGGGTGCTGAATAGTCGCGCCGCTTCGGCGAGCATCCGCTCCGACCGCAGTGCTCGGTCGAGCGCGAGGTTGCCGGTCTCCGTGCGCGGCTGCCGGTTCGGCGCGTGGCCCGCCGGATGCTCGGGCAGCTCGGTGGCGATCACCGCCGCGACGGCGGCGTCGAGCACCTGCGCGGCGGCCGGAGCGGGCAACTCGGCGCGGTGGTAGGAGGGGCTGACCGCGATCGACAGCACGCACCAGCTGAGTAGTTCGACGTCGGCGGTGCTCAGTTCCGGCCTGCGCAGGCGAATCGTGCGTCGCAGGTACCGGGTGATGCGCGAAGCCCGGACCAGCACGGCGGTTTTGTCGCCGGGGGTCAGGTTGCGGAACTCCAGTTGCCACAGCCTCGGCAAGCCGCGCAGTTCGAGCGCCACCCGCACCAGCGCCGCCAGGACCGCGTCGCCGGAATCGTCGGCGCGGTACGCGGCGTCCACCCGGTACAGGGTGTCGTCGAGGCCCACCAGCAGGCACTGTCCCAAGAGCTGTTGTTTGTTGCGGAAGTGCCGGTACAACGCCGTCGCGGAGATGTCGACAGCCGCCGCGATGTCGGCCATCGTCGTGCCGTAATAACCGCCGTGCGTGAACGCGTCGGCCGCGGCATCCAGGATCATCTGGCGCCGATGCGGCGGTCTCCGCCGTGGCTGTCTGCTGTCGGCCTGTGTGCGCATCGCGGTCAGTGTGGCGCATCGGAGTGTCTGTGGCGGTGTGGGGGACGGGTCGGTGTGGGAACCCTCGCCTGTGTGACGATTTCGTCATAAGCGACGTTCCGAAGCTACTGTCGAGTAGGCTTCCCGAGCCATCACCGACCGGGATCGTCGTCGATCAGATAAGCAGAGGGAGCCGCCCGTGAGCGCTGACACCGCGGACGCCGCAGCGCTGTCGTCCATGGCTGCCCGGCTGCGCATCGCGTCCACCGTGATTCTGCGGCGCGCGCGAAGGGATCCCGATGAACGGCGGCTGTCCGCGACGCAGTGGGCGGTGCTGGGGCGCCTGCACCGGTACGGCGCCCTGGCCGCGGTGGACCTGGCACGACTGGAGATGCTGCGACCGCAGACCATGCGCAACGTGGTCGACGGTCTGCGCGATCAGGGCCTGATCGTCGGTGTGCGCGATCCGAACGACGGGCGCCGGGTGAATCTGACTCTCACCGACGAAGGCCGCGCCTGGGTGTGCGGACATCAGGCGTCGGCGAACGACGTTCTGGCGCAGGTCTTGTCCGAGAGCTTGCCCTCCGGCGAGCTGCACAAGGTCGGCGAGGCACTGGAGCTGCTCGAACGCATCGCCTACGGGTGAGCGCGGCGGACCGGATGCGGCTCGCGATGCCTTCCGTGCCCGCGCCGGCGGGGTAGGTAAGGTCTGAAGCGTCGTGGAACGGACTCCACGATGCAGCCGCCGAACAGCTTCGCGCGGACGCGCCGCCCTGTCGAACGAAGAGAGTTGATCGATGCCGACCTCTACAGCGCGTGCACAGATCGGGGTCACCGGTCTGGCGGTCATGGGTAGCAACATCGCACGGAACTTCGCCAGGAACGGCTATACCGTTGCGCTGCACAACCGCACCGTCGCCAAGACCGACGCACTGCTCGAGGCCCACGGTGACGACGGCGACTTCGTGCGCACCGAGACGGTCGAGGAGTTCGTCGCCGCGCTGGAGAAGCCACGCCGGGTGCTGATCATGGTCAAGGCCGGCGCCGCGACCGACGCGGTCATCGAGGAACTGGCGGCCGCGATGGAACCGGGCGACATCATCATCGACGGTGGAAACGCCCTCTACACCGATACCATTCGGCGAGAAGCGGCGATGCGCGAGCGCGGGCTGAACTTCGTCGGCGCCGGCATCTCCGGTGGCGAGGAGGGTGCGCTCAACGGCCCCGCGATCATGCCGGGCGGCCCGAAGGAGTCCTACGACTCGCTCGGTCCCCTGCTGGAATCCATCGCGGCGAAGGTCGACGGAACGCCGTGCTGCACCCATATCGGTCCCGACGGCTCCGGGCACTTCGTCAAGATGGTGCACAACGGCATCGAGTACGCCGACATGCAGTTGATCGGCGAGGCCTACCACTTGTTCCGCGACGCGCTGGGCTTCGACGCCAAACAGATCGCCGATGTGTTCACCCAGTGGAACTCCGGCGATCTGGAGAGCTACCTCGTCGAGATCACGGCCGAAGTCCTCGAGCAGGTGGACGCGAAGACGGGCAAACCGCTGGTGGACGTGATCGTCGACGCGGCGGAGCAGAAGGGCACCGGGCGCTGGACGGTGAAGTCCGCGCTCGACCTCGGCGTGCCGGTGACCGGAATCGCCGAAGCGGTGTTCGCGCGAGCGCTCTCCGGTTCCCGCGACCAGCGCAAGGCCGCCAAGGGGCTCGCTTCGGGCCGGTTGGCCGAGAAGCCCACCGACGTAGAGCAGTTCACCGAGGACATCCGGCAAGCGCTCTACGCCTCGAAGGTGGTCGCTTACGCGCAGGGTTTCGACCAGATCGCCGCGGGCAGCGCCGAATACGACTGGAATCTGCGCCCCGGCGACCTCGCGACGATCTGGCGCGGCGGCTGCATCATCCGCGCCCGCTTCTTGAACCGGATCAAGGACGCCTACGACGAGAATCCGGCGCTGCCGAGCTTGATCCTCGCGCCGTACTTCCGGGAGGCGATCGAGACCGCCATCGACAGCTGGCGCCGCGTCGTGGCCACCGCGACCCTGCTCGGAATCCCGGTACCGGCGTTCGCGTCGTCCCTGTCCTACTACGACGCCCTGCGCGCCGAGCGCCTCCCGGCCGCGCTCACCCAGGCGCAGCGTGATTACTTCGGCGCCCACACCTATGAACGCGTCGACGCCGAAGGCAAATACCACACGCTCTGGAGCGGCGATCGCGGCGAGGTTCGCGCCGACTGATCCCCGGTCCGGTCACAACGCCGCGGTGCGGGCGAGCCCCGCACTGCGGCGGCATCGGCGCATACTCCGTGGCCGCGGACCGTGTCAGCTACGGGTACCGGCGGCGCGTTCCCATGCCGCCCGGCGGAGCAGGCGCAGCCCGTTGAGCCCGACGATGACGGTGGATCCCTCGTGTCCGGCGACGCCGAGCGGAAGGGGCAGGGTGCCGGCGAGGTCCCAGACGACCAGCACGCCGATGAACGTGGCGGCGATGGTCAAGTTCGCGATCACCACGCGCCGCGCCTGCCGGGACAACGCGATCACCGCCGGGATCGTGGTCAGATCGTCGCGCACGACCACGGCGTCCGCGGTCTGCATCGCCAGGTCGGACCCGGCCCCGCCCATCGCGATGCCGACCTCGGCCGCGGCGAGGGCCGGGGCGTCGTTGATGCCGTCACCGACCACGGTCACTTTCCGCCCGTCGGCCTGCAGTTCCCGCACCGCGGTCACCTTGTCGTCGGGCAGTAGCCCGGCCCGCACGTCGGTGATGCCGACCGTGGCGGCGAGCCGGTCGGCCGTGGCGCGGTTGTCGCCGGTCAGCAGCACCGGCGCCGTGCCGATCGAGGTGGTGGTAGCGCGGACGGCCGCCACCGCTTCCGGCCGCAGCTGGTCGGTGAGGGCGAGTACACCGATCGGCTGGTGCTCGCAGGTCACGACGACAGCGGTGTAGCCGTTCGCCTGCACGGTGTCGACGATGGTTCGCGCGATGCCGTCCGATGCCGGTCCTGCCGTGGCGGGGGAGCCGGCGCCGATGCGGCGGTCACCGACGAGCGCGGTCACGCCGCGACCGGGATATGCGGTGAACTCGGTGACGTCGGGCAGTTCCAGATCCCGGACGCGGGCCGCGCGCACGATCGCCGCGGCCAGCGGATGCTCGCTCGAACGCTCGGCCGCGGCCGCGAGCCGCAGCAACTCGCTCTCGTCGAATCGTTCGTCCACGCGGTGGATCTCGGCGAGTACCGGGGTGCCGCGGGTCAGGGTTCCGGTCTTGTCGAAGGCGACGTGCGTCGTGGCGCCGAGCTTCTCCATGACCACCGCGGACTTGACCAGGACGCCGTGGCGGCCCGCGTTGGCGATGGCCGCCAGCAGCGGCGGCATGGTGGCCAGCACCACCGCGCAGGGGGAGGCGACGATCATGAACGTCATCGCTCGCGACAGCGCCCGCTGCAGCGTTTCTCCGAGCAGCAGGGGAATCGCGAACACCGCGAGGGTGACCACGACCATGCCGATCGAGTACCGCTGTTCCACCTTCTCGATGAAAAGCTGTGTGCGCGCCTTGGTTCGGGCGGCTTGCTCGACGAGGGCGGCGATCCGGGCGACCACGGAGTCCTGCGCCCGGCGATCGACGCGGATACGCAGCGCGCCGGTGCCGTTGAGAGTGCCCGCGAACACTTCGTCGCCCGCGGTCTTGTCGACCGGCAGCGGCTCACCGGTGATGGTGGCCTGATCGACCTCGCTGCCGCCGGAGACCACCGTCGCGTCCGCGGCGATCCGCTCACCGGGGCGCACCACGACGACATCCCCGACTTCGAGTTCGGCGGCGTTCACCGTCTCCTCGTCACCATCGCGGGTGACCCGGGTCGCGGTGTCCGGCGTGAGGTCGAGCAGTCCGCGCACCGAGTCCTCGGTCCTGGCGGTGGCCAGCGCTTCCAGTGCGCCGGAGGTCGCGAAGATGACGATCAGCAACGCGCCGTCGGTGATCTGGCCGATCGCCGCGGCGCCGATCGCCGCGGCGACCATGAGCAGGTCGACATCGAGCGTCTTGTCCCGCAGTGCCTGCAATCCCGCCCAGGCCGGTTCCCATCCGCCCGCGGCGTAACAAGCCAGGTACAGACCCCACCACACCCATTGCGGGCCATCGGTCAGCTGCACCGCCAGGCCGGCCAGGAACAGCAGCGCGGCCACCGCGGCCCAACGGACCTCCGGCAAGGCGAACAGCCGGGTCCGGCGCGCGGGCGCGGGAGCGGATGCCGGAGTCGGACGGGTCGGCGCGAGAGTCGGCGCGGCCACAGGGCACCTCCAAGACAACGACGAACAGACCGCCCGACCATATCAGAAAACATGAACACGTCTTCATTTGTTCCTAGAGTATGCTGGTCAGCTATGGGACACGGTGTCGAAGGCAGGGACCGGCCTGTCGCGCGCCTGGACCCGGAATCGGCCGCGCATGTGGCGACCACGCTGCAAGCGCTCGCCACCCCGAGCCGGTTGATGATCCTCACCGAGCTGCGCCAAGGGCCCGTGTCGGTGAGTGCGCTGGCCGACGCCATCGGCATGGAGCAGTCCGCCGTGTCACACCAGCTTCGGCTTCTGCGCAACCTGGGTCTGGTCACGGGAACGCGCACCGGCCGCAGCATCGTCTACAGCCTCTATGACAATCACGTCGCCCAACTGCTGGACGAGGCGATCTATCACAGCGAACATCTGCGCCTCGGGTTGTCCGACCGCCCCGAGACCGTGGGCTGACCGACGTGGTGGCCGGGCGCCTATCGCGCCGTGGATTTCACAATTTGTAGCCGATCCGGCGCAGTAGCTGCTTGCGGGCCGCCTGGTCGTCGGCGCTTTCCACGCCGAGCGGCGCGGAACCGTCGACGACTCCGAGGATTCCTCGCCCCAGCTCGGACTCGGCGATGAGGACTTCGACGGGATTGGCCGTGGCACAGAAGATCCCGCACACTTCCGGGACCTGCTTCACGGCATTGAGCACATTGACCGGGTAGCCCTCGCGGAGGAAGACGATGAACGAGTGTCCCGCCGCGATCGCCGCCGCGTTCTTCGTGGCGAGCTCGACCAGCGAATCGTCGTTGCCGGAGTGACGGATCAGGCGCGGTCCGGAAGCCTCGCAGAACGCCAGCCCGAATCGCAGGTGAGGTCCGACCCCCACGAGGGTTTCGTGCAGGTCCTCCACGGTTTTGATGAAGTGGGACTGTCCGATGATGACGTTGAGATCATCCGGTTTGTCGATGCGCACGGCTGTCAACTCCACGGCGACATCCTGCGCCCTTCCGACGCAGATTCATAGCATTTCAACATATATATTGCTCGCGTCGCGAACGCCTCGGTCCCGACGAGTTGCCGGGGTGGGGGCCGGTCTCGCTGGATGCCGGATTCAGCAGTCGGCGGCGCGGGAGGGCAAGTCCACGGCCAGCGCGGTGGCGTTGTCTTTCCCTCCGGCCAGAACGGCGGCGTCCACCAGGGTGTTCGCGATGGCGTGCGCCGTGTCGCCTTCCGCCAGTATCGCCTTGATCGTGGCGATGCCCAGTGGCTTGTGCACTCCGTCGGTGCTCAGCAGCAGCCTGCCCGTGCTCGACCCGGTCGCGGCGTAGCCGATTTCGTCCGGACGCGCGGTGCGGGCGGAGGTAGTGACGAGATGGCCCATGCGTGGCGTAGGAACGCGTCCGCGAGCTCGGCACATCTCGGCGACGGTGTGATCGGTGGTGATCTGGTGCAGTACCCGGCCGTTCCACCGGTAAGCGCGACAGTCACCCACCCAAGCCACCTCACAGGGCCCATCGGGCCGACCGGCGGCGGGCAGCACCGCGACGACGAGCACGCTGTCGGCCGACGGCTCCGGGACCTCGCGCAGCAGTTCCCGCTGGGCCGCGATGATGCCCGCCCGCGCCCCCTTGCGTGCACCGAACCGCGCCGCCGCCGCGGCGACCGTGCGGGCCGCCCGGGCAGCCAGCAGATGGTCCCCGACGCCGTCGGCGACGACGAACGCGGTCGCCCCGGTCGTGGCGTTGGTTTCGGTCGCTACCGCGTCGGCGTTGATCGACCGCGACGCGCGCCGGCTCGCCGAGGCGCCCATGGCGCCGAGCAGCCACGAGGTCTTGATCCGCGGCATGCTCGCGGTGGTGCCGGTTCGCATTTGCTGGTCTCCTCGGGTTGGGCTGCGGGTGCTGCCGACCAGCACACTCCAAGGAGATCGCTTCATTCTTTGGGCGCGGCCAAATTTTGCCGTGTGAACGCTGAGAAAAAGCTCTCGATCGCGTTACGGAGCATCCCGGTCCACGAAGTCACCCTGTTGGCCGCCCGGAACGAATCCTCGACCGAGTCCGGGAAGCTGAGCGATGATCGATCACTCCTGTACCTTTGCAGCGCTGTACTGACGTCTTCGGAAGTCACTGAGGCTTCCATGGATTGGGTCGGAACTGTGAGCTTCATGGCCGATCTATCGCTGACGCGGCCGCGTTGATCAATGGTTGCTGTTGCACAGTGTGCCACCCCAACCGGCGTCTCGATTATCGTGGTGGGGTAGCGAAAGGGGATGGGAATTGTACGACTCGCGGGCGTGCACTGTAGAGGTCATCGAATCCCACGACTGATTCATCGTGAGGCCGCGGCATCGGTCGACGATGTCTGACCGAATTCCGCTCACCTCCCTCTGGTCGACCCTGATCAAAGCCACACGCCGATAACGTCACAAGGCGCGATCGTCCGCATCAACAGCGAGCTGGGGGTGCATAATTCGATCTCTGGATTCATGCGAGCCGCTGAGCTCCGCCTCATAACGGCCTCAGACGAACTCGTGGCAACAGTTGGCATCAAGGCCATCAAGCTTGCCCGCAAAGAGGGTGCTCCTGTGGTCGACGTCAGTCATGTAAACAAGGCGTACGCTGCGGTAAACGGACCCGGCTGGGACGGGGTGTGGCTCGCATTCTTTGGCGTATTCGCCGGGTTGGCTGGCAACTTTGTGATCACAGCCCTGACCTCGAATCCGGACCGTCATACGTTTTGGTGGGCACTGACCGCGGTCTCCTTGGTGCTAGCAGGTTTCACATTTGCGGGGTGGGTGGTCGCTCGGAAACGCGCCGTAAGCCTATAGACCTAGCGTCCGCAGGTCGGCGGATGAGGCCGCAGGCTTGCGCACCCAGATGATGGCGGCCATGTGCCAGCCCCCAGGGAGGCGGTCAGCATCTGTTCAGCGGAGGCCAGGTCGAGGTCTTCGGTGTCGAGCACCGCGCGGATCTGCGCCGCACGGGTGCTGTCCGAACGCGCGTCCCAGCGACGACGTTCGTTTTCGTAGATGTCGATGACGCCTTCGATAGCCCGGTCGATGTAGGCGTTGACCAGAGTGTCAGCGCACGGGAAGGATCGGCTACCAGGGCGAGGTTGCGGGCACGCTGGGCATCGCGGAAGGTTTGCCGGAAGCCAGCCAGCCCGGTTGCGGGATCGCCGATCGCGATGCGAATCCCCGGCCGCCGGTGCAGATCTCGTTCGAGCCGCCCGGTGTCGAGCGAAGGCTTGCCGCTGGAGATATCCAGGCCCAGCAATTCTGTTCATCGATCACCACCGTCAACGGTTCCTTCCCGGTCGCGGTCGTGAGCATCGCCGCCTGCACTCCCGAGTCGCTCTGGCCAGCTTGCTCATCGATCACCTACCCGACACCGAAGCCTGGGGGCATCGAGTACTGGGCGACCTCATGCGCGACGATACGACGACCGCACGCCTTCGCGAAACGGTGCAAACCTATCTGGACGTCCGCGGCAGTCTCACCGACGCCGCCGCGCGCATGCACGTCCACAAGAACACCGTCCACTACCGGATACGCAGGGCCGAGGAAGTGCTCGGCCACCCTTTGACGGTCAACCGGCTCGAAACCGAAGTCGCGCTGATGATCTCCGAGCAGCTCGGTCTCGATCAGCGGTGATCACCCCGACTCCGGCAACGCGGACCGCGCTCCTCCAGTGCCTCCTGCTGGTAACTGCGTCGAGGTGGTGCCGTGGCTCGACGGCGAAGCGCGACAGAACTCGCGCGGCCGACCGCTTCGAGCACACAAGTCGCCCTTCCCGGGTGCTCCCACGCTCGCAGCGATCGGCCTGGCGCAGTTGTTCGGCCGAGAGTCATGCCAGCCGGTAGAGGGCGGGTTGTGCGGAGATGTCGTTGGCGGCGAAGTTGGCCAGGACGAACCGCCGGAACGAGGGCCGGAAGATCATCTTCGGCGCCACGTCGCGCAGGCGGTCCCACCGGCAGTGGTTGATGATGCCGTAGTCGCGCGATTCCCCGGGGAGCGGCTGCATGACTCGGGAGTTGTCCAGCCCGGTGTTGACCGCCCACCATCCCGCCGTGTATTCCCACACCGGGACGAGTTCCTTTTCCTCCTGCCCGTAGAAGAAGTTGAACAGGAACACCCCTTGCCGCGTGGCGTCGACATCGCCCATATTGCGCGGGTTGGCGGCAGCAAGTTCGAAGGTACGCCGGGCCCCGGCCACGACGAGCTGTGTGAGTCGACGGTAGTGGGCGTGGGTCCGCAGTGTGTCGATCATTGCGGGGCTAGTGACCTCGACGAGGATCACCACGTCGTAGCGGGCCGGTCGCAGCCGATCCGCGGCGACCGCGCGGCGCAGCAAGCGGTGATTCTCGCCGAAGACCAGGTGGGCGAATCCTCGGAACACGGTGGCGCGCACGACCTCCGGGAGCCGCTCGAGCTCCGCGGTGACCGTTTTGGCCTCGCGGATCAGGCGAGCCTTGGCTCGGCTGCCGGGCAGGAACATCGGCCGGCGGTCGACCTCGGCTGCGAGCAGGAGATATCCGGTGCCGCTCGGTGCGACCAGTGCGGCCTGACTCGGGTTGAGGTGTTCGTTCACGATGCGCATGTTCGCACTCCATTCTCGCCTTTTCTGTCAACACTCGTTTGCCAACGAGCGTTGGCAATCATCATGGACCCATGACTCCGGGAAGTCAACAACCGTTTGCAAACGGTTGTTGGTATACACTGCGGGACATGAGAAGGTCGTCGGCGCAGACCAAGGCCGTGATATTGGAGGCCGCCCGGGAGCGGTTCGCCGCCGATGGGTACGACCGCACGACGATCCGCGCGATCGCCGGTGATGCCGGCATCGATCCGTCCATGGTCATGCGCTACTACGGCAGCAAACAGCAATTGTTCGCCAATGCAGTGGATCTGGACCTGGAACTGCCCGACCTGGCAGTCCTGCCGTCCGACCAAGTGGGCCAGGCCCTGGCCGCCCATATCGCCGATCGGTGGGAGGGCGACGAGGTGCTGCGGATCCTGCTGCGGACCGCGGTCACCGATACCGACAGCGCCGAGCGGATGCGCGGTATCTTCGCCGCTCAACTGGTCCCGATGATCGCCGAGCTCACCGGCGATCCCGCCGGGGCTCCGGCCCGGGCCGGGCTCGCGGCCTCCCAGGCACTCGGCTTGGCGCTGTGCCGGTATGTGCTGCTCATTCCGCCGGTGGTCGATCTCTCCCGCGAAGCCATCATCGAATGGCTCGGCCCCACACTGCAGCGCTACCTGGTCGGTACGCAATAATTCTGCGCTGTCGGGTATTTCGTGCAGACCAGCGGTATCGGCCACGGCCGGTACGGCGTAACCGGCTCCGAGAGGGACCACCACACGCCGGCCCAGCCACCGCCCATCGACCTCGACGCCCAGCCCGGTGACGACACCGGCCACCTCTTGCCCCAGCGTCATCGGCACCCGCGGCGGCGGAACCGGAGCCGGGCGTCTCCGGCGGGAGCACCGAATCGATCCGGTGCGCCCCCCGGCCGCGTGCAGCTCGACCGGTATCTGCCATGCACCCAGCACCGGGTCGGGCACCGACGCGCACACCAGCCGTTCCGGCGCACCGAACTCGTACTGCCGTATCGCGTACACCTCGACTCCCCGAGTTCGAGGTGGCCAGGTTCTCAGCGGCGGTCGAGTCCGGACAGGCGCCACGCCAACCGGTTCCGCACGGGCGCGGCCTTACCTGCCAGCGCCATAGCGGTATTGCGCATCGGTCGCACCCGCGCGGAGGCGGTGGCCAGGTCGGTGAGCCGGCTCGCTGTGGATACCACGGTTGCGGCGGTGCGGCGCCGAGCGGCGGCGTATTCATCGAGCAGGCTTTCCGGTTCACCGGTCAGGACCCGGGACAGCGTCGTCGCGGCCGTGACGGCGTCCTCGATACCGAGGTTCATTCCCTGGCCGCCTGCCGGTGAGTGCACGTGCCCGGCATCGCCGGCGAGCAGGACCCGGCCGTGGCGGAAGGTGTCGGCGATCCGGTGGTGGACGCGGAAACGTGACCCCCACACCACTTCTTCGACCACGACCGGGTGGGCCTGCGGGCCGCGTTCATCGAGCAATCCCTGCACGAACGCGATATCCGGGTCCTGCGGTGCCTCGTCCACGGTCGCCACGATCCGAAATCTGTCGTCGGGCAGCGGCGCGACCACTACCAGCCCGGCCGGTGAGAAGAACAGGATGACCTCGTCGGTGGGTACTCCGCCGCTGAGGCGGACGTCGGCGAGGGTGAACGATTCGGCGTAGGTGCCGCCGGTGAATCCGATTCCCGACCGTTCCCGCGCCAGGCTGTGCATGCCGTCCGCCGCCAGCAGGTAGCGCGCATGAAGCGGCCCGCCTTCCGAAAGGGTCGCGGTGACCGAATCCGGTTCCTGCGTTATCCCGGTGACCGTGGCCGGGCGGGTGACCTTCCCGCCCAGTGCGGTGAGCCGATCCAGCAGGAATTTCTCGGTGTCGGCCTGGGAGATCATCAGCGTGTACGGGTAGGCGGTGGGAAGCTCGTTGAACGGAATCGCCATCAGCAGGCGATCCCGGTCGCGGATCGTGAAGGTCGGGGTGTGCACGCCGCGCTCCACCAGGGCCGGGACCACGCCGTAGGGCTCCAGTATTTCCAGGGTGTGCGGGTGTACCACCGCCGCGCGGGAGGTGTTGGCGCCCTCGGCCTGCCGGTCGACGATCACAACGTCGTGTCCCCGTTGTTCCAGTACAACCGCCGCGGTCAGGCCGACCGGGCCCGCTCCGACGATCAGCACTTCCGCTATCGGATTGTTCATGACGGCTCCTCGAGCTCAATACTTTTCGGGATCGGAGAAAGGGGGCGAATTCACGGTTGTCGATAGATAATCGAGAAGTCTCAGCGGAGGAATCCGGTGATCAGCGGGTTGGTTTGCGCGGGGCAATCCTCATGGACGGTGTGCCCGCAATTCGGGAGGACGGTGGCCGCCGCATCCGGGATGCGCGCTGCCAGGCGGCCCGCCTGGGATGCGGGCAGCCAGCTGTCAGCGCCGCCCCACAGCACGAGCGTGGGTGCGGCGACCCGGGCGAGCCCGGCGTCGGTGAGCCGGAAGTCCATGTTGCGCCACAACGACAGGAAACCCGCGCGATTGGCCGGCCGGGAGAACGGTGCGTAGAGCTCGTCGATCACCTCTTCGGTGACCAGATGCTTGTTGTGGAAGGTGCCGCGGATATTGTCGGCATAGAAGGACCGGGTGGTGAGGTCGGTCGCGAGCTCGCCTACTACAGGGGTGGTGAACAGCGGTGTGACCGGGGCCTTTTCGGCGTCCAGACCGGGCGAGTCGAGCAGGACGAGGCGTTCGACGCGGTCGGAGTGCTGCTCGGCGAAGTACAGGCTCCAGGCACCACCCCACGAATGACCGACGAGCGCCGTCCGGTGCAGGCCCACGGCATCGAGGAAGGTCGCCAGCGCCTGCGACATCGCCGGCAGATCGTAGGCGAAGTCGCCGCGGTGCAGTTCGGTGAATCCCTGGCTGGGCAGGTCGACGGCATAGACGGTGTGTTCGGCGGCCAATGCCGGGATCACGTCTCGCCAGGAGTACCCCCACAGCCCACCACCCGCGACGAGCACGACGGGCGATCCGGTCCCGGTCCGGGTGTAGTGGAAACGAGCGAGCTCGGTGTCGACATACCGTGACTCCACCCGCGAAAGGTACTGCGACTGATGGCCCAGGGTCGGCGGCTGCGCGCGCGCGACGGGAACGACGAAGGCGGCAAGTGCGCCGACCAGCACGGCGGCGATCGCGGCAAGCCGGGTGAACACCGGTTTCGATGTCATGACACAACTTTCTGATCAGAGGAACCCTGTGCCTCTTGGACGAACGACCGTCGCCCCGCGTGACGGACCGTGTCGCAGGTCACATCCCCGCCAGATAGTTTCGGTGGATCACGGCTCCGTGCCCGGTTCCGGCCCGGGGAGTAGAGCCGCGGCGGCGGCCCATGCTCGGGCGAGCCCGAACTCGGCCACGCCGCGGATCAGATCTCGGAAGGTCTCCTCCGTGGCGCCGTCCGCCCGCGCCAGCTCCGCGTGCAGATGCAGAGATGCTCCCCGGGTCTGATAGAAGATATCCACGACCAGGCAGGCGAGTGCCCGCTCCCGGACACTGAGATACGGGCGGGCTCAGCGCTGGGCGAACTGGTCCTCGGTGAACGCCGCCAGTCCCGGGTCCACGTCCTGCATACCGCGCACCGCGCGGGCGAGTGCGCCGCTGGGCGGCACCGGCGCGACCGGGCCGGTGTCCTGCGCGGCGGGTAGGCCGAGCTCGGCCAGGCGCTGGAAGGCGGAGACCAGGACGGGGTAGCCCACATAGGGGGGCCAGGTGACGGTAGAGCTCCCTGATGGCCTCGGGCTCGACCCGTCGGCCGTGGTGTCTACGGTGGGGACAGATCGGTCGCTGACCGCGTCGCGACGTGTTCGGTCCGATCCACCACCCGCCGTTGCCTGGTCGGCGGCGGTTGCGGCGGTTACGGGAGTCCGGCTCGATCGTCGTCGAAAGTCGAGGCGCGCTGCGTGCGCGGCGAGGCTTGGAAGAAGGACTCGAGGTGGAACTCGCTGACGGCAGGACATCCACCACCGGATCAACCGCCGCCGAAGAACGGGCACGGCCTGCTCGATGTCGAGGGAGATCCCGAGCCGGCGTTGGTTCACTCGATGGACGCCGACGCGGCTGTGTGCGGACTGGATGTTGCTGCCGCCGCCGGCGGCGGTCGAGGTCAACCGCGCCTACGCCCGCGTCTACCCGGGTGCACTCGAGGAAGCGACGGGACTACCGGGAGAGGTGCTGTTCGACGCGCAGGGGTGGGCTCGCGCGATGATCGGTGACCCTGCTCCTCCGGTGAGGGATCCAGGGGGGCGGGTACTGGTGCCCGGGATGGCGCCGGTGCCACCGCCGGGCTGGCGCTCTGCCTACCCGCAGCCGGGTCTTCCGCGTCGCGGATCGTGGTTCGCGCGGCTGCGGCGGCGGTTGCGCGGTGCCATCACGCGCGCCGCGGCCGACGTGATCACAGCTGGCCCTGTTCCATTGGAGCGCGATCTCATTCCGACGCGTGAAATCGGACATGCTGCTGGTCAGGCGCATGAGCCGGAGTAATTCAGCACAGTTGGGGTCGCTGTTGCCTGCCGGTATGGCAACTTCGCGCGCGTTGCGCGGCCGGCCGAGGGGGGAGCAGCAGCTGATGAAGCTGCATGCCTGGCTGCTCGACCAGAACCCGTGCCGGACCCGAAAGTGTCTGCGGCGCTGAGTGTCGCCGACATTGTGCATTTGCTGCCCGAACTCGCCTGTGTCCTGCCCCGCACAGCCTTCGAAGCGATGACCGAGGCGATTTGGCGTTATGGCCCCGGTGCGCGCTGGTCGGACTGATTCGTGTTCGGGTCGGGTAGGAAGGGCCTTATGGTCTCGGCATTCGATCGGCACTTGGACGCTTTCCGTGGTTACCAGGCCACGCCGTGGGGTCGGCTGCGCTATGAGCAGGTGGCGGCCAATCTCGCCCGGCATCTGCCGGACCGGTCATCGCTGGCGGTGCTCGACGTGGGCGGGGGCAATGGCTTGGACGCGGTGCGCTTGGCCGCTGTGGGACACCGCGTGACTATCGTCGACATGTCGCGTGCCTCGCTCGATGAGGCCATGGCGCTGGCCGCGGCGCACCGTTGCGCGGATTCGATCGAGATCCGGTGCGCAGACATCGCGGACCTGACCGCTGTGGTGGCGTGCGATTCGTACGACGTGGTCATGGCCCACAATGTGCTGCAATACGCGCCGGACCGACCTGAAGCGCTCGAGTCGATGGTGTCGGTGCTGGGGCCGGGCGGACTGCTGTCGGTGCTCGTGCCCAATCCCGCCAGCGACCCGTTGACCGCGGCTGTGCGGCGCGGGGAGCTGGACGAGGCCGTGCGGCTGCTGGACGCCACAACCCGGACGTCGGTCACCTACGACACCGAGATCGACGCGGTCACAGCGACCGAGCTGGCTGCCGATATGGTCGCCGCAGGTCTGGGTCGACCGGTCCGTTACGGGGTGCGCGCGGTGTGCGATCTGATCAGTGACGACGACGCCAAACACGATCCGCAGTTCTTCGCCCAGCTGTTGCGGCTGGAGAATCTGCTCGCCGACCGGCACCCCTATGTCGAAACGGCCCGCTTCGCCCATCTGATCGCGGCGAAACCCGAAGCGACACTACCGGACAGTGTGGCTGACCTCGAGGCGCGCCGTGTGCCGATGGATCTGGCCGGCTACGAACGGCGGGTGCGGGCCGAGCAGTGTTTCGTGTGCGCCTTCCTGGCCGGCGAGCCCGGCTACGAGCACCACACGGTCTTCGACGACGGCGAGCATGTCGCGTTCCTGAACCGGTATCCCACGTTGCCCGCCTATGTGCTGGTGGTGCCGCGCCGCCACGTCGAAGACGTGGTGGGCGATCTCACCACCGAGCAGTACCTGCGGCTGCAATCGGTGGTGCACCGGGTCGCCCGCGCCGTCGCCGCGGTGACGAATCCGGAGCGTACCTACGTGATGTCGCTGGGCGCGAAACTCGGCAACGCGCATGTTCACTGGCACATCGCCCCGCTGCCGCCCGGCGTGCCCTACGCCTGCCAGCAGCTCTACGCGGTCGACGCATCCAACGGCATCCTCGACTACAACGACACCGAGATGACGCAGTTCGCGACGCGGATCCGTGCAGCACTGGCCGACGACTCATGACTGCGATCCGCTCGGCTCAGGACGGCTCGGGCTGGACTCGGCGCACACGCACAATCGGCGCGGCGATCAGCTGATCGCGGAGTTTCGCCAGCCGTGGGTAGCGGTCGATGAGCGTATGCCTTTGCGGCTGACCACCAACCTGCACCCCGCTGACCGAGGTGACTATGCCACCGAACAGTCTGTCCGCTCAATGCTCGCTCGGCTCGCCGCGACATTGGCCGATATGACCTCTGTTCGCGAAAGAAAGCTCTGCACAACGATTCCCACGGATAAGCGGCGTGCGGCCGGTAGTATCCACAGGGGCGTGCATGCCCGGCAAAGGGATGATGTGGGCCGCAGGCCCGATACCACGCAGTCGCCCGCACTACTCGGCAAAGGTGTCCATCATGGGTCTTCTAGCCGACAGCTCCGACCGAGAGAAGATCGTCACCGAGCTGCCCGAACAGCTCCACGAACAGCTGAAGGCCAGAGCAGGCCAGTTCGGCCTCGAGGTCCAGACCGCCGTGGAACAAGCCATCGCCGGATGGCGCGAGCTGGAATCAATACCCGCCACCATTGACACGGCGGGGGCCGAGTCGTTCGCGACCTTCCTCCCAATCGGACAGAGGGCGGAATTCCGGAGTATCGCCCAACAGCGCCGCGTGCCGCTGGTTCAGGGGGTCGCCCAGGCAGTCCACATGTGGCTGGAGGCCAACCGCCCAGCGGAACTACCCAGGCGAGACTCGATCATCTTCGGCTGAGCCGACCAGAACATTCAGTAGTTCTGGTTCAGCCGAGTGTGGCATACATGCGATCACCGCGGCGGCGCTGGGCTCGTTCACGACCGCCGATATCCGCAGCCACAATTGCAGAGGTTAGCGCAATGGATAGGTGGAAGAATGAACCGACTTAAAAAGCTGGCAGCGGCGCTCTGTGTGGCTCCTATGGTGATTCTGGCGCTATCTGGCCCGTCAGCGCAGGCCGATGACTCTTGGGCTACCGGCCATTTAGTGGGGGCGGCTGGTAAATGCATGGCCGTGAGTGGGGGCGGCTCAGCAGATCGTACGCCGATCGTGTTGGCAGACTGTACCGGCGCAGTGAACCAGCAATGGGTGGTTCAGCCTGACGGCTCCCTGACCGCTCTTGGCAAATGTCTCGGCCCTTGTCGGCACCGGAACCGGGAGTGGAACACTGACCCATCTGTATACTTGCAACGCAACAAAAAGACAGCAGTGGAGGTCGGACGGATCGAGGCTGCGTAACGTGCAGACGGGTAAATGCCTGGATATCGTGGACGGCTCCACCGATAGCGGTGCCCGGCTTCAGATCTGGGAATGTCACGAGGGGGCGAACCAGAAGTGGAGCCTCCCTAGGACCGGCCCTGTCGTCGGGCCTGGCGGCAAGTGCATGGACGTTTACGGGGGCTCAGATGCCGCGGGCACATCGATTGTGTTGTGGCCCTGCCTTGGGGGAGCGAACCAGAGGTGGACCGTTAACGCAGACGGCACGCTGCAAATCCTCGGAAAATGCCTTGATGTAGACGGTGGCGCCACGAAGAACGGCACGCGAGTGCAGTTGTGGCCCTGCAATGGAGCCGAAGCGCAGCGGTGGGAAAAAGGCGGAACACCAACGCGTTCTACGCTCCGTAACCCTCAGTCGGGTCGATGCCTGGACGCCGAGGATGTTTCCGATGGCACCCAGCTGCGGATTTGGAACTGCCACGGGCAGCCGTGGCGACTTCCGGCCCACATCAAGTAGAACAACTCTACCGAAGACCAAAAGCACAGACCTACCCGACCGACTGTATCCATTGTTACGGCGAGACTTTCCAGCACGGCTACAGACGGTCTGGGAACGCGATACCAGACATGGAGAGGATGGAGAAGATGAAAACCTGCCCGGCGACGGTACCGCGGCGCGTTGGGCGAGCGGCCCTGATCTCGATCATGACCCTCGGAATTTTTTCGATAATGACGCCGACAGCCTCTGCCAACGAGATCATCGAGATTGGCGTCTCGGATCCGTCCGGTTGGGAACTATTGACGGAATGCGAGAGTCATGGCATGAACTGTACATTTACCGTCCAAGGGACAAGTGACGTGCTCGAGACGCCGAGAGTGCCATTCAAGCAGGTGGGTTCCTCGGCAAAAAATTGCAGCTCGGCCAGCCTGGTGCAGACCGTCGCATGGAGTGATGAGACGAGAGCTGCGTACACCTTCGGCGTGAACGTCGGCCCGAATGTGGCGAATATTGCCTTCGGAGCCTCATCCGAGACCGCACACACCGAAGGCGGAAGCACTCAGGTGACGGTGGACCAGGGGACCATTGCTTTCGTCGAACGCGCGCAAATCATGAAGATCTATTATGGGTACCTTGAGACTCCATATATGCAAACTTACCCCGACGGGCCTCCTGATCAGAAGTATCGGATCTACACTGGTATCTTCAAAGCTGTCCCGGATGGAACAGACGGTAAGCATTCAACTATTCAAACAACGACTCGCAGTCTGAGTGATGAAGAAAAGTCGACCTGTTAGCCCAACCAGTGACTCGAGGATTTTACCTGGGAGGGTCTGCGGCCGAAGGTGTGTGGATGCCGAGACCTGGTCAGGTCAAGCTGGAAACGGATGAGCGATTGTCCGACCGCATCGCGGTCGGGCTGTCGACGTGGACGTTTCCGCCGGAGTTGGTGGATCGTGTGGTGGCCGATTTCACCCGCCGACCAGGCAGCGCCGCCGACGAGCCGTCCACGAGCCCTCTGGGCCAACGTCCTCAATTGCCGCGAGGCGCGGTTACCGAACGCCAGCAGTTGTCGTCGTTCGTAACGACGTCGTGTGCCGACTCACGGCGGTCGTCGAGATTCACGGACCACTGATGTTAGGCGACAAACAGTGGCACACCCTCGGCTTAGCAGCGAATGTGTCCACGGCCAACTCGTACCCAAGTTCGGGATCCAACCGGCAGCATCGATCGGGTTGCGCACGACGGTGTTGCGAGAATCAGCGAACAGGCCACGAAAACGTGGAAGGCTCCGGGCGACCCGGATTTTCAGGCCAAGATGGCGAGGGTGCTCGACCTCTACGACCATCCGCCCGCCGACGGCCGCGTGGTCTGCGTGGACGAGTTCGGGCCGCTGAACCTGCAGCCCCGCCCTGGCCGCGGCTGGTTCACCGCCCGACGGCCACGCCGGTTGCGCGCGACCTACCGGCGCACCCAGGGCGTCCGGCACATGTCCGGTGCGTTGCGTTCAGGCCAGTTGTACTACCGGATCCCGGACCGGAAACGGTGGACGGAGTTCCTGGCGTTCCTGAAATCGCTGCGAGCGCGCTGGCCGGGCCGGAAACTGTCTCTGATCTGGGACAACTACTCGGTCCACAAACGCGCTGAGGTCAAGGCGTGGTGCACGGCGAACGCGGTCGAGCTGGTGTTCCTGCCTACCTACTCCTCGTGGCTGAACCGTATCGAGTGCGAGTTCGCCGCGCTGCGGTACTTCGCGCTGTGAACGGCACCGACCACCGCAGCCACGGCGAACAAGACGAGGCGATCAGCACCTACATCCGTTGGCGCAACCAGCACGCCCGACCCGTCCGCGACTTCGCCGTCGGATCCAAGATCCGGCACCCGGATTACCTACCGAACGTTGCCTGACACAGCACTAGGTTCGAGTGGTGCCAGAAATACCGGGGTGGTGAGATCCAACAACTCCACGGTGCTGTCCTGCGCTCGTCGCCGCACCTCCTCGATGGTCCACTCATTCGGAAGCGTGCCCTTGTCCACCACCTGATTCTTGCCGAAGCGACGCCATTCTCCTCGTCCGGGTCGACGAACCGACCCTTGATGAACGCCTCGCCTCCAGTACAGAGGGGCCGGTGCTGCTGACCCTCGAGCCACCTGTCCAGCGCACCGCACCGGACACCCCGAGTCAGGTCGGTAGTTTCCTGATCGCGGGAGAGAAGCCTGTTGGAGGCGGGGCCGAGGCTGGGTACACTCGGCCGCTGTGAACTGGACTGCCGCTGATCAAGCCTTGTTAAGCATGGTGTGGCCAGAGATCCGTCATAGCTGGCGATGAGGTGGTTGATCTCTACGGCAACCCAGCAACCCCTCCGTGTCGCATCCGCACATCGGCTCCTTGAAAGCGATGTTTGAGCGCATATCGCCTGCGCATCGGACTGTTCCACCACACTCCGTTCCCACCGCCGGAGGTGTTCGCTGCCCTGCCCGCCGCAGACGAAATCCTCTGCTCGCTCGCGAAGTTGGATTGGGCTGGTTTTCACACCGATGCCTTCGCCGACAACTTTCGACAAACTCTGGTCGGCCAGCCCGCACTGCCAGCCTTGGGTGTGCATCCGCTGGGTATCGACCGTCCAGCCATCGAAGCACTCGCCCGCAGCCGCGCCTCGCGCATACGACCGAGCCGACACGCATTGGTGCTCTCTGTCGAACGTCTCGACTACACCAAAGCCCCTGTACACAAAGTCGACGCCATAGCGGCGTTGCTCGACCACCGCCCGGACCTGCACGGCCGACTGGTGTTCCGGCTCGTCTGCCCACCACCGGAACCAGGCATTTCCGCATACGACACCACTCGCCGCACTCTCGAGCGACGCACCACCGAGATCAACGACGCCTGGCGTGTCGGCAGTTGGCAACCAATCGACTATATCCCGCATAATCTGCCGCTCCCGGAGGTGATCGACCACTACCTGGCCGCGGACGTGTTCTGGGTAACGTCCCTGCAGGACGGCATGAACCTGACTGCGAAGGAATTCATCGCCGCCCAGTCGGCGGTGACCGGACCCGGCTTCCGCCCCGGGGTGCTGGTGCTGTCCCGCTACGCCGGTGCCGCAACCGAACTCGGCGACGCCGCCCTACTCGCCGACCCGAATTCCCCCGAGGACCTCACCACCACGCTGGCCCGCGCCCTGTCCCTCGACCGCACCGAGCGCCGCACTCGCGCGAAACGTCTGTCCCACCTCTTGGGCCACGACCGGCCCATCGACCGGGCAACCCGCATCATCGCCGCCATCCGCGCCCACACACCCGGCCCGGCCGCAGTGCGGATCACCTGTGGCGCAAGTCAGCGCCATGAGCCGCACCTACTGCCACGACCGAGTGGCCGACCTGGAACCACGGTTGGCACTGGATGACTACGTAGCGCTGCTTATGGAGAACCGGCTGACCGTCGTCGACACCGCTGACCTGTCCGACCGGATGAGCGAACGTGTTCCAGAGCCAGTCGCTGGCCGCTGTCATGCGGATCCGGTAGCCGCGGCAGCGGCGATTGGGACACGACTACATGTGTGCATCACCCCAGTTACTGGGCCGGGGCACTACATGCGGTGCCGAATTATTCGGTATGCCAACGTATTTCGTCCGACTTTGCCGATCTCGATTGAGATATTCGGATATCATCCCCGCATGCTGCCCGGCCTACCCCGGGCCGACCCGAAGCGGCGGTGCGGCTGAGCCCGGCGCCGGCTACCTTCGACTGGCAGTTCAGGAAGGAGAATCTGCATGGATCTCGAATTGACCGGCAAGACAGCAGTTGTCACCGGAGCCAGCCGCGGTATCGGATTGGCCATAGCCGAGGCATTGACTGCCGAAGGCGTGCGGGTCGTCGGTGGCGCCCGCACCATCACACCTGAACTGGAGAAGGTAAGTATCGCTGCGGTGTCAGCTGATCTGAGCACTGCGGAGGGAGCGACGCGGCTGATCGACGGTGCACTCGCCGAGCTCGGCGGTATCGACATCCTGGTCAACAACGTGGGCGCGGGTGATGCGGATCTGCTGGGGCTGGGCGGCTTTCTCGATGTCACCGACGATCAGTGGCGAAATCTGTTCGACCTCAATCTGTTCAGCGCCGTATGGGCCACCCGGGCAGCACTGCCTAGCCTACTGCAACGGCGTGGATCGATCGTGAACATATCCTCGATTTTCGCCCAAACCCCTACTCCCGGCCCAATCGGCTACAGCGAGGCCAAGGCCGCGCTGACTGCCCTCAGCAAACGACTCAGCGACGAGTTCGGCCCGCACGGGGTGCGCGTCAACACCGTATCGCCTGGTGTGGTGGGTAGTCCGCTGTGGCGTGGTCCGGAAAGTTTCGGAACAAACGTCGCTGCGGCACAGGGTATTTCTCATGCCGAACTACTGGAGAACCTCGGTGATATTTTCAATATCGCCTCCGGCCGGATCTCCGAGCCGGAAGAGGTCGCGGCACTGATCGCCTTCCTCGTTTCCGATAAGTCTGCCAATATCGTGGGGGCGGACTTCGTCATCGACGGCGGCACCATCAAGACTGTCTGACACCCGCACGAGCCGACCGAGGCCGGTGCAGCGGCGTCTCTGCTATATGCGCGTGCCCGGTTGCGGGACCAACCGCTCGGCGCCATCCCATGGCCATGCGGCCTTGTCGCTACGGATGAGGGTAGTGCGGTAGCCGTGCTGACCGGCTCGATCTGGCAGATTTGTCGGTGTCCGGCGGAGCGTTGATACACCACGTCATTCGCGGTGGTCCGCGGTGTGTTCTTTTCGGTGTCGCGGCCGCCGCTGGTGTGTCAGTGTCGGTGACGCGGGATCCGTTGAGGGAGTTCGTCTTCGGAGAGTCAGCACGGAGCGTGAGTCGGCGGTTGCCGAGATGGTTGATACCACAGCTGTGGACCCGGTGATTCCGGCATTTCTCCCCGAGCACGCCTAGCCGCTCGATATGCTGGACCTGCACTCGGTCGTGTCAGGACGAGTCCGCTTCTCGGCTGTAATGTCAAGAGAGAAAGAGTGTTCAGGAACATGATCTCTGATTTTCTCGACCGCAAACTCAGCAAGCGCTTCCATGCCTACGACGTGAATGGGGACGGTGTTATCGAGCGTGGCGACTTCGCCCTCGCGGTGGAACGTATGGGACAGGCCTTCGGACGGGAACCCGATGACCCCGAGATGCAGCGGGTCGCGGAGTTGAATTTCGCTGTGTGGGATCGACTGGTCGCTCATTGCGACGCGAACAGCGACGGGAAGGTAAGCGAAGAAGAGTTCAAAGAAGCATCTCTGTCAGGTTCGTTGGAGACGGTCGACTCGTTCGAAGAAGACTACCTTCCCCTGATCAACGCGGCTCTGGACATCGCGGACGCCGATCGTGACGGAAAGCTGACCGCGACCGAGTTCACTCTGTGGGCCGGTTCACTGCTGAACCATTCGCAGCCCGAGATCGATGAAATTCTCCGTCATTTCGATCGCGACGACGACGGACTGATCTCACGAGAGGTCGTCCTCGCCTCGATCCGCGAATACTTCTTCAACGACTCGCCGGACTCGGCGGGAAGCTGGGTGGTCGATCCGTCTCCCGGCCAATAATCCCGAGGATTCCGGGGAAGTCGTTTCCGCCGTTGGGCGGCCTTTTCATCCCTGCGCTCCCGGCGGCCTCCGGGAGCGCAGGGATGATTCTGTATACTCGAAATCTCACTCGCATTGCTCTGGCGCATACCTCATTCCGCGAAAAGTTTCCGAATACAGCTATCGCTGTCACCGCGGCTGTGTGTTATCGGTCTGCAGGCGCTTCCAGCACGGCATCGGCGTTGGCGTGGGGAACTTCCATCGTTTGAGAGGCCGGTGGGGTGGTAGTTCTGCTCCGCAGAAGTTCCCTGCCCAGTTGGTGTGCCAGAGCTGCGGAGTTCGGATGGTCGAACAACGCATTGGTTCCCATGTGTAGGCCGGTGATTCGGTTGAGGCGGTTACGGAGTTCCACAGTGGTGAGCGAGTCGAAGCCGAGGTCTTGGAACTTTTCGTCGGGAGCGACCGTGTGGCCGGCGGGGTATCCCAGCACATCGGCTGCCTGAGTGAGAACCAATTCCAGCACGAGACGGTGTTGTTCCGCCGCGCCGGCTCCTGCCAACCGCCGCGCCCAGGATGATGGGCTGTCGTGGTGTGCTCGCAAGCCGACAGGGAGGCCACGGCGCGGAACGAGGTCGCGCAGCAGCAGTGGTTGCTCGAGATGGGATGAGCGCAAAACGGCCAGATTCCACCGCATCGCGGCTGTCATCGCTCGTGCGCTGCCTCTGGCCGCGTCGAACAGCGTCAAGCCATCGGTGACCGACAGCGCCACCACCCCGCCACGGATGAGACGTTGCTGCCTGATGCGGTCCACCCCGCTACTGATTCGTGAAGGCGGTGCCCACAGGCCCCAGGCCACCGAGCAGGCGGGGAGACCTTCTGCGCGCCGGTGGTAGGCCATGGCGTCGAGGAAAGTGTTGGCGGCGGCGTAGTTTGCTTGGCCCGCGTTGCCGAACAGGCCCGCGCCGGACGAGAACATGATGAATTCCGCCAGGTCCAGGTCGCGGGTGAGCTCGTGCAGGTGGATGGCGGCATCGAGCTTCGGCCGCAGTACCCGCTCCAATTTATCGGTGTCGAGCGATTCGAGTGTCCCGTCGTCCACGGTGCCCGCCGCGTGCACGACAGAACCCAGTGAGGGTATCGACGCCAGTAGTGCGGCGACTTCTTCTCGATCCGAGACATCGCAGGAAACGATGCGGATTTCGGCGCCGACCGCGGCCAGTTCGGTGGCGAGATCAGGTGCGGTTTCGGTCGTCGTTCCGCTCCGGCCGGCCAGTACCAGTCGGCGCATTCCGTGTGCGGTCGCGAGGTGTCGGGCGAGGAGAGTTCCGAGTGTGCCGGTGCCTCCGGTGATGAGCACGGTTCTCTCGGGATTCGGCTCGACCGGGACGGTCAGTACTACCTTGCCGGTGTGCCGGGCATGGCTGACGAATCGCAGTGCCTCACCTGCCTGCCGGATGTCCCAGGCGTGAATCGGCAGCGGGCGGATGGCTCCGTTCTCGATCAGAACGACGAGCTCGGCGAACTTTTCCTCGAGGCGAGCTGGTCCCAGGTCTCCTAGGTCGAAGGGTTGGTAGCTCACTCCGGGATGTTCGGCGGTGACCGTTCGAGGCTCACGGACGTCGGTCTTGCCCATCTCGATGAAGCGCCCGCCCTGGCGGAGCAGACGCAACGAGGCGTCTGTGAATTCCCGAGACAGGGCATTGAGCACTACGTCGACTCCACCCCCAGCGGTGGCGCGGTGGAAGTGTTCTTCGAACTCGAGCGTGCGCGAAGAGGCGATGTGCCGGTCGTCGATGCCCTGCTCGTACAGGGCTTCCCATTTGCCGGGGCTGGCCGTGGCATACGCCTCTGCCCCGATGTGCCGGGCCAGTTGCAGGGCGGCCATGCCCACCCCACCGGCGGCGGAATGGATGAGGACCGATTCCCCGCGCGTCAGGCCCGCCAGGTCCAGCAAGGCGTAGTGGGCCGTCAGGAAGGCGATAGGGAACCCGGCTGCCTGGGCGAATGACCAGCCGGCGGGGATCCGGACCAGGGCCCGGTGGTCGGCATCGACCGATGACGCGAAGCCCCCTGAGACCACGCCCATCACTCGATCGCCCTGGACGAATCCGGTGACCCCGGTACCCACCTCTGTCACCACCCCGGCTACCTCGCGCCCCATCGTGGCCTCGCCCGGGTAGATGTCCAAGGCGATCATCACATCGCGAAAGTTGACGCCTGCCGCTCGCACCGAGATCCGGACCTGGCCCGCTCGAAGCGGACCGTGCGACCGTGATTCGAGGGTCCATCGGTCGAGATCGCCCGGCTCCGTGGGAGCGAGACGCCACGGTGAGCCGTCGGCGGGCCGCCGGAGCTCGTCGGTCGCGGTGTCCGCACGCGCCAACCGAGGCACGTAGAGTGTGTTCGCCCGGAAAGCCGACTGCGGCTGTCCGGACGCGCGAGCCGCTGCCAGCGCTTGGGGTAGGTCGGCGCCCTTCTCCACGTCGAGCAGCAGGATCCGCTCGGGGTTCTCGGTCTGCGCGACCCGGACCAGTCCCCAGATAGGTGCACAGGCAAGGTTTTCCACGCGATCTCCTGAGATGGCGGACACTGCCTCTCGGGTCACTACGACAAGTCGAGTTCCGGCGAAACGATCGTCTGCGAGCCAGGCCTGGAGCAGGTGCAGAATCTGGGCGCTCATGACGTGTGTTCGCCGGATCAGCATGCTGTCCTCTTCCCCACCGACGTACGGAACCAACACGACATCCGGTACGGGGGTCCCCCCGGCCACCGAGAGGACGAACGCTGACCAGTCGGGCGCCGCCACGACCGAGTGTCCGTTCGCTTCGAGCGCCGCGGCCATAGGGAGTCGGTCGGGACCCAGTACGGCGTAGGCACAGTCATCGGACCACGCCCATGCGTCCGGCTCGGGGGCGCGGACCCAGTCGAGCCGGAACAGGGCTTCGGCGGCGGATTGCTTGCCCTCTCCGGCCGGCATCGCCGGCCGCAGAACGAGCGAGGCGACCTCGATGACCGGACTGCCGGCCTCGTCTGTCACGGTGAGGGACAGCTCGATCGAGTCCTTGGTGTCGGTCCTCCCTGGCCGGAGCCTGGCCCGCAGCACGGACGCACCGGGTGCGTACCGATCGACGCCGCTCCACGAGAAGGGCAGCCACAGTTCGGCCGGTCCGTCGGCGAATCGTGCCACTGCGAACCGAGTCGCGTGCAGCACTGTGTCGAGTAGTGCGGGATGTACGCCGAACCCGCTCGGGGGGAGCTCCTCCGGGAGTCTCGCCTCCACATACACGTCCGTTTCCAGCTGCCAGGCGGAGCGTAGGCCACGGAACGCCGGCCCGTAGTCCATCTCACGTTCGGCCAGTTGCCGATAGAGATCGTCGAGTGGGATCGGCACGGCATTCGGTGGGGGCCACGGGGCGTCCCCAGCCCGCAGCCACGCCGACGACTCGGATGGTAGCCCGGTGGCGGGGGCCACGGTACCGGTCGCGTGTCGTGTCCATGAGCCGGGCTCGGCGACATCGGGATCGGCTTCGGGCCGAGCGTAGATGGTCAGCTGCCGGTCCCCGTTCTCGCCTGGCGGACCGACCTCGACTTGGAGCAGCACCTCGCATTCGTCGGGCACCGGCAGCGGGGCGTGCAGGATCAGCTCGTCCAGGCGATTACAGCCGAGTCGTTCGCCGGCGTGTGATGCCAGCTCGAGCAGTGCCGTGCCGGGGAACACCGCAGTGCCTCCGATGGCGTGTTCGGAAAGCCATGGGTCGGTCCTGGGTGTCAGTCGGCCGCTGTAGACGTGCCCGCCCGAACCGGCGAGTTCGACCGGAGCCGTCAACCACGGGTGGTCGGCGACAGCGGGGGTGACGGGGACGGCTCGGCGTCCGACCACCGCTCTCTCGGGCCAGTACCGATGACGCTGGAAGGCGTACGTGGGTAGGTCCACCTGCCGTGGCCGTAGCGCGGCGAAGAGGGTGTCCCAGTGCAGCGTCACACCGTGGATGTGTGCCCGGGCCAGTGCGGTCGTCATGGCCGAGGCCTCGGGCCTGCGGCGGCTCAGGACCGGGCCGAACGACTGTGCCTCGGGCAGGCAATCGCGGACCAGAGCGGTCAGCACGCCATCGGGGCCGACTTCCAGGTATCCGGTCACACCGTCGGCGTTCATCCGGCGCAGCCCATCGTGGAAGCGCACTGTCTCCCGGACGTGCCGAACCCAGTATGCCGGGGAACACGCTTGTTCCGCTGTGAGCGGAGCGCCGGTGACATTCGAGATGAGCGGGATACGGGGCGGGGCATAGGAGAGTTTCTCGGCCACCTGCCGAAATCGCTCGAGCATGCCGCCCATCCGCGGAGAGTGAAAGGCGTGGCCGACTCGCAGCCGCTGCGTCCGACGGCCCGATGCCTCCCAGTACGCGGACTGATCGGCGATTGCCTCCTCATCCCCGGACAGAACCACAGCCCGTGGACCGTTCACCGCGGCGATCGCCAACTCGTGCTCGTGACCGGCCAGTGCCTCGGCGGCTTCTTGCTCGCTCGCCGCCACCGCCAGCATCGCGCCGCCCGCGGGCAACTCCTGCATCAGCCGGCCTCGTGCCGCGACCAGCGCGCAGGTGTCCGCCAGCGAGAGCACGCCCGCGATATGCGCCGCGGCGAGCTCTCCGACAGAGTGGCCGAACAGCACGTCCGGCCGTAAGCCTGCCACCTCGAGGAGACGGAAGAGCGCGAGCTCGCAAGCCAGCAGCGCTGGTTGGGTGAAGTCGGTTCGGGCGAGCAGCGCGGCATCCGGTGACCCCTCGTCGGCGAAGACGACCTCCAACAACGGCCGGTCCAGCAATGGGTCCAGATGCGCGCAAACGGCGTCGAGGGCCTCGGCGAAAACCGCAGAGCGGTCGTACAGTTCCCGGCCCATGCCCGCGCGTTGAGCGCCTTGACCGGTGAACAAAAACGCGATCTTGGGGTCGGGCACGGCGGTGCCGAGGATCACTCCGGGCGTCTCGCGATCCTCGGCGATCGCCTGCATGCCCTCGAGGTAGCCGTCCCGGTCGGCGGCGAGCACCACGGCGCGGTGCGGGAACGCTGTGCGGGTGGTGGCCAACGTGTAGGCCACGTCCACCACCGACAGATCCGGGCGAGAGCGCAGGTGGCCGACGAGCCGATCCGCTTGGGCGCGCCGCGCGAGCGCACCCCGACCGGACACCACCCAGGGCACGGTCCCGGGCTCGGGTGCCGCGACCGGATGCGAGCCGGTGTCACCGACGGGCTCGCGAGCTTCCTCGAGGATTACGTGCGCATTGGTGCCGCTGATCCCGAACGAGGACACCCCGGCGCGGCGTGGCCCTTCGAGTTCCGGCCACGGCCGTGTCTCGGTCAACAGTGACAGCCCGCCCGCCGACCACTCCAGCGGCGCCGGTCGGTCGACGTGCAGCGTCCTGGGCAGCACTCCATGGCGCATGGCCTGTACGGTCTTGATGATTCCGGCGATTCCGGCGGCAGCCACCGTGTGGGTCAGATTCGATTTCACCGATCCGAGCCACAGCGGCCGTTCGGGGGTGCGGTCGCGGCCGTAGACCGCCATGAGTGCCTGTGCCTCGATCGGATCGCCCAGCTTCGTTCCGGTGCCATGGGCCTCGACCATGTCGATGTCGTGCGGTGTCAGGGCGGCGTTGGCCAGCGCCTGGCGGATGACGCGGCGCTGAGCCGGTCCGTGCGGGGCGGTCAACCCGTTGCTCCTGCCGTCCTGATTGACCGCCGTCCCGCGGACGACGGCGAGTACCCGATGGCCGCGTCTGCGGGCGTCGGTCAGCCGCTCGACCAGTAGCATCGCCACCCCTTCGCCCCAGACGGTCCCGTCGGCGCCCGCGGCGAACGCTTTGCATCGCGCGTCCGGCGCCAGGGCGCGTTGCCGACTGAACTGTACGAAGGGTTGCGGAGTGCAGAGGACCGTCACGCCTCCCGCGATGGCCAGCGAGCACTCGCCCGCCCGCAGTGCCTGACCGGCCAGGTGCAACGCGACCAAGGACGACGAGCACGCGGTGTCCACCGTCAGAGCCGGGCCTTCGAAACCGAAGGTGTAGGCCACACGCCCGGAGGCGACCGCGAACGAGTCGGAGGCACCCACGAATCGCCCGGCCGTGTCCGACTGCTGTGTCATCGAGTCGTATCCGAAGGTGCTCATCCCGAGGTATACGCCCGTCGGGGTAGCGCGCAGGGTGGTCGGGTCGATGCGAGCGTGTTCGAGCACCTCCCACGCGGCTTCCAGTACGAGACGCTGCTGTGGGTCCATCGCTACCGCCTCGCGGGGAGAGATACCGAAGAACGCCGCGTCGAACATGTCGGCATCGGCTAGGAAGCCGCCGTGCCGCACGTAGCAGGTGCCCGCGCGGTCCGGGTCCGGGTCGAACAGGTTGTTCAGGTCCCAGCCCCGATTCGTCGGGAAGGGGGACACGGCCGAACGTTCCTCGGTGACCAGGCGCCAGAGGTCGTCGGGGGATGCCACTGCACCGGGCAGCCGACAGCTCATACCGACGATCGCCAGCGGCTCATCGATGGCGGCGGGTGTGGCGTGGAGCGTGGCCTCGGTGATTCCGGATGCCGCCGCGTCCGAGGCCGTCAGTACGGACCGCAGATGCTCGGCCAGCGCTCGTGGCGTCGGATACTCGAAGACGGCGTTCGCCTCTATGGGAACGTCGAGCGCCTCGGCCAGGAGGTTGGCCAGCCGCACGCCGGGCAGCGATCCCAGGCCGGAGTCCCAGAATGCTCTGTCGACCGGGATGGCGGCACGCTTGTTCCCGATCGCTCGGGCGGCCGCGTCGCGGATCAGCTCGATGAGCCGCCGTTCGCCGTCGACGGAGCCGGATTCGAAGTCGGTGAGATACAGACGATCTGAGGGCACGAGCGGCTCGTCGCTACGGTTCAACGCGCACTCCCTTGGTGGGCCGGTACATCACCGATCTGTTACAGCGTTCGCTGACAAAGACTCTCGAATCACGCGATCGGGCCCTCGGACCCGCATCGCCATAGAAGAATGACTGATATCGTATCGCGTTGCCGAGTCGAATACCGTTGGTATCGAGAGGGTTTCATATGCCAAGTTTTCCGGAACCGGTGCTGGAAACGCCCATCGGAGAGACGCCCGACACCGCCGAGTTCTTGGCCGCCGCCATGCGCTGGCACTTCGGGCCGGAGACCGGCTCGACCTTCTGGCTTCAGCGCGCCGCGACCCTCGGCTTCGACCCGGTGCGCGATGTGCGGTCCCTCACCGATCTTCGACTCTTTCCCAATGTCGTCGACGAACTGCGCACGGTGCCGGTGGAGCATCTGATCCCACGTGGATACGGCGGAGGCGTCTCGGTCTTCGGTGTCTACGAGAGCGGGGGCACCACGGGCAGCCCCAAACGCCTGCCCTTCCTCGCCGACTGGATGGACCGCGTCATCACCTGGGCGATGCGGGACATGGACGCACGAGACCACCCGCGTAACGTCAACTGGCTGACACTGGTTCCGAGCGGGCCGCAACTGTTCGGCGACTGGACTGCGGAACTGGTCCGCCGCCGGGGCGGGGTCCGTTTCTGCATCAACATGGATCCTCGTTGGGTGAAGAGGACGATCGGCGCAGGCGAGACCGATATCGCGGATCGGTACGTCGATCATCTGATCGCTCAGAGTGCGCACATCCTGCGCAGTCAGCAGGTCGGGGTACTGGTATCCACGCCTCCCCTGCTGGAGCGCCTGTGCCGCGACGAGGAACTGGTCGATCTGATCAACGCCAAGGTGCGGCTGATCGTCTGGGGCGGAGCGCGAATGGATCCGGACACCCGCCGGGTACTGCGCACCGACGTGTTCCCCGGCGTGGAACTGTACGGCTACTACGGCAACGTCACTATGCTCGGCACCACGATCGAACGCCCCGGTTCCGATGACGCGCGGTGTATATTCGACACCTTCTCGCCGCACATCGTGCTCTCGGTCGTCGATACCGCTACCGGAGAGCCTGTCGCCTACGGCGAGCACGGCCAAGTGATCGTGAACCATATCAGCCGGGCCATGTTGCTGCCCAACAACTCAGAGCGCGATCTGGCCATCCGGATCGAGCCGCCGGTTGGACAACTCGGTGACTCCGTTGCCGACATCACCTCGATGACCTCCTTCGCCGGGGAAACGGTCATCGAGGGAGTGTATTGATGGCCGCCCCGGCGCAACTCGACGTGCTCGGTCCACGGGGTGCGTTCCGCGCCCTCACCCGCCATACGCTCGAAGACGTGACCGGCACACCGGCGGCGGAGCTGAGCCTGGCTCCGCCGGTGTTCGTGAGTCGCGCTCTCACCGCCCTACGCCGAGCGCCCACCCCGCCGCGGCGCGAGCGAATGGCCGCGCTGGCCCGCGCGGGTCACCTGTTCGCGGAGGCCTCTCTGGGCGGATTGTCACCTGAGGATTACCAGTACCTGGTCTGCAGGGTCAGTGGAGTACCCGCCGCGGTGGTGCGACGCGCGACGCGGTGGATCGAGAGCTGCGCCGTGGGAGCGGACCGTGCCGCGGCGGATGCGTGTCCCCGCGCGGCGGCGGGAGAGGATTCCGCCATCCGTTCCGGCTCGGAGCCGGAAACCCGGCACATCAGGTGGGCCCGGCGCGGCGATGTCCTGGCGGTCGGTGCGGCAGGCAATCACCCTGCGGTGCAATCGCAGTGGCTGGATGCGCTGGCACTCGGTTATCGGGTCGCCGTGCGGCCCTCGTGGCACGAGCCGTTCACCCCGCACCGGCTGGTTGCCGCGTTGCGGGCGGCCGGGTTCGGCGCCGACCAGGTGATGCTGCTGCCGACCGACCAGGAGGGCGTCGATGCCCTGATCGGCGGCGCGGACCTGGCCGTGGTGTACGGCCGTGACATGGTCGGTCGGTACGCGGCGGACCGTACGGTGGCCACGCACGCGGCCGGAAGGTCGAAGATCCTGCTCACCGGTGAGGACTGGCGCGACCATCTGGACATGGTGGCGTACTCCGTAAGTCATGACGGTGGCACCGCGTGCGTGAACGCGACGGCGGTCTTCGTCGAGGGTGATCCCGCGCCCTTCGCCGAAGCCCTCGCCACGCGGCTGGCGGAGCTGCCGAGTTCGCCGCCGGAGGACGATCGGGCCGTGCTGCCCGTACGCCGGCTCGAGGAGGCGCGGGTGATCGAGAAATACCTGCTGCGCCACGCGCAGAGCGTCCGGACATGGCTCGGCGATGACGGGATCGTGGATCCGTTGGGCGACGGCAGCGCTGTGCTGCGCCCGGCGGTGTTCCAGCTGGACCGGGCCGACGCCCCCCAGGCCAACCTGGAGCTGCCCTTCCCGTGTGTCTGGGTCGCCCCATGGTCGCCGTCGGACGGTCTGGCGCCCCTGCGGGACACCCTTGTGCTCACAGTGGTCACTTGCGACGACGCCCTCATCGATCGCCTGGTGGCCGAGCCGTCGATCGGCAATGTCCATGTCGGTAACCATCCGACGTGCGCGATGGAGCCGGGGCATCCGCAAGACGGGTACCTCGCCGAATTCCTCATGCGCAGCAAGACGATAGTGCAACGAAAGAGGTGATCGCCTGACCGAAAGGAGTTCTCGGTGGACACACGCCGCTTGGGTAGCTTGACCGTTGGTGCTCAGGGCCTTGGTTGCGCGGGGATGAGCGAGTTCTACGGAGTCACCGACGACGACGAGTCGGCGGCGACCATCCACCGCGCATTGGATCTCGGTGTCACACTCCTCGATACCGCCGACATCTACGGCAGGGGCGCCAACGAGGAGTTGATCGGCCGGGTGATCGCCGGGCGTCGCGACGAGGTGATGATCGCGACGAAGTTCGGTCTTGTCCGCGCCGACGACGGATACGCCAGAACTGTGCGCGGAGACGCTCGTCATGTGCGACATGCGTGCGAGGATTCGCTACGACGCCTCCGCGTGGACCATATCGATCTGTACTACCAACACCGCGTGGATCCGACGGTACCGATTGAAGAAACCGTTGCCGCAATGGCGGAGTTGGTGACCCAGGGCAAGGTCCGCGAGCTGGGCCTGTCCGAGGCCGGGACGGCGACCATTCGGCGAGCGCACGCGATCCATCCGATTGCCGCCGTGCAGTGCGAGTGGTCACTGTGGACCCGCGATCTCGAGCACGACGGCGTCCTGAGCACGTGCCGGGAACTCGGCGTCGGCCTGGTAGCGGCCTCTCCGCTCGGTCGCGGCTTCCTGACCGGGCGGTTCACCTCGGCCGCGGACTTCGGGCCGCTGGACTTCCGAAGGATCACGCAACCGAGGTTCGCCGACGGGAATCTGGAACGCAACCTACCGATCACGGCCCGATTGCGGGCGCTCGCCGACCGGTATGGCATGACCATGGCTCAGCTGGCGCTGTCATGGGTGCATCACCGAGGCCAGGACGTGGTGGCGATTCCCGGAACCAAGCGCCGATCCTATTTGGAGGAGAACGTTGATGCGGCCGGGCTAGTCCTGTCCGCTGCGGATCTCGCCGCGATCGAGGGCGCGGTACCCAGGTCCATGGTCGTCGGGGAGCGTTGCGATCCCGCGATGGCCCGTCAACTGGGCCTGTGACGCCGGCCGGTCACGCTGTCTCCCTGCGGTCGGCGCGGCATGGGCCGAAACCCACCAGCAGCGAGTCCAAGGACCGGACGGACAAGTTCTCCCTCCACCGGATCTCCTCACCGGCGAGCAGGACAACGGGCGCGACCCGGCACAGCTCCTCGAGCACGATCTCTGCCTCCATTTGTGCGAGCGTGGAGCCAGGGCAGGTGTGGATCGAATGACCGAACGCGAGGTGACGGTCGCTACCGCGTCCGATATCGAAGCGATCCGGTTCCGGGAAGGCCGAGGGATCACGGTTGGCCGCGCCGGCGTGGAAGTAGATGAGGCTGCCCTTGCCGATCCGTGTGCCCCGCAGCGTCAACTCCGCCGTGGCCATGCGGGAGATCCGCTGGACCGGGCTCTCGAATCGGAGGACTTCCTTGACCGCGTTGCGGATTCCGCTCGGGTCTCGACGCAATTGTTCGAATTGCTCCGGATGCCGCAGCAGCAGCAGTATTCCGTTGCCGATCAGATTGCTCGTGGTCTCGAATCCGGCGAAGACCATCATCAGGCAGACTGCGACGATGTCGTCGTCGCTCAGCGATGGGTCGTCGACCAAAGCGCTCAATAGATCCGCGCGCTGTTCCCCGCGCCGGGCGCGCACCAGTGGGCGCAGCAGGTCGGTCGTCTGCCGAACGGTGTCCATCGCGGCCTCCGCCCGAGGCAGATAGGCATGGGGCGCCGCCCCGAAGAAATCGACGATGTCGACAGCGCACCGCTTGAGCAACTCGACCATGTTGTCGGGTACGCCGAGGATCCTCGATGTGACGTACAACGGAAGCGGCAGGGCCAGATCCGCGATGACGTCCATGCCGCCGCGTTCCACCGCCCCACGCAGAATGGTCCGCGCGGTATCGCGTATCAGCGGTTGGAAACCGGCGACGATCGTCGGTCTCATCGCACGCGTGACCGGCGTGCGCAACCGCGCGTGCTCATGGCGGTCCAACATCAGCGGCCAACGGCGCAGCACCAGGGACAGCGGCTCGAACCGGTCCCGCTGCTCCGCGGGGAACTGCGCGAGGCGTGGGCTGATCCGGTCCGCGGAGATCGCCGGATGGGCCAACCCGAAGCGCACATCCTCATACCGAGTGACCACCCAAGCATGGAGCTGCTCGCTGAATGTCACCGGCCGGTTCTCGCGCAACCTGCCGAGTACAGGGTATGGATCGGTTCGGGCCTGAGTGCTGAGCAGATCATACGCGGCCTCCGCCATGGTTTTCCTCCTCGAGATCAAGTCCAGGAGGAGGCCGCTGGTACGGCTCTCACGCCTGCCATCAGGTAGTCGTAGTCGACGCGGACCGACGAGGAGGGCACCCCGAGCAGCGCGACGATCCGGGTGTCGTCATACCGGCGACGGTGGCTCAGCATTCCCGAAGTGGGTGTTCTGTCGAGGAACGCTTCCAGCGCGGTCCGCTCGGTGGGCGGTGCCGCTCCGATCACCAGCCGCAGCGGAGCCAGCGCCTCCATGACGTCCATCAACACCCGCACCGGGACGTCATGGCCGTGCACGACGTGGTATGTCTCCACCCGGCCGGTGTGCTCGAGGTCGGTCAACCGCGCCATGACCTGCGCGGCCCGCTCCACCGGCACGAAGTTCAGGTGCGCCTGGGGATGACCGATGGCGCGCACGACCGTTCGGGATGCCCCGCACGTTGTCGGGCAGAAGCGCCCGACGGCCGCCCGGATGGTCCGACCCAGAGGCAACAGGGGATGCGGCGGTAGACCCGCCTGCGGGGGGCGGTTCGTCACCAATATGCTGGGCCGCACCACAACAGCTGGCCGACCGTAGCGGCGGGACCACGTTCGTATCAGTGTTTCCGCCTCGAATTTCGTCTGCTCGTACGCGTTCTCGAAACCGGCCGTCCCGTCCAGTTCCGACTCGTACACCACGCCATCGCGTCGTGCGCCGGCTACGAATGCGGTGCTGACGTGGCACAGCAGGGGTTGGCGTTCCCCGGCGGACACCAGATCGAGTACGTGGCGGGTGCCGGCGACATTGACCGGGCGGAGCGCACTCAGATCGTCGTGCATTTTGATGCTTGCGGCGCTGTGCCATACGACGTCGATCGCATCGGCCAAGTCGCGGAACGCCGCGGGGGAAAGACCGAGGCGTGGCAACGACACGTCCGACTCGACTATGCGCATCCGGTGGGGCAGCGCATCGATCAGGCTACGCGGTTCCCCCACGAGCTGGAGGAATCGCGTGATGCGATCCAGCGCGGCTGGATCGCGAGCCAACACGACGAGGTCGTGATTACGAGCAAGTAGCTCGCGAACGAGGTGAAGACCGAGAAAGCCGGTCGCACCGGTTATGGCGACAGAAGACATGTCGACCTCCGCTGACAGCAAGAGCAATGTAAGACTACAGGCTCATCCGATACATGTCCTTCATTGGCGCACAACGGAATAGGACGAAAGTTCGCGCAGTCACCGTCGTCCACCTCGGCGGGCCCCCGGCCCGTGGCGGCCAGGGTCCGTGATCGCCCTGTGTGTCGTCGAGGTCACGTCGCAGACGGCTTCGGACCGACATGACCGGCGGCGAGCAAATGTCGCAAGTGTTCCGAAAACAACACCGGCGGACCCGCCATCCCGACCGGCCGGGTTACAGCATCAACCTTCCTGGACGCGGCACTAGCACCGCTGGATCAGGGCCCGACCTCTCGCGACTTCCGTGGCGCATCATTGTTGCGTCTGATGCAACCGCAAAGTACCGACCGCCTGTCGGACTAACACGCCGCAGGGCGGGCAACTGATAAACAGGATTCAGGTCATAAGATCAGCGTGCATATCCATTGACGCGCCGTGAGCGGAGGAACGATGGGTGCCGAACCGCAGCAACAAGCCGGGGAGGGGGCGCAACGTGATTCACCTGAGGAGCTGGACACCTCGCCGGGGCCACCCTCTGGCCATGGGGCCGTTTCGGAGGCCGGTTCAAGGCCGGCGCCGGAGGTTGGGACTGCCCCGAGTTCGGTTGACTCGCGGGTGTGGTGTTTCAGGCCGCGAGCGCGGGCTGGTTTATTGTCTCAAACTCGATCGGCGTCAGGCGGCCGAGTGTGCGTTGCCGCCGTTTTCGGTGGTAGGTCTTCTCGATCCAGACCACGATCGCCAACCGCAGTTCGGCCCGGGTTGCCCAGCGCTGCCGGTCGAGAACATTCTTCTGTAGGAGCGCGAAGAACGACTCCATCGCCGCGTTGTCACCACACGCGCCGACTCGGCCCATTGACCCTCGTAACCCGTTGACCGACAACGCATTGACGAATTTCCGAGAGCGGAACTGACTGCCCCTGTCCGAATGCACGATCGTCGCGGTCGGCGAGCGGAACGCGACCGCGTGACGCAGCGCCGAGGTCGCCAGCGACGCTTTCATCCGGGAATCGATCGAATAGCCGACGATCCGGTTGGAGAACACGTCCTTGATCGCACATAGATAGAGCTTGCCCTCGCTGGTGGCATGCTCGGTAATATCGGTCAGCCACACCGCATTCGGGACATCAGCGGTGAACTTGCGGTCGACAAGGTCGTCGTGGACCGGCGGGCCGGCCTTCCGGTTCAACCCGCGCTTCTTGGCGAATACGCTCCAGATCTGCTGCTGAGAGCATAATCGAGCGACTCGGTTCTCGCCCGCGTGGATGCCGCTGGCGGGCAGTTCGTCGGCGATGAACCGGTAACCGAACGCCGGGTCATCGGCATGGATGTCGTAGGCGGCGTTGATCAGATGCGCATCGTCCCAATCACGTTGCGAGACACGATTCTTCTTCCATTTGAAGAATGCTTGGGTGGAGAATCCGAGCACCCGACAGGTCACCGCGACAGGGATCTTGTCGGCGGCCAGGTCCAGGACCAGCGGGTACATCATTTTGGGTTGACGTCGCGGGAGAAATAGGCGACCGCGCGGCGCATGACCTCGGCTTCTTGTTCCAGTTGCCGGATTCGTTTGCGGGCCTCGCGTAACTCGGCCGACTCATCGGCAGTGGCGCCGGGGCGGTGTCCGTCCTCAATATCAGCTTGCCTGACCCAGTTCTTTACGCAGCTCTGCGAGATCCCGAAGTCCTTCGCTATTTGGGTCAACGGGATCTCGCCCTTACGGGCGACCGCGACAACATCGCGGCGGAACTCCTCGGGATAGGGCTTGGGCATGGTGGTCATCCTTCCACCGCGAGGACGCATCCTCACAGATCAGGAGTCAACCAAACCGGGGGCAGTCCCGTTGGGTCTCGTAGTGGGCGGTATGCGCTGATTACAGCGCTGGTCACTGCCGTGATCTCGAGCTTTGTTTCTGCGGGTGCAGCTGTCTACGTGAGTATCAACGAGTCGAACCGAAGTAGTCAGCTGGCCGCATCCGAGGCGGCAAGGGAGAGTCGCCAGAAGTTGTACCGAGAGTTCCTCAGCACTCTGAACCGCTATGAGGCAGCATTGTCCGAAACCAGCCATTTGCTGATCGAGCCGACCACTTCACCAGATCTCCAAATCGAGAAGCTGGGGGAGGTCGGCAAGACCCAGATTCTGTTCGTAGACGCTTTGAACACCGTATGGATGACGGGAAGTCATGACATGTTTATGATCGCGGACCGATTTGTGACCCGTATCGCCGTTTTTAGCAGCGATCACTATGGCCCCTTCGTTAGTCGGTACATATCAAAAAACACCTACCCCACTTGGGGCGATGATGAGTGGCGAAAAGCCACATCTTCTCTGGGGAAAGCGGCTCTGGACTTCCTCGCAGACCTTGGAGAGATCACCAGCGACTTCCTGAAACAGGCGCGAAAGGACCTCGCTTGAGCGCCCCGACTGGGAGTGCAACGACTGCAACTGGCCGGAACCGGGCGAAGCTGTCGGCCACTGATCTACTACCTGCTGGCTAACCGCTTCGCAAAGACTTTGCCAAGAATTGCATGCCGCCGTCGCGACCCGCGTGGGAACGAGCCACCGCTGACGGCTGGCCACCCGTTCTGACGAATAGCGCAAGCTTCGAATACATGCACGCCACCGGTGGCCGATGGGCATGTCGCGAGCGGTAGCCGTCGCCGGTGCGCCCGACCAGGAGTGTTCGATCAGCTGCGGGTGCAGCGTCCGGAACGCATCGATCAGCCCGCAGTCGGTGGTGAGACGACGGTAGAAGTCGTATTCGAATTCGACGAAGAAGCGGTAGCGCGGTTGATGGTCGGGTTCGAGAACGTTCAGCTCGCCCAGGAACACCGTCTGGTCTCTCGGTCGCGCGGCGGCGAACAGGTGGTGGAGCGTGTTCGGTAAACCCCGCCGCGGCAGGTCCCGGCGTCCGGGTCCGGCTGTCCACGACGATCTCGTCCGCCGGAAATTCGCTGTGGATCGTCCGAACATGTTGTGGCTCAGCGATATTTCCGAACATCGCATGAACGCGCCGAGTTTGGCGAGGATGCGCGAGACGTGCACACCGGCGGTATTGGCGCTGATGAACAGTTCGGGTCGGATCGTGGGCTATTGCATCGACTTGCGAATGAAATCACGGCTCGCGGTCACCGCATTGCACAATGCCGTCGCCCGCCGTGGCGAGGTGGCCGGCTGCATCGTCCACACCGACCACGGCAGCCAATTTCGTTCCAGGCTTTTCATCCACGAGATTCCGGATGGACGGGTCGATGGGCAGGGTCGCAGCCGCGGACGACAACGCCGCGATGGAGAGCTTCTTCGGCCTGCTGCAACGCAACGTCCTGGACCGGCATCAGTGGACCAACCGTGAACAACTCCGGATCGCGATCGTGACCTGGATCGAACGCACCTACCACCGGCGCCGACGCCAAACCCGACTCAGACGTTTGACCCCGATCGAATACGAAGCGATCATGACCCCAGCAGCCCGACAGGCTGCATAACGCCTGTCACCTCATCGTGCAGCAGCCCCAACCGGGGAACAACACACTCGCTCGCCCGAGACGCGCGCGCCCGGTCTGCTGATTCTTGGGCGAGGATGGCTGGTGCCCGCCGGCGCATCGAGTTTGCATCAGCTGGGCCCAAGAACGAGGTTGGACCACGTAAGCATTCGCCAGTCGGGCTTCCGGTCAACCGTGCGACCGAGGTACCTCCTCAGAGGCGGAACGGGGTAGAGGGCGGGAACACGACCGGCAATGCTTCCAGTGCTCGGTGGAATGGGCCAGGGCGCCATACAAGAGCCTGCTTGGCGACCGCTAGCCTCAGCTCTGGGAGGGTGTCGAGGAGTTGGTCGATGACTTCCTGCGCGAGCAGGAGACCGTAGGGTCGAGCGTGAGCTGGGCAGGCGTGCGGGCCGGTGCTGAACGCCAGATTCCATCCGTTGTCCAGGAATTCGCCTGTGTTCATCGCTGGATCGGTGTTGCAGGCGGCCATGCTGATGATGACCGGCTGATTCGCTGGCAGCCAGACGTCTTCGATCAGGATTGGCTGGCGCGGATAGGTGATGCAGTAGTTCGCCATCGGCGGGTCGGTGGCCAGCCTTTCGTGGAGCGCGGTTTTGGTCGACATGTGCATGCTGTCGCCGAAGCGGGTGTCGGTGAGCATCAATAGCAGGGTGTTGGCGATGAGGTTCAATGGGGGTTCGACACCGGCCGCGAACAGCAGGACCAGCTGATGCACCATCTCCTCGTCGTCCAGCCTGGCGGGATGCTGCACCAGTCTCGTGACGACGTCGTCATCGGGGTAGGAGCGTTTGAGCGCGGTAAGGTCGAGCAGCGCTGGGCCCATGATCGCGTTCACTGTTTCGGTATCCACGCCGTCGAACATCGCGGCGCTGGCCTGCGCGACTCGCTCACCGATGTCCGGTGGACAGCCGAGCACCTGGCAGAAGACTGAGAAGACCAGCGGTTGGACGTACTGGCTCAATAGTTCGGCATTCCCGGCCTCGCAGAACGTGTTGATGATGGGGATGGCGGATCTCTCGACCATGGCGCGCAGAAGGTTCAGGTCGATCCCGTCCAGCGCGTCGGTCAAGGCAGCGCGGTAGCGTGCGTGCCTTTCACCGCTGGTGCGGATGGCGTTGGGGCGGGCCTCGATCATCGGCATGATCGGGATGCCTGCGGGTGCGGTCTTCTGCCACACGCTTGGATCGGCGGGGAAGTGGTCGTCGTCGTTGAGAATCCGCACGGCGGTGCGATAACCGATTACCAGGGTCGCGGGGACTCCTGGCCACATCTCGACCGGCACCAACGGTCCGTAGTCTCTACGCATCAGACGGTAGTGTCCGTGTGGATCTGCCGCGAATTCTGGACTGTGGATCGGGATTCGAGGACCGATGCTCTCGATCGGCGACATTGGGTCGGTCGCGGTAGCACCCTGATGCGTGTACTGCGGATACACGAAGTCTCCTTGGTTTCGGTTGCGGCAGCATACTACCCGAGACGAGGACCGCCAGCTGACCTATGTTGTTGTCTATCAACATTATTCGTCACCCATTTTGCCGTATCGGCGGTGCCCGCCCCTGGCTGAGGCTCCAACAGCAGAAGACCTACGAGTTCTGCTACGACCCCGTGGTGGGGGGGGGGGGGGGGGGGCCCCCCCCCGCGGGGGGGGGGGGGGGGGGGGGGGGGGGGTGGGGGGGGGGGGGGGGGGGGGGGGGGGGGGGGGGGGGGGGGGGGGGGGGGGGCCCCCCCCCCCCCCCCCCGCCACCCCCCCCCCCCCCCCCCCCCCCCCCCCCCACCCCCCCCCCCCCCCCCCCCCCCCCCCCCCCCCCCCCCCCCCCCCGCGGCCCCCCCCGCGCCCCCCCCCCCCGCCCCCCGCCCCCCGGGGCGCCGCGACCGCCTGTGCGAGTCCCGGATCCAACGCGATAAGGGCGCCTATGCCGAACACCGCGGCCGCCAGCGCCGCGGATTCAGCGCCGTAGGTCGCGTAGGACGGTGAATTGGTCGGCCGCAGATGCCCACTGCGCTGGGTCGCGGCCTCGCGAGCACGGACACCGAGCGCGGTCAGCCGGGGCTTGCGCACCACCAGCCAATAGCAGAGTGCCTGCGCGATCACCAGCGCGACCACCAGGCCGACCGGGTTCCCGTGCGAAGCGCCCGCGATGACCCGCACCACACCGAGCGCGCCCGTGACCAGGATCGGCATACCCGCGTCACGCAGGCCGTGGCGCATGCCGGGCCCCGGGAAATACCCGAGGTCGACCATCCTGGTGCGCAGGGCGTCGAAGGCGCCGGGCGATCCGTCGACGACTGCGCGGACGGTCTTGCGCTGCCCCACCGTCAACCGGTCGTGCACCGACATCGTGAACGGATCCAGCTGCCCGCGCTCCTGAGCGGTGAGCGTGCGGACCGGCGCGGCCGCCGAATCGATCGCGTCGGCAGCGCGCAGCCGGGCCATCGCCGCCAGCGTGGCGTTCTGGTCGCCGAACAGCATCCCCAGTTCGGGCGGCGTCAGCTCCGCGCCCGGCGCGGTGGCCGTGTCGGTTTCCGGATCCGCGGCCGTGATCCGTGACCGCAGCCAGAATCCGGCGATCACCGCTACGAGCACCAGCGGCAGGTAGAGGGTCAGGAACGTCGGCCCGGAGATCCCCCACGTCTCGCCCGCGGCGACCAGCCCGTCCGAGCCCACCCCGTCGATCACAGTCATTTTCCACCTCGGAATCGGTCCAACCTGCAGTCAGTATCAGGCCGTATCGACCCGTGCGCCATGGCGAATCGCCGCTGGGACGAAAATGGCCGTGATCGACTCGCAGCGTCCGGATGGCGATGGCCGACCGGTTTCCCGCCGGATTGCCAGGGCAATCGGTGACCATGGAAGCTGACGATACGAGCCGAGCGGCACAACCAGCGGGCGCCGCGGCGAGCGGCGCACATCGGTCCGGCCGAGTCACCGGAGACGAGCTGCGCCGATTGCTGGCCACCGACGAACCGGACGCACGCTTGGTCCTGGAAGAGGGGCAAGTGAGGATCGAACACAGTGCCGGGCCGCAACCGCGCGGAATGCTCATCGTCTCGCGAGTCGAACTGGCCGACCGGCTCGGCGACGATCCCGACGCTACCGCACTGGCCGAAGCCGCCGCCGAGCTCGACGCCGAAGTCCGCCTCCGCGGCGCGTGAACCACCACGATCAACCCGCACCCGAACAATCGGATTGCACGGCCGTGCCTGTGAGCGCCACCATATCGGCATGGACATCGAGCCATGCTCGGCACTGGCACCGGGCGTCGGGCCACCGCAACGAATCGAGGTGGGAGAACTGTTGTTGCGGCGGTGGCAGCCGGAGGATCTGCGGCCGCGGCTCGAGGCCGTCAACGCGTCGTTCGACCTCATCCACCCGTGGATGGACTGGCTCGCCGTACCGGCGACACTGGACAGTCAACGCGCCTTCGGCCGGGAAACGGATGAAAGCTGGCCCAGCGCCGCCGGAAGTTTCAACTACGGGATCTTCGACGCAGGCGGCAACGTGCTCGGAGCGATCGGCCTGCACGACCGTCTCGGCTCGCGAGCTGTGGAACTCGGCTACTGGTGTCACGCCGCGCGGACCGGCCGCGGGGTGATCACCCGTAGCGCGGCCGCGTTGACCCGGGTCGCGTTGGCGCTGCCCGGCATCGACCGTGTCGAGATCCACTGTGACGAGGCGAATGTCCGCAGCGCCGCGGTCGCCCGGCGGCTCGGCTACCGGCTCGACCGGATCGAGCCACGCGAGAGGCGCGCGCCCGCGGAGTGCGGCCGCGGAATGTACTGGGTCAAGGAGCGCTGACCCCCGCGCCCTGGTCAGCTGGTCGCCACCGCCGCGTCCGCCGTCGTGGTGACCGGTCCGGTGGGCTCGTGAACACCGGGGCCGAGGTCCGGTGCGTAGAGTTCGGCGATCTCGGTGGCGTACTTTTCGGCGATCACCCGGCGCTTGAGTTTCATGGTGAGGGTCACTTCGTCGCCGCCTGCCTCCCAAAAGGTGGGCAGGACGCGGAACCGTTTGACTTGCTCCACCCGCGAGAGTCGACCGTTGCCCGCGGCGATGCCCGCCGCGATCTGCTCGATGACACCGGCGTCGGCCGCCAGGGCCGCCGCCGAGGGATCGGTCAGGTGGTGGCGCGCGGCGTACGGCCCGGCGGTCTCGGCGTCGAGGACGACCAGTGCGGTGTTGTAGGGCCTGCCGTCGCCGATGACCGCGATGGCCCCGATCAGCGGTGTCGCCGCCTTGATCGCGTTCTCGATATTGGTGGGAGACATGTTCTTGCCCGCGGAGTTGATGATCAGCTCCTTCTTGCGGTCCACCACCCGCAGATATCCGTCCTCATCGATGGTGATCACGTCGCCCGTGCTCAGCCAGCCGTCGGAGTCGACCGCCTCGGCGGTCTTACCGGGTTCCCCGCGGTAGCCCTTCATCACGAGCGGGCCGCGGACGTGCAGTTCGCCGTCGTCGGCGAGCCTGGCCCGCATACCCGGCAGGAGCTTGCCCACGGTGCCGAGCCTGGCGTCCCGGGGGTGGCTGACGCTGCAGATGCAAGTGAGTTCGGACATGCCCCAGATCTCGGCGATCGGGATGCCGAGTCCGGCGAAGAATCCGAGCGTTTCGGCCGGGATGGGCGCGGCGCCGGACATCGCCCAGCGGACGCGGTCGAGACCGAGTTTCGCGCGCAGCCCCGACAGGACCAGTTGGTCGGCGCGCGCCCACTCGGCGGCTACCGAATCCGGGACCGGCTCCCCGTTCAATTGATGCGCACTGCGCTGCGCGGCGACCGCCAGCGCCCAGCGCAGCGCGGCTCGCCTTACTTCATCGGGTTCGTCGGCGACCGCGAATTCGACTGCCGCTTTGAGCTTTTCCCACACTCGAGGCACCGCGCCCCAGATCGTGGGGTGCAGGTCGGCCAAGGCGCTGCCGATCCGGCTCGGGTCGGCGACGCAGGTGACCTGGGTGCCGAACACCTCCTGGAAGTAGAGCGCGGTCAGCCGGTCGGCGATGTGCGCGGTGGGCATATAGGAGGTGATGGTGTCCCCGAATCGGATTCCCAGCACTTGATCGACGGCGTAGCACTCGAACATCAGGTTCCCGTGGGTCGTCTCCACCCCTTTGGGATTGCCGGTGGTGCCCGAGGTGTAGATCAGCGTGGCCACGTCTTCGGCCCGCACTGCCCGCCAAACGGCCTCGAAGTCGAAGTTCCGGTCGCCCGCGGCGATCAGGTCTGCGACCGACAAGGTCCCTCGCGGTGCGTCGTCGAGGCAGACGATGTGGTCGAGTTCGACCCCGCTGGCGCGTACTCGCTCGACATATTCGGGTTCGCACAGCACCAGGCGGACACCGGCGTTGCCGAGGACGTACGCGATCTGCTCCGGCGACGCGGTGTTGTACACCGAGAAACTGGTCGCGCCGAGGTGCTGCGCCCCGACTTCGAGTGGATAGAACTCGATGCGGTTGGACATCATCAAGGCCACCGCGTCGCCGCGCCGCACCCCCAGCCCCGCCAATCCGGTGGCGACCGTCCGGACCTGCGCCGCGTAGTCGCGCCAAGTCAGAGTCGCGGCGTCCCCGGGAGTCCGAAGCGCGACCGCGTCGGGGTCGACGCTCGCGTTGTGTTGAAAGGCGGCGGGGAGTGTGTCGAAGCGTCGAGTACTCACGCAGGGATTCCCTTCGGATCAGAGGAAGCGTGCCGGCTGGATCGAGGTGGGTGGAAGGGTCGGGAGACGTCAGGACCGTGCTGTGCGGGCTTCCACCCTGCGCAGCAAGTCGTGGACCCGGGCGTCGCGGGCGAGGGCGTGGTCGAGGACGACGTTGATCGCGCCGCGCAGCAGGGCATAGGGCTCCCAGCCTGCCGGTGCGATGGTGCGCGCCGCGCGGCGCTCGATTCCGTCGGCGATGGTCCGGGCCGCGTGCGCGGCCGAGATCCGTACGTTCAACGGCCACGGCAGTAGATCGTCCAGCTCACGGCCGAGTTCGTCGTGATCGAGCGTGTCGTGCGTCATCCGGGTGTCGACTATGCCGAAGTAGGCGATGCCCGCGGTAGCGCCGAAAGGCGCCAGCTCCACGCGCAGCGCCCGGCCCAACTGTTCGACCGCCGCTTTGCTGATCATGTACGGCGCTCCGGCCATGCCGGGCGCGAACGCCGCGCACGAGGAGACCACGACCACGTGGCCACCGGCGGCGACGACGTGGTCGAGCGCTGGGCGCACCGTGTTGAACGCACCGGTGAGGTTGATGTCCATGACCCGATCGAAGTCGCGGCCGTCGAGGGTGCGCACCGTCGACGGACGAGGCACCACCCCCGCGTTGGCCACCACCACGTCCAAGCGGCCGAAATGGTCGGCGGCCCGGTCCACGACCGCTTCCATCGCCGAGCGGTCGGCGACGTCGGCGGCGACGGCCAAGGCCCGGTCGCCGAGCGCGGCGGCTGCCGCGGCGACGGCGTCGTGGTCGACGTCGACGAGGACGACCGCGGCCTGCCGCTCGTGCAGCATGACCGCCAGCTCGCGCCCGATCCCGCGGCCGGCGCCGGTGATCAAAGCGACCCGTCCCTCGACGGCATACCCGCGTCGCCCGCGAACGAAGGAGAGAAGGTCGCCCATCATCGGCTCACCTGGTAGGCCGCGGTGTCGAACCGGCTGGTGCGGTGCCGGTATTCGAAGCTCCAGTTCGGGTAGAGACCGGCATTGAGACCATCCGGCGTCTGGTAGTAGCTCTGGCATCCGCCGGTGAGCCACACCGTCGACGAACTACGCCGGGCCATCTCCGCGACGAAAGCCGCCTGCGCCGCGGGCCGCACCTCGATCCGCCGCGCTCCGGCCGCGCGCGCGTTGCGCAAGGCGTCGACGATATAGGCGATCTGGGATTCGATCATGTAGATCGCGGACTGGTTGCCCGCGGCCCCGAAGGGTCCGAGCGTGCAGAAGAAGTTGGGAAACCCGGCGACCGTGACACCGAGATAGCTCTGCGGTCGCGTGCGGTAGAGCTGTGCCAGCGTTCGACCGTCGCTGCCGGCATAGCGCTCGTAGGCGCTGGGGATCGAGGTGAAACCGGTGCCGAAGATGATGGTGTCGACCGCGTGCTCGCTGCCGTCGCGCAGCAGGATCGAACGCGGACGGATCTCGGCGATGGCCTCGGTGAGGACTTCGACGTTCGGCTGGTCGAGCGCCGGGAGGTAGGTGTCGGAGAAAATGGCGCGTTTGCAGCCGATCACGTAGTCGGGGGTGAGCTTCGCGCGCAGGTCCGGATCGCGCACCTGACGCGACAGCTGCCATCGGCCCAGCGCTTCGTAGGGATGCCGGAAGCGTTGGTCGACCAGTGAGATGAGTCCGAACGTCTCGATCGCCGCGTAGAACCCGCCGCGAATCACGCGCTGCGCCAGCGGGATACGCCGGAGCAGACGTCGCTCCAGTTCGGACGTACGCCGATCCATGCGCGGGACGATCCACGGCGCCGATCGCTGCAACAGCAGCAACCGGGCCACTTTCGGCTGGATCTCCGGTACGAACTGCACCGCGGAGGCGCCGGTGCCGATCACCGCGACCCGCTCACCGGTGAGATCGTGCTCGTGATCCCAGTGCAGTGAGTGGAAGGCCGTGCCCGCGAAGGACTCGATGCCCGGCAGCGGCGGGTACTTCGCCTCGGCGAAAAGCCCGGTCGCCGAGAGCAGGAAGTCCGTGGTGAGCGTTCCTCGCGAGGTCTCGATCCGCCAGAGCGAACGCTTCTCGTCCCACCGGGCGTCGAGCAGTTCGGTGCCGAACCGGATGTGCCGGACGACATCGTGTTCGGTGGCCACCGCGCGGATGTACTCGAGGATCTCCCGCTGCCGCCCATAGGTGCGCGACCAGTCCGGATTGGGTGCGAACGAGTAGCTGTAGAGGTGTGATGGCACGTCGCATGCGCAACCGGGGTAGGTGTTTGCGCGCCACGTACCGCCGAGGTCGTCGGCTCGTTCGAGGACGACCAGGTCGTCGAACCCGGCCTCGCGCAGCTTGATCGCCAGGCCGATGCCGCCCAGTCCCGCACCGATGATCGCTATCGGTGTGTGCTCGATCCGATCGGCATTCACCGGCGCTTCCTTCCGTGCAGAACCGCCACGAGCAGGTCGACGATCGTGTCCACGCGGTGGTCCCGCCGGAACGATGTCAGCGGCAGCGGAGACGGGAAGCGCTGACGGGTGGCCGCTTTGGCGTAGGTGAACTCCCTGAGCCCGTCCGGCCCGTGGACGCGGCCGAATCCGGAGGCGCCCACGCCGCCGAGCGGCAGAGCGGGGATGGTCGCGTGCGCGACGAACGCGTTGATCGAAACGCCGCCCGCGCGAATGCGGTCGGCGATGTCGCGCCCGTGGCGGCGGGCGAAGACGGTTCCGCCCAGCCCGTACGCCCCGCGGTTGACCAGCTCGACGGCCTCGTCCATGTCCCGGACCTTGGTGACGGTGAGCGTGGGACCGAAGGTCTCCTCCGTCACCGCGGGTGCGTCCTCGGGGACGTCGACGAGGACGGTCGGCTGGACGAACTGACGATCGATGCCGTCCGGGCCTCCGAGCACGGCCCGGGCGCCACGGGCGATGGCATCCTCGACGTGGCGGCGAATGATCGAAAGCTGTTTCGGCATGGTGATGGGCCCGATCTTCGAATCCGCCTTACCGGCCTCGATCCCGGTCGCCGCCGCCACCAGCTCGGCGAGGAACTCGTCGTAGACCTCGGCGTGGACGTAGACGCGCTCCACGGCCAGGCAGGTCTGTCCGGCGTTGGACAATCCGCCCCATACCGCCGCGTCGGCCGCGGCCTCGAGGTCGGCATCGGCGTCCACGATCAGCGCGTCCTTGCCGCCGCACTCCATCAGCACCGGGGTGAGATTCTGCGCGCACGCGGCCATGACGAGCTTGCCGGTGGCGGTGGAACCGGTGAACCCGATCTTCCCGACATCGCTGCGGCACAGCGCGTTCCCGGTAGGGCCGAGACCTGTGACCACCTGGAGGGCCGGTGCGGCGGGCGCAGTGCGAGCGAAGGCCTCCGCGAGCCAAAGCCCGACACCGGGGGTGTACTCGCTGGGTTTGAACACCACGGCGTTCCCGGCGGCCAGCGCGAACGAGATCGACCCGAGCGGAGTGAAGACCGGGTAGTTCCACGGTCCGATGACGCCGACCACTCCGAGGGGAAGGTACTCGACCGAGGCCGCATGATTGAACGTCAGCATGCTCGACGGCACGCTCCGACGCCCCAGCACCTTCTCGGCGTTGGATGCAGCCCACCGCAAGTGTTCGAGGGCCATGGCGATCTCGAGCTTGGCGTCGGAGATCGGTTTGCCCATCTCACGGTGGATGACCTGTGCCAATCCCGCGCGTCCCGAGGCGATTTCGGCGCGCCAGGCGTTCAGGTACCGAGCGCGTCCGGCGAAGCCGAGGCCGCGCCACCAGGCCGCGGCCTCGTGGGCGGTGGCGACGACGGCATCGACGTCGTGGCGGTCGTGGACCGGATAGGTGCCGACCACCTCACCGGTGGCCGGATCGTGCACGTCGAAGGTCGACACCGCGGGCTGTACGGGATTGTTCGTCGAGACTTTCAACGACTCGTCTCCCTCGATCGGCGACGGATAGACAACAGGTGTCCCTTTCGTTCAGCGGTCTCAGAGATCGACCACGAGGTGGTCGCCGGCGGCACGAGAGACGCAGACCAGCATCTGGTTCTCGCGTTCGGGCGCGGTGAGCAAGCGGTCACGGTGGTCGACGGCCCCGTCGACCACCGTGACCTTGCAGGTGCCGCAGAAACCCTGGCGACAGGAGTAGGGGGCGTTCGGCAGTGCGCGGTGGATCGCGGTGAGCGCCGATTCGTCGGCCCCGACCCGGACGGTGGCGCCGGTGCGGATCAACGTGAGGTCGAACTCGGCGCCGTCGACGACCGGGAGGGCGGAGAACCGTTCGGTGTGCAACGATCCGGTCGGGTTGAGTTCGAACATGCACCGCTGCGCCGCCTCGAGCATCGGTGGTGGTCCGCACACGTACACCGCGGCGCCGGGTTCGGCGCGAGACAGCAGGGCGGCGACGTCGGGTGGACCGAATTCGTCGTCCGGCCGGATTTCGGCATCCGGCAGGTCGGCGAGAAACGGCATGGTCTCGCGGGAGCGGCCCAAGTACACCAGGCATCCACGCGTACCCGCCGCCTCGACCATCGGGAGGATCGGTGTGATGCCGATGCCACCGGCCAGGAACAGATACGAGGGCGCGTCGATGAAAGTGAACGCGTTACGCGGCCCACGGATCCGCAGCGGATCACCGACCCGCAGCGATCGGTGTATCTCCCGCGATCCGCCGCCGCCCTCGGGAATCAGCCGTACGGCGATGCGATAGCGGAAGCGGTCGGCCGGGTCGCCGCACAGGGAGTACTGGCGCTGTCGGCCCGACGGCAAGAACACATCCACGTGCGCCCCCGGTCGCCACGCGGGCAGCGGCCCGCCATCGGCCGCGCGCAGGGTCAGGCTCACCACGTCGGCCGCTTCGCGAGCGATGCCGGTGATCGTGGTGTCCAGATCGAATCCGGTGCGGCGCACCGCGTTCGGGCGCGACAGGAGTGCGGCGGCGCGGCCGGTGACGAACAGCTTGCGATAGATGTCCATGACGTCGCCGAGCAGACGTAATCCCGTCGGCGCCGGGCGGTCGGCCACGGCCGGTGGTCCGCTCATCACCGCGCCGCCCGTGCTGCCGGCGAATGCGCCAGGTAGCGTAGCGCTTTGTCCATCGGGCCCAGCTGGGACGGATGGAATCCCGGCCGCAGATACCGCGGCATCTCGGTGAAGAACACCGTCCATTTCGGGATGACGCCCCGCCGGGTGGCGCTCCAGAACTGCAGACCCCAGAACCGGCCTTTCCGCGGCGACGGATCCTTCCGGTACAGACAGGCGGTCGAGACGATGAACAGCGGCAGCAACGTCGCGCTCGCCAGGATCGCCGTGCGAGCCTTTCGCGCATAGCTGCCGTCCAAGTGCATGAACGCGTCGTAGACGACGCTGCGGTGCTCCACCTCTTCGGCGCCGTGCCACCGGACCAGGTCCAGCATCGCCGGATGCATGCCTTTCTCCTCGAGGATGTCGGCGTTGAGCAGCCATTCCCCGAGTACCGCGGTGTAGTGCTCCATGCCCGCGAACAGCCCCAGTCGTTCCTTGAGCCACTCGTCGCGCGCGCGTCCGGTCAAGCCGTGGTCTCCGAGGATGCGATCGACCAGCCAGGCGACTTTGGCGACGTAGGAGTCGACGTCCAAGCCGATCGCTTGCAGATGCCTGCGCGCGGCTTCGTGACTGTTGGCGTGCATGGTTTCCTGCCCGATGAACCCCGTCACCTCCTCCCGCAATCGCTCGTCGTCGATGTGCGGGAGAGCTTCGGCCAGCGCCTGTGCCATGGCGCGTTCCCCTTCGGGCAGCACCAGGTGCATCACATTGACGATGTGGGTGGCCAGGGCTTCACCCGGCACGTAGTGCATGGGCACGGAATCGAAATCGAAATGGACGTCGCGCGCGGTGATCGCATGCGCTTCGTCGCGATACCGGCGCTGGGTCGCGCCCGCCTGCTCAGCCATGACCCGACCGTACATAACTACAAATCATATTGCAATGTTGCAGCAACAACTAGGCTCGAATGTTGCAGAAAGGATCGGCTTTGCTAGCGTTGGCCTATGCCCACCGCGTCGAAGAGCCCTGCGAACAGCGAAAACGCTGCCAGTGACCTCGTCACCCGGATTCTGGACGCGGCCTTGGTCCTGTTCGAGCAGGTCGGTGTCAAGAAAACAACGATCGAGGAAGTGGCCAGGAAGGCAGGCGTCGACCGGGTAACCGTCTATCGCCACGTCGGAGGCCGCGACGACCTGGTGCAAGCCGTGATCAGTCGCGAGGTCGCCGCGGTACTCGCCGAAATCGCCGAGATCCCCAATCGCCACGACGATCTCGGCGATCTCGTCGCCGACATCTTCGTTACCGTCATCACCCGCTGGCGCACGAATCCGCTCGTCGACCGCATGCTGGCCCTGGAGCCCGCGCGTGTGGTCTTGAAACTCACCGTCGACGGCGCGGGACCCTTCGCGATGTCCGTCCATACCACCGACACCGCGCTCCAGCGCGCCGTCGAGCGGGGAATACTCCCGCCCGCTACGGATTTGACCACCCGTGCGGAAATCGTGTGCCGGATCGTCCACTCGCTGATCCTCGCCCCGCACGGGCTCACCGAACTGCGAACCGACCGGCAACTCGGCGATTTCGCTCGCACCTACCTGGTGCCCGTGGTGGCCGGACCCAACGTCCTGCCCGGCTGACATCCGAGCGCGCGAGACCCCCGCGCCGTCGTGCTGATGCGCGCGAATGCTCGGTTCCGGCGCGACAACCGCTTTCGGCGACTTGTAGGGTTCGGGCAGCGCCGGAAGAATGTCCGGCGAAGACGCGGAGGAAGGGACGGCGGGGATGTCGGACGCTTCGGTCGAGGTGCTCCTGGACGACTTCGAGAACAAGGACAAGTGGGAGGTCGCGGCAGCGGGGGCGGACCGGACGCATCTGACGACGTTCGCCGAGGGCGCGCCGGGCAAGAGGCCCGGGGTGTACCCCGATGGCGTCGCGGGCGCCGACTACCGCGCGCTCGTGCTGTTGATCCGGTCGGCGACCGACGATCTCGAGGTCGAGCTCGACGTTCGGCCGGGGCAGTCCTTCTCGATCGCCGGACGGTTGGAAGCCTTGAGCCTGTGGGTGCGCTCGCCGCACGCGTCGATCCGGGTGTCCGCGCGGCTGCGCGGCGCGAGCCGGGACGAGCGAGAGCTGGACTTGGGGGACATCGCCGCGAACGGAGAGTGGCGACCTCTCACACGGGAACTCGCCGACCCGATGGACGACGCCGACCTCATAGCTTTGACGATCCGGCTCACCCAGGTAGTGAAGCGGGAAGGCGAAGTGATGATCCTGCTCGACGACCTGACCGCCCGCACGACGGCATAAGAGCGACCGGCAACCCGCTGCCGCTGCAACCGCTTTGCTTCGGGCCGCCCTGCGAATGGTCATCGTGGGGGGCCGGAAGCGATCAGCCCGTGAGCCATCTGAAGTCCTTGCGGCTCACCCTGTCCAACTTCTCCTGTCCCCGAAGTGCTTCGACGCGTGCGGATGTCGGCCGGAACGAGTAGTTGTCCATATGGCGACCCCGGGTGTGCCGCCGAACAGCGCCCCGACGAAGTCGTACCCACGCGCAACCTGTAGGCGCTCGGTGGCAATGTGCCCCCTGGGCTCGGCCGGTAGCTGCCTCGATGCTGACAATCCGCGGGGGGAACCGAACATTTCGGACCTGAAATTAGCTAGAAGTGTGCTGAGTTATGCGTGCCTCTCCGGCCGCTTCCCCGTGTCCGGAATCGCCCGGACGGTGATGAACGGTTCGCCGCGCATCGTCCCGCTGATCATGTCACATGCTTCCCGATGCGGCTCCGTGCTTCTGGCGCACTTGGCGCCGAAGAAGGCGACTTCATGATCTTGCCATCCAGACTGCTCCAGCCAACGAAGAGATGAGGTAGCTGCACGTTGACTATCTGCTGATCGTGAAGGAGGAGGGTTGGCGAACGCGATGAACTGCAAGGTGGCCGTCGTCGGCGCGGGCTTCGGTGGCATCGGGATGGGAGTCGCGCTACGACGCGCCGGGATCACCGATTTCGTGATTTTCGAGCGGGGTTGCGACGTCGGCGGTGTCTGGCGGGACAACACCTATCCGGGGTGCTCCTGCGATGTGCCGTCCCACTTGTACTCGTTCTCGTTCGCCCCGTATCGCAGTTGTCGCGTCCGGTTTCCGCGCCAACGGGAGATTCTCGACTACCTGCGCCAGGTTGCCGCCGACCACGGGTTGGGCCCGCATCTGAAGCTGGGTGTCGCGATCGAGGAGGCGACCTACCTGGAAGCCGAGGGCCGCTGGGAACTGACCACTTCCTGCGGGCAGCGCGTGCTCGCCGATGTGGTGATCTTCGCCGTGGGCCAGTTGCACCGGCCGAATGTGCCGGATTTCCCCGGTCGAGCCGATTTCGCCGGACCGTCCTTCCATTCCGCGCGATGGGACCACGACCAGGACTTGCGTGGGAAGAACGTGGCCGTGATCGGCACCGGCTCGAGCGCGGCGCAGATGCTGCCGACCCTGGCCGCGACGGCGCGTCACGTCCGCGTCTTCCAGCGCACGCCGCACTGGGTGCTGCCCAAACCGAGTTCCGGCTTCGGACCGGTCGCCCGAGCGGCGCTGCGGCTGCCGGGCGCCCACGGCCTGTACCGCCGGGCCCTGTACTACTGTGCCGACGTCGTGCTCACACCGATCATGCGCCGGGGCTGGTCGTCGCGGCCCGCCGAATGGGCTGCCCGGCGGTACCTGCACAGCCGGATCAGCGACCCGCGGCTGCGCGCGAAACTCACCCCCGGCTATCCCATCGGCGGCAAGCGCATAATTTTCGACAGCCACTATTACACGGCGTTGACACGCGAGAACGTCGACCTGATCACCGCCCCCATCACCCGGATCACCCGCGACGGACTACTCACCGCCGACGGCGCGCATCATCAGGCCGACGTGATCATCTACGCAACCGGCTTCCGCGCCCCGGAATTCCTGGTCCCGATCAGCGTGCGCGGACGTGGGGGAGTGCTCCTGCACGACCAATGGAGCTCGGGCGCGACAGCCCTGCTCGGTGTGGCGGTTCCCGGCTTCCCGAATGCCTTCCTGATCGCCGGGCCGAACAGCTTCAACCCGGCAGGCAGTAACCCGGGTATGAAGGAACTCCAGATCGACTACATCATCCGGTGCCTGCGCTGGCGGGACCGGATCGGCGCTTCCGCTATCGAAGCCCGGGCCGCCGCGATGCGGGCGCACCAGCAGTGGATCGAACGAGCCGTCGCGACGACGGTGTGGCCCACCGTCGAGCAGAGCTGGTACAAGCACAGCAGCGGGCGGGTCACCAACCCCTGGCCTGCCTCGGCCCGTGCCTATGACCGCGCGTTGCGGCGACCGCCCGACGAATCGTTCCGCGCTGTCTCCCTCGATCCGGCGACGCCGGATCGCAAGCCTGCGCCACGAGCGAAGCGCGGGCGACCCCCAGCCGTGCCGGAGCGTTCCGAACCGGAACCGACTGCGGTGATCCGCACCGAATAGGGGTGTGCTCGACGGGTCAATGTCCTGATGCCACGGGCTCGTACAGGGCGATGTGCCAGGGAGAGCCGGGCGTCGGCTGTATGACCGCGCGGCGTTCGTGTGGTCCGGTGACCGGCTGCCCCGCCGCGAACCCGTTGGCGCGCACCCGGTTCAACGCGGATTCCAGGTCGTCTACCTTGATCGCGAGGAACGGGGTGTCGTCGTCGCGGTCGGTGCCCGCGAGCATGACACGGACGCCATCGCAGTCGAACTGGGCCCAGCGGTCGCCGTCTACGACGGTGGGCTCGGCGCCGAAGACGGCGCTCAGCAGTGCCACGGTGGCGGGTAGGTCGTCGGTGGGGTAGGCGGGGCTGAGCCGCTGGATCGTCATGGGTGCTCCGTAACAGTCGAAGGCGCAGGTTGGTTCAGCAATGTCCCGCCGCGCGTGCGCTGCGAATGGCCGCGTATGTGGCGGTGTTCGCCCGCACCGCCTCGGGCAGGTGGACGGCCATGCTCATGAAGCCATGGAACATGCCGTCGTAACGGTGGACTTCGGCCGCGACACCGGCTTGCCCGAGCCGCCGCCCGTAGTCTTCGCCCTCGTCGCGTAACGGATCGAACTCGGCGGTGACGATGTGTGCCGGCGGAAGTCCGGACACCTCGGCGCTGAGGGGGTTGACGTACGGGTCGGCGCCGTCGTGCGAGCCCAGGTACTGGCTCCAGTACCAGCGCAGGTGCGCGGCGGTGGTGAAGTAGCCTCTGGCGTTCTCGCGGTAGGAGTCGGTGGCGCACGCCGGGTCGAGCATGGGGTAGAGCAGTAGTTGCCGGGCGATCGGAGGACCGCCCCGGTCCCGTGTCATCAGCGCCATGACGGCCGCGAGATTGCCGCCCGCGCTGTCCCCGGCCACGACGAGGCGGGCGGGATCGCCACCCAACGACTCGGCATGGTCGGCGACCCAGCACAGCGCGGCGTAGGCGTCCTCGGCCGCGGCGGGAAACCGGTGTTCGGGCGCCTGCCGATAGTCCACCGACACCACGATCGCCCCCGCTCCGACGGCAATGGCCCGGCAGAACCGGTCATGGCTGTCGAGGCCGCAGAGCACGAATCCACCGCCGTGACAGAAGATCACGATCGGCGCCCGCCCCGCCGCGGCTGCGGGCCGATAGATCCGGACCCCGACCTCGGGTGCGCCCGGCGGGCCGGGAATCCGCCGCTGCCGTACCTGCGCGACGGGGATCGGCTCGAGGACGGGCGCTGGACGAGCGGCGAGTAGCCTGCGCGCCTCGGCGGCGTCGAGCACCGCGGTGCCCAGTTCGGGAAACGCGGCGCTCGCGGCATCGACGATCGCCCGCGCCTCGGGTGTCAGCGGCATCGTGCTTCGCTCCTTCGGCTATCGCTGCGCATCCGGCGGCAGGAACTTGCCCGCTGCCAGCCCGCCATCGATCGTCACTTCGGCGCCGGTGATGTAGGCCGAAGCGTCCGAGGCCAGGAACGCGACCAATTCGGCGACTTCCTCCGGCGTGCCGGTGCGTTGCAGCGGTAACGCCGGAAAGCTGCCTGGCCCGGTGGTCAGATACGGCACCATCGGCGTCGCGATCGGGCCCGGATGCACCGAATTGACCCGGATACCGGCCGGGCCCAGCTCGAGCGCCGCGGTCTTGGTCAGGCCGCGCAGTCCCCATTTCGAGGAACCATAGGCGGAGTGGCCCATCAGCCCCTCGAGGCCCGCCTGCGAGGAGATGTTGACGATCGAGCCACCCCCTGCCCGCGTCATCGGACCGACCGTCGCGTGGATGCCGCGGAACGGGCCGACCAGGTTGACGCGCAGGATCCGCTCGAGCTCCTCGGGCGAGGTCTCCGTGAGCGGCCCGGCGGTGTAGACGGCGGCATTGTTCACCAGGACGTCCAGCTTGCCGTAAGCCGAAATCGCCGCGCTCACAGCGGCATTCCAGTCGTCACCGCTGCTGACGTCGTGCCGGACGAAACGCGCCGCGCCGCCGAGGAATTCGGACAGTTCCGTGCCCTCGGCCTCCAATACGTCGGTGATCACCACTCGGGCGCCGCGTTCCACGAACAACCGGGCTTCGGCAGCACCCTGTCCCCGGGCGGCCCCGGTGATCAAAGCGACTTTTCCGCTCAAATCGACCATGTCGAACTCCTCGATGTCTTCGGCGCGGGAATCAGTGGTTGCGGAAGTGGGGGATGACCTTCTCGCCCCAGTGCCGGATGGTCTCCAGGCAGGCCTCTTGCGGCACGGTGCCCATCTGGATGAGGCAGAGGATCTCGTCGGCGCCCGCGTCCTGCAGGCGCTCGACATAGGCGATGGCGTCCTCGGGGCTGCCGTAGGCGTGTTCGACATTGAAGACCGAGGTGGCGCCGGTCCGCACCGGGATCTTGGCCTCGTGCAGGTAGGCCACATGGTCGTCGGCGGCCTGCTTGATGGCGGCGACCTCGTCCGCGTTCGGATCGACCGCCTCGTCGGGGGCGGGTCCCGCACCGTAGTAGTGCTTGATGGACTGCGCGAAGAAGCGCTGCCCGCGCGCGCCGATCTGCTGGGCCCTCTCCCGGTCGTCGAGGACGATGGTCGGGCACAGCGCCGCGAAGTGATCGTTCACGACGGTGGACACGAACCGCTCACCGGTGCGGACGGCGATCGCCTCGTCGTAGGTGCGCCGCAGATCCGCGATCTCCTCCACGCCCGCGAAACCGAGGACGAGCGCGCCGATTCCGTAGTCGGCGGCCATCTTCAGGGTGTCCTTCTTGGTGCAGGCCATGAACAGCGGCGGATGCGGCAACTGCTCCGGCCGCGGCAGCAGTGAGTGCGGTGGAACCTGCAAGAGCTCGCCGTGGTACTCGAATTCTGCTTCCGGGTCCTGCCACGCCTTGCCGATCATCCGCAGCGACTCCTCGACCTCCTGGTAGGTGCGCTCGGGGTCGACACCGCACATCGACGTCTCGACCGGCGTCGCGCCGCGACCCGCGCCGAGGTCGAGGCGGCCACCGGACAACACGTCGAGCATCGCGGCGCGTTCGGCCGCCCGCACCGGGTGGTTGAAGTGGAACGGCATGCACACCACGCCGTGGCCGATCCTGATCCGCTCGGTCTTGGCGGCCACCCAGGTCAGGAAGACCTCCGGTGCGCTCATGTGCGCGTACCACTTCAGGCCGTGGTGTTCGACCGCCCAGACGGTGTCGAACCCCATCCGGTCGGCGAGCACCGCCTGCTCGACACAGTCGCGCAGCACTTGGTGCTCGTGCTCGCGCGACGGGTCGGCCATCTGGGCTTCGAAGATCATCGAGAACTTCATCCGGTCTCCTTGTCGATCGCCCGATCCGGGCGAAATCCGGTTTCGTCGGGGTGGCTCGTCCCGGCGGGGGACGGCCGGAAGCTGTATGCCTAATCGAAATATGACCGCCGGAACCTCTCAGGTCAGGAGCTAGTCCCGCTGGCCGGGACCGTTCGGTGCCGGGCGCTTTCCCCGGTCCTAGCGTCGGTGGCGAATGACGGTCAGAGAGGACGGGAATCGGTGGGACAACTCGACGGCATGGTGGCGCTGGTCACCGGCGGGGCGCGCGGTATGGGCGCCGAGCACGTGCGGCAGTTCGTCGCCGAGGGCGCGCGAGTGGTGTTCGGTGACGTGCTCGATCACGAGGGAACGGCGCTGGCCGCCGAGCTGGACTCCGCCGCGCGATACGTGCACCACGACGTGACCAGCGAGGCCGATTGGGCCGCCGCGGTGTCCGAAGCGGTCACCCATTACGGGCGGCTCGACGCGGTGGTGAACAACGCGGGCATCCTGCGTTTCGTCCCGATCGTGGAGATGGGCCTGGCGGACTTCACCACGATCATGGCGGTCAATGTCACCGGCACCTGGCTCGGCATCAAGACCGCCGCGCCGGTGCTGGCCGAGACCGGAGGTGGAGCGATTGTGAACGTCTCCTCCGTGGAAGGATTCGTCGGCGCCGCCGGTCTCTCGGCATACAGCGCCAGCAAGTTCGCGATCCGCGGCATCACCAAGTCGGCCGCCCGGGAGCTGGGCCACTTGGGCATTCGGGTCAACTCGCTGCACCCGGGTGGCATCGCCACGCCGATGACCGCGGGGGTGTCCGGAGCATCGGGCGTCGACGGCGACGACTTCTTCGCGAGCTTGCCGATTCCGCGCTGGGGGCAGCCCGCCGAGGTCTCCCGTGTGGCGGTGTTCCTGGCCTCGGACGCGGCCAGCTACTGCACCGGAGGCGAATTCGTCGTCGACGGCGGCATGCTCACCGGTTGCGGATACTGACGGAAGCGACGCGATGACTCAGGAATTCGAATTCGACGTGGTGGTCGTCGGTTCCGGCGCAGCGGGCATGACCGCCGCCCTGACCGCTGCCTACCGCGGCCTGTCGGTGACGCTGATCGAGAAGAGCCGATCCTTCGGCGGTTCCACCGCGCGTTCGGGCGGCGGTATCTGGATTCCCGACAACCCGGTCCTGCGGCGCGAAGGGGTGCCCGACAGTCCGGAGCTGGCCCGCACCTATCTCAAAGCGGTGGTCGGCGACCGGGTTCCGGAGGCCAAGCAGCGGGCGTTCCTCGATCGCGGGCCCGAGATGATGCGCTACCTGGGCGCTCGGAGCAAGCATTGGGAATTCGTCTACGACCGTGGCTATTCCGATTATCACCCGGAGTTTCCCGGTGGATCGGCCCAGGGACGCAGCATCGAGCCCGCGCCGCTGGACGGACGGCTGCTCGGCGGCGATCTGCACAAGATCAACCAGCCGACCATGTCCGGCCCGAAAGGAATCGCTTTCACCGTCAGCGACTTCCACGACCTGAACATGATCGCCCGCACCTGGGCAGGAAAGCGCACCGCGATGAAGGTCGGTGCGCAGGCGGTGCGCAACAAGCTGCTGGGGCGGCTGCCGCTGAGTCTCGGCAAGGCGCTCGCGGCCCGGCTGTGGCTGTCGCTGCGCGACGCCGGGGTGCCGGTGTGGCTGAACACGCCGCTGACCGAACTCCTCACGGAGGGTGATGCGGTGGTCGGCGTGCGCGCCGAGCACGACGGGAGGCCGGTGGTGATCAAGGCGCGCCGCGGCGTGGTGCTGGCGGCCGGCGGCTTCGAGCACAACCTGGAGATGCGCAAGCAGTACATCAGCGGTCCCCAGTCCACCGACTGGACTGTCGGCGCCACCGAGAATGTCGGGGAGGGCATCGTCGCGGGCCAGAAGGTAGGTGGTGCGGTCGATCTCATGGACGACGCCTGGTGGGGCCCGTCCGTGCGCAATCCCGACGGTCCGCCGTTCTTCTGTCTGGCCGAGCGTTCTCAGCCCGGCGGCATCATGGTCAACCACGCCGGTGAACGATTCGTCAACGAGTCGGCCCCGTATGTGAACGTGGTGCACAAGATGTACGAGCGGGAAGCGGACGGCGGCGGGCACATTCCGGCGTATTTCATCATGGATCAGCGCTTCCGGGACCGGTATCTGTTCCTGAGGAACTTCCCCAAACGTCCTCTTCCCCGGAAGTACCTGGATGCGGGGATCATCTCCCAGGCCGGGACCCTCGCCGAGCTCGCGACGAAGATCGGTGTGCCCGCGGGGACGCTGGCCGCGACGGTGCAGCGGTTCAACCGCTTCGCCCGTGCAGGTCGCGACGAGGACTTCCGGCGTGGCGATTCCGCCTACGACCGCTACTACGGCGACCCGACCGTGCGGCCCAATCCCTGTCTCGCCCCGATCGAGCAGGGTCCCTTCTACGCGGTCGAGATGGTGCCGGGCGACCTGGGCACCAAGGGCGGTTTGGTCACCGACGAGCACGCCCGCGTCCTGGACACCGACGATCGCCCGATCGCGCGTCTGTACGCGGCGGGGAACAACTCGGCCTCGGTGATGGGCAACGACTACGCGGGTGCGGGCGCGACCATCGGTCCCGCCATGGTCTTCGGCTACATCGCGGCCGACCACATCGCGGGCGGCCGGCCCGGCGGCACCGCGCGGTCGACGGATACATCCATTGAAGGAGAGGGCTGATGGGCCGGGTCGAGGGCAGGAACGTCATCGTGACCGGCGGCGCCCGGGGGATGGGCGCGGCCTTCGCGCGGCGGCTGGTTGCCGAAGGCGCCACGGTGGTGATCACCGACGTCCTGGTGGACGAAGGTGCCGCGCTGGCTTCCGAGCTGGGCGGCGACGCCGCGACCTTCCTCCCGCTCGACGTCACCGACGAGGCGGCGTGGAACGACGTGGTCGCCTATACGGAAAAGGCCTTCGGGCCGGTCTCGGGCCTGGTCAACAACGCGGGCATCGTGCACGTCGATCCGATCGAGAAGCTGTCGGAAGCCGACTTCCGCAAGGTGATCGACGTCAACCAGGTCGGGGTGTTCCTCGGCATGAAGGCGGTGCTGGGGTCCATGTGCCGGGCCGGAGGCGGCTCCATCGTCAATATCTCCTCGATCGGCGGCATCATCGCCTTCTCCGGCATCCTCGGCTACACCGCCTCCAAGTGGGCGGTGCGCGGCATGACCAAGACCGCCGCGCAGGAGTTCGCTGCCTACGACATTCGCGTCAACTCGGTGCATCCCGGCGTCGTCGCCACGGAGATGACCGCCGATTCGGCGCGCTCGCAGGATATGTCGGGCAACCAGCCGATCCGCAGGCCCGGCCGCCCGGAAGAGCTGGCGAATCTGGTGCTGTTCCTGATCAGCGACGAGTCCAGCTTCAGCACCGGCTCGGAATTCGTGGCCGACGGCGGCTACACCTCCCTGTGACAACGCCCGGCAGGGCAAGCCGGCGGGCCGACCGCCGATCGAGACAAGGAATCAACCCGTGAAGAATTTCGAGGGCAGGACCGCGGTGATCACCGGCGCGGGCGCCGGAATCGGCCGGGCATTGGCGGTCGAGCTCGCCCGCCGCGGCGCCCGTCTGGCGCTTTCGGGCCGTCACGCGGACAACGTCGCCGAGACCGCGGCGCTGTGCGCGGCGGAGGGCGCGCAAGCCCGCGCCTACGAACTCGACGTGACCGACCGGGACGCGGTCTACCGCCACGCCGACGAGGTGGCCGAGGACTTCGGCCGGGTCAACCTGGTCGTCAACAACGCCGGAGTCTCGCTCACCGCGAACGTGGAAGAACTCAGCTGGGCGGACTTCGAATGGATCGTGGGCATCAACTTCTGGGGCGTCGCGCACGGCACCAAGGCGTTCCTGCCCCACGTCATCGCCTCCGGTGACGGGCACATCGCCAACGTGTCGAGCATGTTCGGCCTGGCCGCGTGCCCCAGCCAGGGCGCCTACAGCGCGACGAAATTCGCGATCCGGGCTTTCACCGACGCGCTGCGGCAGGAGATGAACATCGCCGGGCACGCGGTGGGCGTCAGCAGCGTGCACCCCGGCATGATCAAGACCGAGATCGCCTGGAAGGCGCGGGCGGGCGGCGATCGTGATCGCGACGCCTTGGCCGCCAACTTCGACCGCCTGGCCAAGACCACCCCCGAGCACGCCGCGCGGGTCATGGTCGACGGCATCCGCAAGAACAAGGCGAAGATCTTGATCGGCACGGACGCGCGCGTGATCGACTGGCTGCCAAGGCTGTTCGGTGCCGGATACCAGAAGATCCTCACGGCTCAGATGAAGAACGAAGTCGCCTAGAACAACGGCCTCGCCGCGCGGTCACGAAGGACCTGTTTGAGAACCTTTCCGCCGGCGTCGCGGGGCAGGGACTTCACGAACTCGATGCGTCGCGGGACCTTGTAACCGGCCATGCGCGTGCGGGCCCACCCGGTGATCTCCGCCGCCGCGATGGTCGCGGGACCGGTGCGGACGACGAAGGCGCAGCCCACCTCGCCGAGCCGGGGATCGGGAACGCCGACCACCGCCGCTGCACGGATCGCCGGATGTGTGAGGAGGATTCGCTCGATCTCGGCGGGATAGGCGTTGAAGCCACCGACGATGAACATGTCGGCGAGGCGGTCGGTGATGCGCAGGTAGCCGTCGGCGTCCATGGTGCCGATGTCGCCGGTGCGCAGCCAGCCGCCGGAATCCACGGCCGCGATGGTGGCCTGCGGATCATCGAGATAGCCGTGCATGACGTTGGCACCGCGAACGACGACTTCGCCGGGCGCACCGGCCGGCACGGGCCGACCGGATCCATCCACGACGCGCACCCGCACGCCCGGCAGGGCCCTTCCCACCGTTGTCGCGACCAGGTTCGGCGGCGCATCGGGGGAGCAGACCGTCGCGATGCCGGTCGACTCGGTCAGCCCGTAGCCGGTGAAGACCTTTTCGACGCCCAGATCACGGCGGATGCGTTCCACCAGCCCGGTCGGCACGCTCGAACCACCCGTACCCGCCAGCCGCAGTGACCTCAGATCGTGGGTGATGGATCGGCCGTCGGAGAGCAAATCGTGGAAGAGCGTAGGGGGACCAGTGAGCACGGTGATCCGCTCGCGCTCGATGACGCCACAGATCCGCTCCGGATCGAAGCGGCCCACCGGCACCATGGTGGCGCCCCGCAGCAGGCACGCGATGACCCCCGCCTTGTAGCCGAAGGTGTGGGAGAACGGGTTCACCAGCAGATATCTGTCGTCGCCGCAGAGAGTGACGGCATCGGCCCACCGGGTGAACGCCACGATCGTCTGCCGGTGGGTGGCGGGCACACCCTTCGGCGCACCCGTGGTGCCGGAAGTGAACAGAATGTCGGATGCGCGCGCCGTCGCGCCGCGCCCGATCGGCCAACACCGCCGGGATCGTCGCGAGCTCACCGGTCGCTTCGCGCCGTCGATCCATGCGGCGATGGTGGCGCACCAGCTGGGCGAGCGGTGGCGATCAGCCTCGAATATCCCGCTGACCGGGAATCCTCCCTCCCTGCGGCCCGCTCGGCCCCTCACGCGGATCGCCGCACCCGGGTGCCAGGCGCGGGTGTCCATCCTGCTCAGCGGGACCACGGCTACGGCAGGCGGCAGCGAGCCCGGCAGGCTCGAATCGGGCGACAAGTGTGCGCGCCGCGGTTCGCGCCCGGCAGGACACGGTCCGGCGGACGAGATCCGAATCGCGCGCAGGCGCGGACCGTTCAGTGATTGCTAAGGAGTGACATGACCACCGGAGCAGAGCTAGTGGAGCGAAACGACGAGGCAGCGAGCGCGGCGCCGGTCATCGAACTCGACGGCGCCTGTTCGCTGTCCAGGGAACGCATCGGCGGCAAAGCATGGAGCGTCAACCGCATGCGCGCACTCGGTCTTCCCGTGCCGCCCGCGTTCGTGATCACCATCGACGGGTGGGCCGACTTCTCGGCGCGCGGGGTGATCGGCCAGGGCACCTGGCATGCGATCCGTGCGGGCATCGCCGCGCTGGAACACGGCACCGGACGAACCTTCGGAGCAGGCGCCCGTCCGCTGTTGGTGTCGGTGCGTTCGGGCGCCGCGGTGAGCATGCCGGGAATGATGGACACGGTGCTGAACCTCGGCATGAACGAGCCCGTCGCGCAAGCGTTGGCGGCCGAGACCGGTAACCCGGACTATGCGGCGGATACCAGGGAGCGCTTTCGTACGCAGTACCGCGAAACCGTGCTGGGTGCTCCCGCCGGTGCGGTGCCGGAGGATCCGTGGGAGCAGTTGCGGGCGGCCATCAGCGCCGTCTTCCGGTCCTGGGATTCGCCCCGGGCGCAGACCTATCGGCGCAATCGCGGTGTGCCCGCGACCTTGGGCACCGCGGTGACCGTGCAGGCCATGGTCTTCGGCAACCTCGACGAGTACTCCGGCACCGGCGTGCTGTTCAGCCGCAACCCGAACACGGGAGAACGCGCGATGTTCGGCGAATGGCTGGTCGGCGGCCAAGGCGAGGACGTGGTATCGGGCCGGACCACCCCACGACCGCTCGACGAACTGGCCACCCTGTTGCCGCAGGTGCACAGCCGGCTCGTCGCGGCGGCCGAGTTGTTGGAACGCGACGGCCGCGATATCCAGGACATCGAATTCACCGTCGAGTCCGGCACCCTGTGGCTGTTGCAGGCGCGCCCCGCCAAGCGGTCGGCACGGGCGGCCGTGCGGGCCGCGGTCACGATGGCCGAGGAAGGATTGATCGGCACGGACGAGGCATTGCGCCGGGTCACGGCCGACCAGGTGCGGGCCGTGCTGCGTCCGGCGACCGGGGAGTACACCGGGACGCCACTGGCGCGCGGCGAATCCGCGTGTCCCGGACTGGCCTCGGGCGTGGTCGTCGGCGATCCGCACGAGGCGGAGCGCCGTGCGGAGGCCGGTGAGGACATCATCCTGGTGCGCCCGACCACCAGCCCCGACGACCTGCACGGCATGATCGCCGCCCGGGCGATCGTCACCGGGCTGGGCGGCGTCACCTCGCACGCCGCGCTGGTCAGCCGCGAGATCGGCCGACCGTGCGTGGTCGGTTGTGGTCCCGGTGTCGTCGCGGCGCTGGCCGGCCGAGTGGTGACCGTGGACGGCGGCGCGGGCACGGTGTGGCCGGGCCGTGTCGAAGGCAAACCCGTCGACGCGAGCACCCTCGCGGATGTCGGCCGGTTGGCAGGCTGGGCGGGCACCGGCGTCGACGAGTTGTCGGCGTGGCTGGACGCGCGTGGGACCGACGCCTCGGCAGCGGTGGACGTGGCGCCTTCGGCGGTGGCAGAGGTTCCCGACCTCGATCTGCTGCGCCTGATCGGCATCAAAGGCCGCGCCGCCCACGACGCGCTCGCCGCGGGCGTCGGTGCGTCCGCCGAGGTCGTCGCCGCCCGATGCGCGGAGTTGGTGGCCAGGGGCTGGTGTGCCGCGACGCCGATCGGTGTGCGCCTCACACCCGAAGGCAGACAGCACTTGGACTGCCTGCTGGCAATGGAACGACAGGCGGTCGACCGGGCCGCGATCGCGGCCGTCTATGCCGAATTCTGTGGTTATAACGACGTTCTCAAAGAGATCGTGACCGCCTGGCAGATGAGAGATCCGGCCACCGTCAACGATCACGCCGACGCCGATTACGACGGTGCGGTACTGGCCCGGCTGACCGAACTGCATCGCGCCGTGCGACCACTGTTGGAACGGATCGGTGACGTCGCGCCGCGGCTGGCTGGCTACCCCATCCGGTTCGCGCGTGCGATCGAGCGAATCGCGGCCGGTGATCAATCCTGGGTCGCCAGGCCCGTGCTGGACAGTTACCACACCGTGTGGTTCGAGCTGCACGAGGACCTGATCGGACTGTGCGGCCTGAGCCGCGCCGACGAGGCGGCGGCCGGCCGTGCCCACTGACACCGCGGGAGAATCCACTGTGCCGGACAACCGGTGGGTCGAGTTCGCCCAGATCGACAACGTCCGCGATCTGGGCGGACTGCCCGTGCGCGGCGGTGGCACAACGCGTTTCGGGGTGGTCTACCGCTCCAGCACCCCGCAGAACCTCACCGAATCCGATCTGGCGAAACTGCTCGGTCCGATCGGTCTGCGCACGCTGATCGATCTGCGGCTGCCCGACGAAGTGCGGCGGGAGGGCTACGGACTGCTCGCCGGCGCCGACGTCCGGCGGATCTGCCTGCCGGTGCGCAAGTCGCCGCGATCCTCGCTGGCGGCAAGGGATCTGGTCCCCGACGCCAGCCGGGTCGATCTTGTCGACCTCTACGACAAGCTGCTGGCGGGCAGCGTCGACTCCCTCGTGGCGGCCGTGCGGCTCGTCGTCGACGCCGGCCGCCATTCGGTGCTGTTCCATTGCGCCGCGGGCAAGGACCGCACCGGCGTACTCGCCGCGGTGCTGCTGGACGCGGTCGGCGTGCCCGCGGAGGCCATCGCCGCCGATTACGCGTTGACCGGTGAACGCATGCAGCGAGTCCGCGACCGGCTCGACGCGCTCGCGTCCTACGCCGGGCTGCCCCCGGTCAGCACCGGCATCCTCGGTGTGGAAGCCGAGGTGATGCGTCGTTTTCTCGCGAATCTGTCCGCCCGGCACGGCGGCGCGGCCGAATGGTTGCTGACCAACGGACTGACCACCGCGGAGCTGGCACGACTGCGCGAAGTGCTGGCCGCACCGGTATAACCGCTCGACTCCGGACGGTGCGGTGAGCGGGGGGCGATGCCACGAGGCCGCCGCGCCGAGTGTCGACGGGCAAGCGCGATCGGACGGCCGCACATCCGGTGGGCTGACACCAGTGAGCGGGTCGGTGGATCATGATCCACCGACCCGCTCTCGTTCGCGACTACCGCGACAGCAGTTCGGACTTCAGCGCCTCGAGTGTCGCACCGTCGACGCCGAGCCCGTCGGAGACGAACCGGTCGAACGACCCGAACGACGTTCCAGCCTGATCGAACGCGGCGTCGAGGAAGTCGGCGCGCACGCCGAGGATCGGCTCGAACAGCGCGGGATCGGTGACCAGCCCCTTGGCCACCAGTCCGTCCATCAGCGCCTTGTTGCTCGCGGCCAGGTGGTCGTTCGATTCCAGATAATCCTTGTACACCTGGCCCTTCGGAACGCCGAGCGCGGTCATCAGGATCGCGGTCATCCAGCCGGTGCGGTCTTTGCCCGCGGTGCAGTGGAACAGCACCGGTCCGTTCGCGTTCGCGATATCCCGGATGGCTGTCGCGAACTGTGCGCGAGCCGTGGCGTCGGTGACGAGCCAGCGATAGTAGTCGCGCATGATGCCGACGGCTTTGCCGTCACCGAACATCTGCTGCTGCACCGCCGGACCGCCCTGCACGGCTCTGCCCACCATCACGTAGAAGTCGTTGCCCGGGTCGTACACCGGACGCGCGAGCGCGGGAATCGACGCCGGAAGCTTGTCCGGGTTCGCCCCCGACTCGGCCGGGCTGCGGAAATCGATCACCTCGGTGATGCCCGACGCCACCAGCTTCTGCTGGTCGGCGGCGGTGAGCTTGTCCAAGGCGTCGGTACGGAAGACGACGCCCGTGCGCAGTTTGCCATTGCCCTGGGTGGGATAGTCGCCGATGTCCCGGGCGTTCGGCGCCGTCGACAGCTGCATGGACCGGTCGTGCACGGTGTGTACGAGTCCCGGGCCCGCGAATGCGGTACCGGTGGACGGGAACACGGCGATCAACGCCACGGCGACACCGGTCACCGCACCGCGTACAGCACGCGAAATCGTCACTGGATCATTCCTTCCATTGGGTCGCGGCCCGGCGGCGCCGAGCCGGCAGGTGAGCCGGGGTGCCTCACCCCGGCCACGGCTCAGGCGTCGATGAGCAGGGTGACCGTGCCCGCCGACCCGTCGACGCGCACCCGCTGCCCATTGGCGAGACTGGTGCTGGCGGACTTGGTGTCGACGACACAGGGGATGCCGAATTCCCGGGCCACGATGGCGGCGTGCGAAGCCGAGCCGCCGATGTCGGTGACCACCGCGGCGGCGTAGGCGAACATCGCGGTGTGCCCGGTGTCGGTGACCGACGCCACGAGGATGTCGCCCGGCTCGATGTCGTCATCGAGGGACAGCACGCGTTTGACCGTGCCCTCCACGACGCCGGGACACACCCCGATCCCGGTCAGGCTTTCTCCGGGGGCCAAAGCGTTCGCGTCCGGTAGCGGTTGCCAATCACCCGCGATCACGTCCGGCATCCGCACACTCTGCAACCGGGTCAGTTCCGCTCGCCGTCGCGCGACGCGCTCGGTCGAGTCGGCAGGCGCCCACAGGATCTCGTCGAGGGTGAGGAAGCACGCGTCCTCGGCTCGCTGTAGCCGACCGGCCCGGATCAGCCGTTCCGCTCGCTCGCGCACGGCGAGGCGCAGGCAGTGGGTATAGCGGACGACGGCGTCGCGGACGCGTTCGCGCGCCATCGTCGCGCCGGCTGCCATGCGCGCGGTGCGACTGGCGGCCGCATCGACCGGCTCCCGTTCGGGCGCGGGCATCTCCGCGGCTCGGGCGGCGGCGACCACCAGTAACTCGGGCCGGTCGCCGAAGGTGGGGTTGATCAGCTCGCACTCGCCCGGCCCGCGATGTCCGATCCGTTCCAGCTCCTCGTCCAGCGCGGCGGAGAAGGCCGGTGAGGCCGCCCGCGCCGCCGTGACGTCGCCCTTATGTGCCGCGTCGTGCAGTGCGGTATCGGTTCGGCACAGTCCGGCGAGCCGTTCCACGGCGAGCATGGTCCTGGCCGACTCCAACCGCTCCGGATCGATCGGTACGACCGCTGATTGCTTGCCGCGGGAGTGGATGGCGGTGGCCGCGCCGGTCATCATCACGCCGATGGACGCCGCCGCCCAGGATTGGTTCAGCCGGTCCCGCCACAGCAATGCTCGCGCGTGCAGCTGCTCGTCGGTGAGCTCGCGTATGGCCGCGGCGCTGAGGGTTTCCCGGTGGGCGGCGGCGTTGATGCCGTCGGTGGTCTCGCGATACCGCAGCGCGGTGCGCAGCACCCGGCCCGCCGCTCGCCAGGTGGCGCGGGTACTGGCGAAGCCGGTCGGAGTGGGTGGCTTGCCGTGCGGGGTCAGCGAGATCTCGGCCGGAATGTTGCCGTAGACGTCCCGGCGGATGCTCTGCTCGTCCCACCCCGGCATGTTCTCCGCGGCCAGCACACCGATGGAGGCGTTGATGTAGATGTGGTGGCCGAGCACGGTGGTGACCCGGCTGGTCCAATGCTCGAGCGCTATTCCGTCCAGCGCGATCATCCTGCCCATCGCGGCGTTGGCCAGCCGGATCGCACCCGCCTGTAGATCGACGGTCAACGGTGTGAGTGGTCCGGGCAGCGCCTCGGAGGTATTCGTCGCGGTGTGCACCGGGTAGGCCGGGTCGACCCGATCGTCGAACTCGCCTTCGAGGCCCTTCGGTGCCACCGACACCAGGGCGTGGCCGTCCGACGTGGTTGCGCGGGCGGGTATCACATACCCGGGCAGAGGAATGGCGCCAGGCTGAGTGATGAAGTCGCCACCGCTGTACTTGCGTCCGGCCAGCCCGCGAACGATGTCGGCAGCCACTTCCGACGCGCTCCAGCCGCAGCGGAATCCCCAATCATCGCGAGCCGCGTCGGCGTTCAGCTCCGGTGGCGCCGACCGGGTACGGGACGCCCACGAGAAGATCCGGGTGCCCGCGGCCTCGCGGATGCTGCGCGCGTCGTCGCCCGAAACCACGCCGGACGCCGCCAGGTCGACGACGCCGGTGCGCGCCGATCCCGCAGCCACCACCAGGAAACGTTCGAGGTCGTCGTGATGCAGCAGCTGAAAGCCGCCCGTGCGGCGAGAATGCAGCAGCGGCGACAGAATGCGCCAGTTCTCGCGGTCGACCCGCCTGCCCCCGACCGGGGCGGTGCGCACGATGAGGGCTTGCGCTCCGCTGGACCGCACGGCATCCACGGCGACCGGATCCGCACCCGCGACGACCGGGATCACGAGCCGCGCTCCGGCTCCTCCGGCCGCACTCGCGATCGCGGCGAGCGAACCGCCGAGATGCACCACCGTCGCGCAGCCGGCGACGGCCTGTGCGCAGATCGCAGGCCCAGCCGGGTCTCCGGTGATCACCCGGACCCGAGGGTCGACGTACCGGTGCCGCGCACGGTCCAGCCCGACCACATCATGGCCGGCGGCCAGCAGCGTGCGCGCCACCGCGCGACCGGTCGGAGCGGAGACTCCGGTGACCAGGACCCGCATGAATTCCTCCTCCTCGCTGGCGTCCCACGCAGACGTGACGCCGTTCACACACCATCGCCATCCGGTGCCGCCGCGACGGTCCACAGTCCCGATGAACGGGACCGGGGGGGTCGCTCAGCAAGATGGGCGAGCGGCTACGGCGAGCGAAGCGGAAAGGTCGACCACATGAGTGGTCGGAACGCGGTCGCGCCCCGGGATGCCGCCGAAGTGCGCACCTATGACATCGAGACCGATGTGCTGGTGGCCGGTTACGGTTGTGCCGGGGCCGCCGCGGCGTTCGAGGCGGCGACCGCCGGCGCCCGGGTGCTGGTGCTGGACCGGATGAGCGGTCCCGGTGGCGCGTCGGCCCTGTCGGGCGGGGAGATCTACCTCGGCGGCGGCACACCGATCCAGCGGGCCTGCGGATTCGACGACGATCCCGCGGCCATGGCCGCGTTCCTGTCCGCCGCGCTCGGCCCGGGCGCCGACACGGACAAGATCGCTCGCTACAGCGAGGACAGCGTGGCGCATTTCCATTGGCTCGCCGACCGTGGCGTGCCGTTCGAACCCACGCTGTGGGATGCGCCGGCCTGGGTGCCGCCCACCGACGACGGTCTCATGTGGCTCGGGGAGAACAGCAGGCCGTTCTGCGAGCTCGCCACACCCGCGCCCCGCGGCCATCGCCCGGCCACCGCCGACTTCGGCGGCAAGCTGCTCATGGACCGTCTTGCCGGAGCCGCCCGATCCGCCGGTGCGACAGCGCTTTTCGACACCCGGGCGACCTGCCTGATCGTCGCGGGCGACGGCGCTGTCGCCGGAGTGGTGGCTCGGCGCTACGGTACGGAGCTGACCATCCGGGCCCGCCGCGGCGTCGTACTGACCACCGGCGGATTCGTCGACAACGACATCATGCTCGCCGCGCACGCGCCGAAACTGCTGGGACACACCAAGGTCAGCGCGGGCACCGACGACGGCAGCGGGATCCGGATGGCGCAGGCGATCGGCGCGGCCGTGCGGCACATGTCCTCGGGGCAGGTCGGCATCTCGCTCATTCCCGGCCTCGCCGCGCGCGGCATGGTGGTGAACGGGCACGGGCAGCGGTTCATCAACGAAGACACCTATCCCGGCCGGATCGGCCAGGCGGCATTGTTCCGGCAGGGCATGGCGACGTGGGTCGTGCTCGACGAACAGGCTTACGAGGAAGTACCCGAACAACAGCGGTGGGGTGTGCGGCCGACCCATGTCGCGGAGACCGCCGAGCGACTCGCCGACCTGATGGGCGTACCGGCGGCCGCGCTTGCCGACACCGTCCGTCGATACAACACCTTCGCCGCGGCCGGCGCGGATCCCGAATTCGGGAAAGCGCCCCGGTGGGTGCGGCCTCTCACACCACCGCTGGCCGCGATCGACGTGCGGGCGGGGGTACGGCCACCGTCGGAGTCCGGTGATCGTCGCGGGACCGGCGCGTCCGTGTTCACCCTCGGTGGTCTGCACACCTCGCTCGACGGCGCCGTGCTCGATCAAGACGGCACTCCGGTCCCCGGACTGTTCGCCGCGGGCCGTGCCGCGAGCAACCTGCACGGCGAGGGCTACATCAGTGGCACGTCGCTCGGCGACGGCACCTTCTTCGGCCGTCGCGCCGGTGCGGCCGCAGCCCACACCAGCTGACCCGGAGCTGGATTCCGGTGATCGGGATGGATCGGATCCGACGGCACCGCACCGGCCTAGCGTCGAGAGGCGCACTACGAGGAGGACTACCGGATATGACCAACAAGGTGCTCGATCGGGTACGGGATCTGCTGCCCGCGATCCGAGAGCGAGCCGCCGAGACCGACCAGCAGCGCAGAGTGCCCGAGCAGAGCATTCGGCAGCTGACCGAGGCCGGGGTGTTCCGCATGCTGCAACCGTCCCGCTTCGGCGGCGACGAATCCTCACCCGTCGCGTTCTACGAAGTAGTCCGTGCCATCGCCACCGCATGCCCGTCCACCGCGTGGGTCTCGTCGGTGCTGGGCGCGCATCCGTGGCAACTGGCGCTGTTCCCCCTGCGGGCGCAGGAGGACGTGTGGAGCGCCGATCCGGACACGCTTGTCTCGTCGTCGTACGCGCCGACCGGCAAGCTCACGCCCGTCGAGGGCGGATTCCGGATCAGCGGTCGCTGGAGCTTCTCCTCCGGCTGCGATCACGCCCGCTGGGCATTCCTCGGCGCGGTCGTGCCGGACGGGGAAGGGGGAGCGGAGTACCTGACCGTTCTGGTTCCGCGCACCGACTACCGCATCGAGGACGTCTGGCACGTGTCGGGGTTGTCGGGCACCGGCAGCAACGACATCGTCATCGAGAGCGCGTTCGTCCCCGTCCACCGGACCTACCGCGCCAGCGAGCAGGCGGCGCTGCGCGGACCCGGCCAGGAGGTCAATACCGCACCGCTGTACCGGATCTCGTTCGGCTCGGTGTTCTCCAACACCATCACCGCACCCATCATCGGCGCCGCCCAGGGCGCTTACGAAGCGCACATCGAGCGTATGCGCGAGCGGGTGCGGATCTCCTACGGCGGGCAGAAAGCGGCCGAGGATCCGTTCGCCCACGTCCGGGTCGCTCGCGCCGCCTCCGAGATCGACGCGGCCGTCCTGCAGATGGAGCGCAATATCGGCGAACAGCTGCGCTATGCCGAGGCAGGTGAGGAGATTCCGTTCGAGTTGCGGGTACGCAGTCGCCGCGACCAGGTGCGCGGCACCGAACGTGCGCTCGAGGCGATCGACCTGCTGTTCGACAATTCCGGTGGTCACTCGATCCGCAAACCGAATCCGATGGAGCGGCACTGGCGCGACGCGCACGCCGGGAGCGTGCACGTCATCAACGACGTCGAGCGCGCGTTGGTGCTATACGGCCGCAACGCCTTCGGGCTGCCGGTGACGGACCGGATGATCTGATGACGCTCACCGCCGAGAACACCACGCGCTGGAGCGTGACGGGTGGGCTGAGATCGCGCTACCACGAGGCGGGGTCGGGTGCGCCGCTTGTCCTGCTGCACGGCTCCGGGCCGGGGGTCTCGGGCTGGGCGAACTTCGGCGCGAATCTGCCGGTGCTGGCCGAGCGCTTCCGCTGCTTGATCGTGGATCAGCCGGGCTTCGGCGCCAGTGGTCGCCCGGAAGTGTACGAACGCAACTATCTGCGCGTCTCCGCCGACGCGGTGCTCGGACTCCTCGACGACCTCCATTTGGAACGCGTACACCTGCTGGGCAATTCGATGGGCGGTGCGGTCGCCACATTGCTGGCGCTGGAACATCCCGACCGGGTCGAGCGGCTCGTGCTGATGGCGCCAGGGGGCGTCGGGGTGAATGTGCTCGGGCCGGAACCGTCCGACGGCATCACGCGGTTGCTGGAGTTCATCGCCGACCCGACTCGGGAGCGCCTGCTGCCCTGGCTGCGCACGATGGTGTCGAACCCGGCGACCCTCACCCGGGAGCTGATCGACGCCCGGTCGGCCGCGGCCTCGGACCCGGCCGCCATCGCGGCGCTGCGTGATGCCTACGCGACCTTCGCCGATCCCGCTCTCGCCGAACCGGTCCCGCTGTGGGCGCGGCTGCGCGGCCTGCGCGCGGATACCCAGATCCTGTGGGGTCGCGACGACCGGGTGACGCCGGTCGAGGCGTCGTTGCTGCCGTCACGCCAGATCCCGAATGCCGACCTGCGCGTTTTCGCCAGCTGTGGGCACTGGGTGCAGATCGAGCGCAAATCGGCGTTCGAACGCGCCGTCATCGATTTCCTCACCGCCGGTCTTTGATCGCCGCCAACGGCCCGCGTCGATCACACGCCGTGATCGCGAACCCACCCCGCGATCTGAGTGCGGGAGGTGAAGCCCAGCTTGGTGAGGATGTGCTCGACGTGGGTCTCGGCCGTGCGAACCGAAATCACCAGCTCGGCGGCGATGCGCTTGTTGCTGTGGCCGGCTGCCACCAGCCTGGCGACGTCCTTCTCCCGTCGAGTGAGGACATCCGCCGCCTCGGACGCGGCCGAAGCGGGGCGCGGCGACGGCGCCGCGGCGGGCGCGCGGCCCAGCGCGTAGTCGATCGCCTCGCCCAGCGACAGCGCGGCGCCGCTGTCGAACACCTCTTGGAACACGCGCTCGCCCAGGGCTTCCCGGGTCCGGCCGCGCATCTTGTCGCCCAGTACGCCGGTGATGGCGTGTGCCAGCCGTACCGTGCTGCGCGCGAGGATCTCCGCGGCGCCCAGCAGGCGCGCGGCTCGTTCGAAATCGGCGCGCGCGACGGCCGTCCAGGCCAGCCCCTCGAATGCGGAGGCCAGCCACACGCATCGGTCGAACTGGCTGAACATCTCGATGGACCGGGCGAGATACCCGGTCGCGGCATCCTGATCGCCGCGCCGCCAGTGATCCAAGCCCATCGACCACTGCGCCAGGCCGCCGAGCAGATGCGGTCCCCGTTCGGTGGCGACCTCGAGCAGCCGCTCGGCGAATACGGTGGAGCGCGCGTCGGCGAGCACCAGCGCGCACACGAAAGCGAAAGCGAGGCTGTCCATCTCGATCGCGTGATGGCCGCATTCCGCCGCGAGATGCGCCGCCGTCTCCGCCGATTCGAGGGCACGGGCGGTGTCGCCGTCGTTGAAGGTCAGCAGCGCCGAATCGAGCACGGCCTCGGCGAGGATGTCGGGGGCGTCGAGTTTCCATGCCAGAGCGACGCATTCGTCCACCAACTGGTGAGCGGACCCGCGATCGGACAGCAGCGCCGCGAGCGAAGCCGCCGCGGAGAGCGCGCGTGCACGCGGCCGCGTCGGTTCGCCGGACTTGGCCAGCGCGTCGGTCAGCCAGCGATAGCCCTCGGTGAGGAAGCGGTTGTGTTCCCAGAACGGCCGCAGCACCGCGGCCATCTCGAGCGCAGACTCCGGTGTGCCCGCGAGATCGAACTGGAGAGCCGCGCGTAGATTCGCGTGCTCGCGATTCAGTTCGCGGAACCAGGCCACATCGTCGGAACTCCAATACGCGGTTCGGCCGCGCAGCGCCAGCCGCCGGTAGTGGTCGCGGTGGCGTGACCGTACCGCGGGCTCCTCACCCCGTTCGGCCAGCCGGTCGTGGGCGAACTGCCGGATCGGCTCCAGCATCGCGTATCGGCCGATGTCGCCGTCGTAGCGCAGGCTCAGCACCGATTTGTCGACCAAGCCCCGCAGCGCGTCGAAGAGCGTCCGCGGGCCGGGCTCCTCCACCACGCACACGGCTTCGGCGGCGTCGATGTCGAAGCCGCCGGAGAATATCGACAGCTGTTCCCACAGTCGCTGCTCGGCCGGGGTGCACAGATCGTAGCTCCAGCGGATCGCGCCTTCGATGGTCTGCTGCCGTTCCGGCGCGAGACGCGGTCCCGCGCTGAGCAGGCCCATAGTGTCGTCGAGCCGGGCGAGAACTTGTTCGGGCGTGAACATGCGAAACCGCAACGCGGCCAATTCCAGCGCGAGCGGAATACCGTCGAGCCTGCGGCAGATCGCGGCCAGTGCGCCGCGGTTCGCGGGCGTGGCGGCGAAGCGCGGATCGGCGGCACCCGCTCGCTCGGCGAGCAGCCGCATCGCATCGCTGTCTGCGGTCTCGTCCTCCGGTAGCGGCAGGGGCGCGAGGGGCATGACCTGTTCCCCCTGCACGCCCAACACCTCCCGGCTGGTCGCCAGCACCCGCACGTCGGCGGTGGTGGCCACTAGCCTGCCTGCCAGTTCCGCGCAGGCCTCGATCAGGTGCTCGCAGTTGTCCAGGATCAACAGCAATCGTTTGTCGGCGAGGAACCCGGTCAGCCGCGGCAGCGGCGCCGCCGTGTCGTCCCGCAGCGCCAGCGCCTCCGCGACCGTCACCGTCACCAGATCGGGGTCGTGCACGTCGGCCAGTTCGACCAGCCAGACCCCGTCGGGGAACGCGCGCGCGACCGCGGCGCCGACTTGGCGGGACAGCCGTGTCTTGCCGACGCCCCCCGGCCCGAGCAGCGTCAGCAGCCGTGTCGTGGGCAGCAGTCTCTTCGCGGCGGCGAGTTCTTCCCGGCGCCCGACGAAACTGGTGACCTCGGCAGGGAGATTGCCGATCGGACGCCGCGCCATGGGTGTCAACCCTAGGTATCCCGTCTCGCGTGCACGAGCGTTCTGGGCAAATTCCACTGTGCCGGGCGTGCCCGGCGCTCGCGCCGATGTGCGGAGACGGGCAGAGCCGCCGGCGCGGGAGGGACCGGATCGCCGCCGTTCACCGGATGGCGACAGCGGCGTCGACCTCGGTCAACTGATGGCGCATACGGTCACGTTTGGCGCGAAGATAACGCACATTGTGCTCGGTCGCCCTGATCTGCAGTGGAATGCGCCGTTCGACGACGATGCCGTACGTGGTCAAGTCGGCCTGTTTGGCGGGATTGTTGCTGAGCAATCGGACCGACCGCACGCCCAGGTCGGCCAGCATCCGCGCCGCGGCGCCGTAGCGGCGGGCGTCGACGGGCAGCCCGAGCCGCAGGTTCGCCTCGACCGTGTCGGCGCCCTCGTCCTGCAGCTCGTAGGCGCGCAGCTTGTTCAGCAGTCCGACGCCGCGTCCCTCCTGTCCGCGCAGGTACACCACGACGCCGCGGCCCTCCTCGGCGACGGCTCGCAGCGCGTCGTCCAACTGCTCACCGCAGTCGCAGCGCAGCGATCCGAACGCGTCACCGGTGAGACATTCGGAGTGCACGCGCGTGAGCACGTCGTGTTCGCCGGGCTCGCCGAACACCAGCGCGAGATGTTCGGCGCCGTCGGCTGTGTCCCGGTAACCGATCACCCGGAACTCGCCGAAACGGGTGGGCAGCCGGGTTTCGACGACCCGGACAACGCCCGACTCGAGCCGGTGGCGGCAGGCGATCAGGTCGGCGATCGAGATGATCGGGATTCCGTGCACCCGGGCCATGGTCGACAGTTCGGGAAGCCGCGCCATCGACCCGTCGTCGCCTACCACCTCCGCGATGACGGCGGCGGGGCGCAGACCCGCCATTCGTACCAGGTCGACGGCGGCCTCGGTATGCCCCTGTCGGCCCAGCACGCCGAGCGGGTGGGCCCGCAACGGGAACACGTGCCCGGGGCGGGTGAGATCCCGGGGTGTGGTGGCGGGATCGGCGAGCAGGCGCATCGTGTGCGCGCGGTCGGCGGCCGAAATGCCGGTGCCGACACCCGCCGCGGCGTCCACCGAGACCGTGTACGCGGTGCCCTTCGGGTCCTGGTTGACCGCCGTCATCGGCGGCAGTTCGAGCCGGTCCAGGTCGTCTCCTGTCATGGGCACGCACAACACGCCGCTGGTGTGCCGTACCAGGAATCCGATGTTCGCCGCGGTCGCCTTCGCCGCGGCGAGCACCAGGTCCCCTTCGTTCTCGCGGTCCTCGTCGTCCACGACGAGCGCCATGCCTCCGCTCGCGATCGCCGCTACTGCGGCAGGCACCGAGTCCAGTTCACCGGTCATCGTCCGCCACCTCCATATGCCTGATCGAAATATGCCGGGGCGACAACAACCAGTCGGCGTCTCACTCAGTGAGGCGATCGATGTCCGCGAGCAGCTCCTCGGCGAAATCGCGCTCGGCCTCGTAGTGCCGCACGCACCAGCGCAGCACCAGTTGCGGGTAGACCCAGTCTGGGTTCGCCTCCGCGCCGTGGGCGTCGGCCTCGGCGCGCTGCCGCATCTTCTCGGCGTAGGCCGCATGCTCGGTCAGGATCTCGCGCATGCGGTGGGGCTCGGCGAGGTTGCCCAGCCACGCCCGCAGCATCACGCTGTGCTTGAGCACCGGCGCCTCGACGGGCGCGTGATTGACCCAGTTCGTCGCGGCCCCACGGCCTTCCGGCGTGATAGAGTACATCCGCTTGCCGCGCACACCGTCCTCCTGCACGACCGTGCGGGAGGTGGCGTAGCCGTGTTTCTCCAGGCGTTTGAGTTCGGCGTAGATCTGGCTGAACGACGGGCTCCAGTAGAAGAACTGCAAGCTCCAGTCGGCCCACTTCTTCAGGTCGTAGCCGGAGAGTTCGTCGGCGTGCGAGAGCATTCCGAGCACGGCCCACGCGGTGGTCGGCAGGTCGGGCACCGCGGGTGTGACGCCATCGGTCATCGTCGGAATGTACCGCCCAGGCATATCCGGATTCGGACTATCGCCAGCGCGCCCGGCGCGGGAACAGCGTCCGGCCGGCCTCGTGGGAGATTTCGAGCAGGACCCGCGCCAGTTTGTCGAAACTCATCGCCTCGGCCCGCCCGGACAGCGACAGCGCCGCGGGGGCGGTGCCTCGACCGCGCAACGGCGCTGCGACGCAGGCGATTCCGTCCATGGATTCCTCGCGGTCCAGCGCGATGCCTTGGCGCGACCGGATCTGGGCCAGGGTGCGATGCAGGGCGTCCGGCTCGGTGATGGTCTTGGGCGTCAACCGCGGCAGCCGGGAGTGGAACGCGGCTTCGGCGATACTCGGCTCCAGGGCCGCCAGCATCGCCTTTCCGAGCGCGGTGCAGTGCGCGGGCATGCGGCCGCCGAGGCGGGTCGGCAGCATCGCGGCCAAGCGGCCACCGGCCTTGTCCAGGTACACGACCTCGCGTCCATCGAGTACCGCGAGATGTCCGACCATGCCGGTGCGCTGACACAACTCGTGCAGCAGTGGACTGACGACGTCGCGGATCTCGTTGTGGTCGGCGGTGAGCCCGCCCAGTTCCAAGGTGCGCATGCCGAGCCGGTACCCGCCGGAGGTGTGGGCCAGCCAGCGCAGCCGGATCATCTGGTCGAGGATCCGATGCACTGTCGAGCGCGGCAGGCCGGTGCGTTCCACCAGGCCGAGCAGTGTCAGCGAAGGGGTGGCGGCGTCGAACGCGTCGAGGATCAGGGTCATCCGTTCGATCATCGACACGGGCACCTCGGCGGAGCCTGCTTCGGTCGCCTTGGGGCGAGCGCGGTGGGCGCGCGGCTGCGCCTCGGGTAGCAGCGTGACGGTCATCGGAACCTCCGTCGGTCACATTCGTCTGCGTCGACCGAGCAACAGCTGCTCGATCGCTTGTGTCTCCCATCACACTGACGGGTGCGCGACCGGGCCGAATCGGGAGAACTACGTAGCTTCTACGGATCTGGATCTCGGTGACCGGACTCCGATCTTGACGCTCCTCGGGCGGCGCCTGCTGTCATAGCTGTCAGGTATATGCCTGATCGAAATAGGAGGCCAGATGGAACCGGTGCTGGAGACGGACGGATCCCCGCTGAACGTGCGCGACTTCAAAACCGTGCTGGGGCGTTTCTGCACGGGCGTCACCGTGATCACCGCGCGAGCGCAGGACGGGCCGGTCGGCTTCACCTGCCAGTCGTTCTCGGCGCTCTCGCTGGAGCCGCCCGCCGTCTGCTTCTGCCCGGCGCGCACGTCCACGTCCTGGCCGCGCCTGCGCGAGGTGGGCCGGTTCTGCGTCAACATCCTCGCCCACGACCAGCAGGAGATCTGCGGGCAACTGGCGCGCAGCGGCACCGACAAGTTCGCGGGAGTCGACTGGGAGCCCTCGCCGAACGGCTCGCCGCGGCTGGCCGGGACGATGGCGTGGCTCGATTGCGAACTCGAGCGGGAAGTCGACGGGGGGGACCACACCATCGTGATCGCGCGCGTCACCGCACTGTCGGAGCATCGCGAGGCCCCGCCGCTGCTGTTCTACCGCTCCGCGTTCGGTCGGCTCGATGTGGCCTGAACGCCTCCCGGCCAGTGGGACTCCACATTTCCGCACTCGCATGCCGAACCGAAATATCGAGGTGACAAACGTGCGCGAATTGTGGAGGAACCGATGACTACCGACACCGAGGTGCGAGTGATCGACGCGGGCGCTCCGCCCGCCCGTTACGCGCGCGGCTGGCACTGCCTGGGGCTCGCGGCGGACTTCCGGGACGGGAAACCGCACACCGTCGAGATCTTCGGCACCGAACTGGTGGTATTCGCGGGTACGGGCGGAGAGCTCGTCATTCTGGACGCCTACTGCAGGCACATGGGCGGGAACCTGGGTGACGGCCGCATCGAGGGCGACTCGATCGCCTGCCCGTTCCACGACTGGCGATGGGGTGGCGACGGCCGCTGCACCGGCATCCCCTACGGCCGCCGGGTCCCGCCCCGGGCGCGGACTCGCGCATGGCCGACGCTGGAGCAGAACAAGCAGCTGTTCGTGTGGAACGACCCGGAGGGTAATCCGCCGCCGGAGCAGGTCACCATCCCGCGCATCGAAGGCGCGTTCAGCGACGAGTGGACCGACTGGACCTGGAACACCATGGCGATCGACGGGGCCAACTGCCGCGAGGTCATCGACAACGTGGTGGACATGGCCCACTTCTTCTACGTGCACTTCGGATTCCCCACCTACTTCAAGAACGTTTTCGAAGGTCACATCGCCAGTCAATACATGACCTCGGTGTCGCGCGAGGACATGATGGGGGAGACCGCGAAGGCGTTGGGCGGCAGAAATGTCCTGTACTCGGACGCCTCATACCACGGCCCTTCCTACATGATCGACCACCTGCGCAGCGAGAGCGCGGGCCTGACGGTCGAGGGCATCCTCATCAACTGCCACTATCCGGTGTCACCCACGAGATTCGTGCTGCAGTACGGCGCGATCGTGAAGAAGCCCCACGGTGTGCCCGCGGAGCAGGCCGAGGAGATCGCGGCGAAGTTCGCCGGGGGTCTCGGCCGGGGCTTCGAACAGGATGCCGCGATCTGGAAGCGCAAGACCCGCATCGACAATCCGCTGCTGTGCGAGGAAGACGGGCCCGTCTACCAGCTGCGCCGCTGGTACGAGCAGTTCTACACCGACGTGGACGAGATCGACCCGAAGATGACCGACCGCTTCGAGTTCGAAGTCGACACCACCCGGGCAGTCACGGCGTGGGAGGCGGAAGTCGCCGGGAACCTCGCCGCGCAGCGCGCCACCGCCGGAGCCTGAGCGGACCGCTATGGAAGAGATCACCTGCCGCAGCTGCGGGACGTGCGTGCGAGTCGAGAAGTTCAGCCCGCAGCACACCAGCGTGCAGTGGAGCGCGGTCGCGGTGGCGGAGTGCGCCGAGTTCGCCGCAACAAGCACGCGGGTGCGGACCTGCGTCGCCCTGCGCGACAGCATTGATGCGGCCGTGACAGGCGGTCTCATCGACGTCACCACCCGTGACCGGGACGTGCCGTGAGCGCGGAGCGCGCGGCAGCCGTGGACGATCGCAGAGGAGACACGACAGTGATTCGGGCCGACGCTGCCACGCGGCCGCCGACGCGAGCCGATATCCCCGACGACGCCGAGAACCCCGGCGGAATCCTCACCCTGCGGGTGACGCGGGTGATCCAGGAAACCCACGATGCGGTATCGCTGGAGTTGAGTCCCGCCACAGCGCGGTCGAAGCCGATCGACTATCGCCCGGGCCAATTCCTGACCCTGCGGATACCCAGCGAGCTGACCGGCTCGGTGAGCCGGTGTTACTCGCTGTCGAGTGCGCCGCACGAGGACGGTCCGTTGAAGATCACGGTCAAACGGACGCCGGAAGGCTACGGGTCGAACTGGTTGTGCGACAACGCCGTCGAGGGCATGGATGTCGACGCGCTGCCGCCCGCGGGTGTCTTCACCCCCGCGTCGCTCGACGTTGACATGCTGTTGTTCGCGGCGGGCAGCGGAATCACCCCCGTGCTGTCGATCCTGAAATCGGCACTGGCGGTCGGGTCCGGTCACTGCACGCTGATCTATGCCAATCGTGACGAACACTCGGTGATCTTCGCCGCCGAGCTCGCCGACCTCGCCGCCCGGCATCCCGGCCGCCTGCTCGTGGTGCACTGGCTGGAGACGGTGCAAGGGCTGCCCACCGGCGCGCAACTCGCCGCGCTGGCGGGGCCGTGGTCGCACCGCGAGGCATTCGTCTGCGGTCCCGGCCCCTTCATGGACGCCGTCTCCGCCGCGCTGATCGGGCCGGGCGCCGATCGCCGACGTGTGCACGTGGAGCGATTCGCGTCGCTGAACGGCGATCCGTTCCGAGCCGATACCGCCGCCCCCGCCGACTCCGTCGACTGCGCCGTGGTCGAAGTCGAACTCGACGGCCGGACACGCCGGATGCCGTGGCCGCGCCACCAGGTTCTGCTCGACGTCCTGCTGGCGGGCGGCCTGGCGGCCCCCTACTCCTGCCGCGAGGGCGCATGCAGCGCCTGCACCTGCCGGCTCGTCGCGGGCCAGGTGCGTATGCGGCGCAACGAAGTTCTCGACGACGCCGATCTGGCCGAGGGTTACGTGCTGGCATGCCAGGCGGTCCCGGTCACCGACACGGTGCACGTCACCTATTCCTGAGGAGTACGACGAACAATGGCTGACATCGCCTCGCTCGGCTACGTCCGAGTCGCCATTACCGATGTGGCGGCTTGGCGCGCCTTCGCCTTCGACGTGATGGGCTTCGCCGAGGCCACCGGACCGAATCCCGACAGCGTGTACTTGCGCATGGACGAGCACGCTTATCGCTTCGAACTCGTTCCGGCGGATCAGGACCGGGTGCTGGCTGTCGGCTGGGAGGTGCGCGACTATCGCGCGCTGGCCCGGGTGCGGGACACAGTGGAGCGAGCGGGCGTCACTGTCGCACCGCTCGACCGAGAGAAGATCGACGCACTGCGCGTGGAGGAAGCGTTCACTTTCACCGATCCCGCGGGGTTCACCATCGAGGTCTTCCACGGCCCGGTGCTCGACCACAGCCCGGTCGTCACCGTGCACGGCAATCGCTTCGTCACCGAAGGGCTGGGACTCGGTCACGTAGTGCTGCCGGTGCCCGATCTCGCGGAGGCGAACCGCTTCTACTGCGAGGTGCTCGGATTCCTGCCGCGTGGCTCGTTCCGAGTGCCGACCCCACCCGGCGTATGGCCGATTCGCGTTCGATTCCTGGGTGTGAATCGGCGTCACCACAGCCTCGCGCTGATCCCGGGCACTCGTCCCGACGGTCCGGGGCTGGTGCACATCATGGTCGAGGTCGACGAGCTCGACGCCGTCGGCCGGGCTCTCGACCGCGTCATGGGCGCGGGCTACCCGTTGTCGTCGACTCTCGGCAGGCACACCAACGACAAGATGATCTCCTTCTACGTCCGCACTCCCGGCGGCTGGGATCTCGAATACGGCACCGAGGGTGCCCTGGTCGACGAATCCGTCTACAGCGCCGAGGAGATCACCGCCGACAGTTACTGGGGCCACGAATGGTCTCGTGGCTGACCCGGCCGTCCGGATCGCCTCGATCGTCCTAGACTGTCGATTCGAGAAGGAAGGACGCTGATGAAGCGAAATCTGAACTGCCCGTGCGGAGAATCGATCGTCGGAACCGACGAGGACGATCTCGTGGAGAAGACGCAAACCCACCTCGCCCAGAACCATCCCGGGCACGAGTATTCGCGCGACGAAATCCTGTTCATCGCGTACTGATCGAGGGTATTCGCGCCGTTACGGTCTGGGGCGCAGGCCTTCGATCATGTGCGTGGTGGTCTCGTCGAGCAGTTCGTCGGCGGTGTCCGCGGCGATCACGCCCGAGCCGACGAAGGTGGCCAGGCCCTGGAGCGCGGCGACCGCGGACAGTGCGATGCGCCGCGGGTCGCCGGCGATCACTTCGCCCAGCTTCTGCGCTTCGGCGATGCGCGTGACCGGAATCGCGAACGCGGCGTCCACCGCCTGGGACATCGCATCGCCTGCCGCAGGGCTGTGCCTGCGCGCGAACATCAGAGCGATGAGCGCCGGGTTCTCGGTCGCGAAGTGGAAATAGGTCCGGGCCAGCGCGCGGATGTGCCCGTCGATCGAACTCGCGGCCGCGGTCTGCTCCAGGGCCGCGGCGAGTCGTTCGAAACCGGACACCGCGATAGCGTCCAGCAGTGCCTGTTTGTCCTTGAAATGCCGGGTCGGGGCGGCGTGACTGACACCGACGTCACGAGCCAGCCCGCGCAGCGACAGGCCGTCGACACCGGACTCGCGCAGCGTCGCCTCGGCGCGCTGCAGCAGTTCGGCTCGTAGGTCGCCGTGGTGGTAGGACCGGCTTCGGGAGATCGCCATGGTGTCAGCAGGATAACAAAATGTAGGCATTGCCTACTTTGTAGGCGGTGACTACATTTGCTTTTCATGACGGTTCGGACCTTCACCGCCCCGATCGCGGTGCTGATGGTCTTCGCGGCGCTGCTCGCCACCATGTACCTCGGCTACGCGGGCAATACCGAGAAGAACCTGCACGATTTCCCGGTAGCGCTGGTCAACCAGGACGTGGGCGACACGCTGGACGGCAAGCCCGCCGATATCGGGGCCCAGGTCACCGACGCGCTGGTCGCGGGCATCCCGGCGGAGAAGGTCGATCTGCGCGTCGTCGGCATCGCCGAGGCGCGCAAGCAGTTGCAGTACGGCGAGGTCTACGGCGCCATCGTCATCCCGTCCGACTTCACCAAGCGGCTGGCGATTCTCGGCGCGGCCGCAGTGGTCCCCGGTGAGATCGAGCGCCCGGTGATCACGATCCACACCAACCCCCGGGTCGGGCCCTACACAACCGGCATCATGCAACGCATCGCCGACCGTGCGCTGGCCCAGGTGGACGAGACCGTCGGCAAGAACTTGACCGACCAGGTGAATTCCGCCCTAGCCGAGGGGCCCGGTGCGCCGGTCGAGCTCAGTGGCGCCGCCCGCCTGATGCTCACCGATCCCGTGCAGATCGTCACCGCGCCGTATCGCCCGATGGACGATGCCGCCGGGCAGGGCCTGGTCGCGTTCTTCTATACGTTGATCGTGTTGCTGGCGGGCTTCACCGGCGCCATGATCATCCACACACTCGTCGATTCGGTCCTCGGTTTCACTCCGACCGAATACGGCCCGTGGTTCGTCCAACCGCCGGCCACCGGGATCTCCCGCTTCCATACGCTGCTCGTGAAGTGGGCGGTTCTCGTGACCGCGGCGCCGATTCTGTCCGGGATATTCCTCGCCGTGGCCGCGGCGCTGGGTGTTCCGCTGGGCAGCGCGCTGCTGCTGTGGCTCTACGGAACACTGGCCATCGTCGCCGTCGGTGTGACCGCGCTGGCCGTCCTGGCCACTTTCGGCACCGCCGGATTGCTGGTCAACTTGATCCTGTTCGTCGTCCTCGGCCTGCCGTCGTCGGCCGCCACGGTTCCGCTGGAAGCGACGCCCACCTATATCGCGAACCTGGCCGCCTTCGAACCGATGCACCAGATCTATCTGGCCGTGCGCGCCATCTTGTTCTTCGACGCCCGCGCCGAAGCCGGTTTCGGCCTCGGATTGTGGATGACGTTGCTCGGCCTCGGAATCGGCTTGCTCCTCGGTGCCATCGCCACCTATGTCTACGACCACCGGGGACTGCACCGCGCGGCAGCGCCCGCCGACAGCGCACCGGTCGTGCGGGTGCCCGCCGCCCGATGAAGGGTCCGGTGATCAGTCGTCCACGGCGTCCAGGAGTGTGTCGAGCTTTTCCGGGTCGACGCCGAAGCCGGTCAGGCGGTTCAGCGGGATGGAGGCGATCATGCGCATCATGTCCATGCCGAGCGCGGTCCCTTCACCCATACTCTCGGACATACCGCCGAACACTTCGGCCAGCGCTGCCGCCGCCGTCGGATCGGCCAGCGCCTCTCCCAGGGTCGACTCCGCCGTGATGGGGATCCGCAGTTCGTCTCCGGTGAGGTCCACCCGCCCGGTGACGCGCAAGTCCCGGCTGGAAGCGCCTGCCCACACCTGGTAGGTACCGGTCTCCACGATCCAGCGGTCGACGCGAGTCTCCCAATAGGCGAGTTCGTCTCGCGGGAGCAGGATGGCAACCTCCTCGCCCGCCCCGGGTTCCAGGTCGGCGGTGACGGCGAACCCCTTCAACTCGCGGGCCGGACGCGTGACGGAGGATCCGGGCGCCGCCGTGTACACCTGCACCACGTCGCGGCCTGCGCGGGAACCGGTATTCGTGACCAGGACGCGCACCGTGATTCCCGCTTCGTCCGCCGCGAGTGCCGGCTCGGAGTAATCGAAGGTGGTGTAGGACAGGCCGTGCCCGAACGGGAAGGACACCTCCATATCCCGGCTGTCGTACCAGCGGTAGCCCACATACAGTCCCTCGCCGTAGCGCACGTGCGAGTTCTCGCCCGGGAAGTTCAGGTAGGCCGGTGTGTCCTGCAACCGAACCGGCACCGTTTCCGCGAGCCGCCCCGATGGATTCACCACACCGAACAGCACGTCGGCGAGTGCGCCGCCGCCGGCCTGGCCGAGTAACCCGCCGTCCAGGATCGCGGGCGCCAGTGCGGCCACCGGGGCCAGCCGCACCACTCCGCCGTGCGCGAGCACCACCACCGTGTCCGGTTGCGCTCGCACCACCGCCTCCAGCAGATCCAGCTGATCGGAGGGCAGCTCGAGGTGTTCACGGTCGAATCCCTCGGATTCCTGCGTGTCGGCCAAGCCGAGGAACAACACAGCCACGTCCGCGTTCGCGGCGGCGCCGACGGCTTCCGCCCGCAGCGCGACGTTGTCCGCGTCCGGGTCGGCCGTGGTGAAACCCCGGCTGTAGGAGACCTGTGCAGAGCCCGCGAGCGCGCGGATCTCCTCGAGCGGCACATCGAGCCGGGTCGGGTTCACATGCGAGCTGCCGCCACCCTGGTACCGGGGTTCCACCGCGAACTCGCCGATCACCGCGAGTGAGCGCCCTGGCGTGAGTGGCAGGAGGTCACGCTCGTTCCGCAACAGGACGACGCAGCGCGCGGCGACCTCGCGGGCCAGCCGATGGTGCTCGTCGGCGGTATCGGCGGCATCGGCGAGTTCGCGTCCGGCCACTACCCTCGCCGCCAGCGTCGCCACGTTCCGCGCAGCCCTGTCGACGGCCGCCGCGTCCAGCGTGCCCGCGGCCACCGCCGCCACCACCTGCTCGTCGGAGACGCCGCTGCCGCCGGGCATCTCCAGATCGAGCCCGGCCGCCACCGAGGCGGGCCGGTCGGCCACCGCGCCCCAGTCGGAGACCACCGCACCGTCGAATCCCCACTCGTCACGCAGCACGTCGGTGAGCAGCCAGCGGTTCTGCGCCGCGTGCACGCCGTTGACGCGGTTGTAGGAGCACATCACCGTCCACGGCCGAGCGGTGCGCACGATGTGGGCGAACGCGCGCAGGTAGATCTCGCGCAGCGGGCGCGGGTCGATGTCGGAACTCGCGCGCATCCGATCGTGCTCGGCGTTGTTGGCGGCGAAATGCTCGAGGGAAGCGCCCACCCCGGTGCTCTGCAGGCCCGTCACCCATGCCGCGCCGAGCAGGCCGGTGAGTAGCGGATCCTCGGAGTAGTACTCGAAATTGCGCCCGCCGCGCGGATCCCGCTTGATATTGACTCCCGGCCCGAGCAGCACGTCCACGCCCAATGCGCGGGCCTCCCGGCCGAGCGCCGCGCCCACCCGCCGCACCAGCTCGGTGTCCCAGCTCTGCGCGAGCCCGACCGCGGGCGGGAAGCAGGTGGCGGGCAGGCTCTCGGCCAGCCCGAGGTGGTCGGTCGCCCCCGGCTGTCTGCGCACACCGTGCGGGCCGTCGGTCAAGGTCACCGAGGCGACCGGACCGACTACTTCCGCGACCGCTACCGCACTGTCCGCGAGGCGCTCACCCGCACCGTCGCCGAACTCCGCGAATCGGGTCGCCTTCCCCGTGACATCGATCCGGACCGATTCGCCGTCATCACGTCGGCCCTGCTCGACGGCCTGCAGACGCAGTGGCTCTACGACCCGGGCGTGGACATGGCCGACCACGTGGCGTACTTGTGGGAGCTGATCGAACGCTCCGGGGACTCCGAGCGCTGACACCCGTGCGTAGCGGCAGGTAGGTGGGACTCCAGGGTCCGGAGATCACGTAGTCGGCCACCCGTGCCCACGCCGCCGGTGCACGCTGTTCGTTCGAGCACGACGCCTCGATCCACGCCGGTAGACTCGAACTCGGTGGTTCGCGTCGGCCATACCTCGTTCGGCCGGACGCAGCCACAGGAGTGGGAGATGAGCGCACGCGACGGCCCCAGCCCGCGGCGGTTGCATCGCAGCACTCGATTGCTGGTGATCGCCGCCACGGTGTTCGTTGTGTCGCTGTTGATCATTCCCCGCCTGATCAGAGGCTATGTCAGCTGGTTGTGGTTCGGTGAAGTCGGATTCCGAGGCGTCTGGCTCACCGCGCTGTTCACGCGCTTGTCGCTGTTCGTCGTGGTCGGCCTGATCATCGGTGGCGTCCTCTTCGCTTCGATGTGGCTCGCCTTCCGGTTCCGTCCGCTCTTCGTCCCCGATGCGGGGCAGGACGACAGCCTCCGGCCGTATCGGGCGATGGTGCTGCGGCGGCCGTCGCGGTTCGGGCTCGGCATCGCCGCGACGCTCGGTCTGCTCTGCGGCCTCATAGCGCAATCGAGCTGGATGACAGTTCAACTGTTCCTCCACGGCGGCTCCTTCGGTGTGTCGGATCCCCAGTTCGGCCACGACGTCGGGTTCTTCGTGTTCGACCTGCCGTTCTACCGTCTCGTCGTCAACTGGCTGTTCGTCGCCGTCGTACTCGCCTTCTTCGCCGGACTCGCGACGCACTACCTGCTCGGAGGACTGCGGCTGTCCGGAAAATCCCGCGGCCTGACGCATGCGGCGCGCGTCCAGCTCGCGGTGCTCGCTGGTGCGTTCATCGTCTTGAAGGCCGCCGCCTACTGGCTCGACCGGTACTCGCTGCTCTCGAGCAGCAGCAAGGAGCCCACCTTCGCGGGGCCGGGCTACACGGATATCAATGCCGTGCTGCCCGCCCGCCTGATTCTCTTCGCGATCGCCGTCATCTGCGCCGTGGCGATCTTCGCCGCCGTCGTGGTGCGCGACCTGCGCATTCCGGCGATGGCCGCCGCGCTGCTGTTGTTGTCCTCGATTCTCGTCGGAGCGGTCTGGCCGCTGGCCGTCGAGCAGTTCTCCGTCCGCCCGAACGCCGCCGACATGGAGCGCGTCTATATCGAACGCAACATCGCGGCTACTCGGCAGGCGTACGGAATAGGCAGCGATCGGGTCGATTACCAGGCCTATTCCGGTGTCGGCAGCAAGCCGCCGTCCGAGGTGCCCGCGGACGTGACCACGATCGCCGATGTACGCCTGCTGGATCCGAACGTGCTGTCGCGAACCTTCACCCAGCAACAGCAGCTGAAGAACTTCTACAGCTTCCCACCACATCTGGACCTTGATCGGTACCGCGTCGGTGGGGAACTACGCGACTACGTGGTCGCAGCGCGCGAGCTGACGCCGAGCGCGCTGAGCGGCAATCAGCGCCATTGGGTCAATCGGCACACCGTCTACACCCACGGGAACGGGTTCGTCGCCGCACCTGCCAACCGGGTCAACGCGGCGGTCCGCGAGGCCGCGGGCGACGCTGCCAGCAGCAACAGCGGATACCCGATCTACGCGGTCGGCGATATCGCTTCCCAGGCATCCGGGCAGCAGGTGATCCGGGTGGATCAGCCCCGCGTGTACTACGGCGAAGTGATCGCCCATGCCAGCCCGGACTATGCCATCGTCGGCGGCGGCAGCGAGCCCCGCGAGTACGACACCGACACCACCAAGTACACCTACACCGGATCAGGCGGTGTCCCCATCGGGAACTGGCTCGATCGCCTCGCGTTCGCGGCCACCTACGCCGAACGCAACATCATTTTCTCCAAGGCCATCGGTCCTGAGTCGAAGATCATCTTCAATCGCGATCCTCGCCATCGCGTCGAGCTCGTCGCGCCGTGGTTGACCACCGACAACAATCCCTACCCGGCGGTCGTGGACGGCCGCATCGTCTGGATCGTCGACGCCTACACCGCGGTCGACGGTTACCCCTACGCCAAGGGCAGCTCCCTGGAAGCTCTCGAGCCGGGCGAGGACGCCCGCCGAGGATCACCGCGACAGGTGTCCTACGTGCGCAACTCCATCAAGGCCACCGTCGACGCATACGACGGCACGGTCACTCTCTACCAGGTCGACCGGCAGGATCCGGTGCTCGCGGCGTGGATGAAGGTATTCCCCGGCACCGTCGAACCCGAGGAGTCGATCACGCCGGAACTGCGCGCGCACTTCCGGTACCCCGAGGACTTGTTCACGATCCAACGCGAGATGCTGGCCAAATACCACGTCGACGAACCGCGCGAATTCTTCACCACCAACGCGTTCTGGTCGGTGCCGAGCGATCCCACCGTGGAGACCAACCCGCACCAGGCTCCGTTCTATGTCCTGATCGGCGACACCGACACCGCCGAGCCGTCGTTCCGGCTGGCGAGCGCGATGGTGGGGTACAACAGGGAATTCCTCTCCGCCTACGTCTCCGCGCACTCCGATCCCGAGAGCTACGGCAAGATCAGCGTCTTGCAGCTGCCGACCGACACGCTCACCCAAGGGCCGCAACAGATCCAGAACTCGATGATCTCCGACACCAGAGTGGCATCCGAGCGAACGCTGCTCGAGCGCTCGAACCGGATCCAGTACGGCAACCTGCTCACCCTGCCGATCGCCGACGGCGGCGTGCTCTACGTCGAACCGTTGTTCACCGAACGGATTTCGACGGCACCGAACGCGTCGACATTCCCGCAGCTGGCGCGGGTGCTCGTCAGCTACCGTGAACCGGGCACCGGCGGCGTGCTGGTGGGATACGCGCCGACCCTGGCCGAGGCGCTCGACCAAGTATTCGGTTCAGGGACCGGCCGGCTCGCCACCCCACCCGGTGGCGGTCCCGGGGCTCCGCTGCCACCGGGCCAGCAACCGGCGCCGCAGCCGTCGCCACAACCGTCAGCGCAACCGCCACCGCCTGCGGATCAAGCGAAGATCGCCGAACTCAACGCGCAGATCGACGAAATCCGCGCGGCGCTCGAACGTCTCCAGAAGCAGTTGAACGACCTCGATCGCAACGGTCGCTGACGTTCGCGTCGGGCATCCCGCCTCCGCTGGTCTCACTCCCGGGCGGATTCGGCTACTTCGACTGTTCCGCGTGAATCAGGCTGCGCCGAGCTCGTTCCAGGTACGGCGGAATACTGCGAGGCCGGAGACTCCGGCAAGTGAACGAGAATCAGGCCCACGGCGGCGATCAGGAAGTTCTGCAGCGCAGCCGAGGAGGCGTTGACGTCGTCGTTGGCCCACATACGGAACCATTCGCCCGCGACGGTCAAGAAACCGCCTGCGAACAGCAGCATCGCCATGGTCCAACCCAGGCTCGACAGTTTCACCGCCACGTCGAGTCCGGCTCGGAGCCGGCGCGGCCGCCCGGTCAGCACCCGGACCCACACAGCCGCGCCGGAAAGCAGCACGAAGGCGATCAGGAATTCCCAGATCACGATCAGAATGTAGGCGACGAGCGCGACATTGCTGTCGGTGATCGCCCGCCAATCCGTTCCCGGAGTGTGGATCGTCGATTTCATCGACAGTACAGCGGCCACACCGTTGCGGTTGGTGTCGGTGTCCACGCAATTGGTGAAGGCGACGAACAGATAGTAGAAGCCGGTGATGGTGGCCAGCGTCGCCACCGCCATCCGACGGCTACCGAGCACGTCGAGAACCTTTGCGCCACTGTGCTTCATATACGTCCACCTCGGGTCGACTGGCATGAATGTCAGGCCATCCAGGCGTCGACGATCATATAAGCACCCCGATCGTGCTCCGTCCCCACGGCGGGGAGGCCCGGGAATCGAGAAGGCTTCCATCGCAAAGCCTTCCGTCACCCCGGCCGGTCACGACCTCTATCCGGCCCGTTCCAAAGGCCGTCGCAGTGATCGGTGTGCGGTAGGACCGGAGTCCATGAGGTCACAGCTTTCCGTCGAGCACCTCGGCGGGAGCTCACGTGAGCTCCCGCCGAGGCGTCCTGTCCTACTGCGCGGTGGTCTGCCGTTTCGGCAGCTTCCACCCCGGCCGGGGGAAGTGGCAGGTGTAGCCGTCGGGGTAGCGCAGCAGGTAGTCCTGATGCTCGGGCTCGGCCTCCCAGAACGCGCTCGCCGGGGTCACCTCGGTGACCACCTTTCCGGGCCACAGCCCCGAGGCCTCCACATCGGCGATGGTGTCCAGGGCGGTGCGCTTCTGGTCGTCATCGAGATAGAAGATCGCCGACCGGTAGCTGCTGCCGATGTCGTTGCCCTGGCGGTCCTTGGTCGTCGGGTCGTGGATCTGGAAGAAGAATTCCAGCAAATTCCGGTAGTCCGTCCGGGCCGGGTCGTAGACGATCTCCACGGCCTCCGCATGGCCCGGGTGATTGCGATACGTGGGGTGCTCGTTGCGTCCACCGGTGTAGCCGACGCGCGTCGACACCACTCCCGGCTGCTTGCGGATCAAGTCCTGCATACCCCAGAAGCATCCACCGGCCAGAATCGCCTTGCGCGTGTCGGTCACGCCTTCTCCTTCGCGAAGAGAGTCCTGTACTGTCCGTAGCCTTCCGCCTCGAGATCGTCGAGGTGGATGAAACGCAGCGCTTTCGAATTGATGCAGTACCGCAAGCCGCCCGCCTCGCGGGGGCCGTCGGTGAACACATGCCCGAGATGGCTGTCGCCGTGCGTCGAACGCACCTCCGTGCGGACCATCAGATGACTGAAGTCCCGCTTCTCGACCACGTTCCCGGCGTCGATCGGCTTGGTGAAACTCGGCCATCCCGATCCGCTGTCGAACTTGTCGACCGAGGCGAACAACGGCTCACCGGACACCACATCCACATAGATACCCGGCTCGTGGTTGTCCCAGTACTCGCCCGTGAACGCCCGCTCGGTCCCGTTCTCCTGAGTGACGTGGTACTGCTCAGGGGACAGGGCGGCGATCGCCGCGGGATTCCGGTTGTACTCCCGTGTCACATGACCTCCTCATATCGGCCCCTGGTACAACCCGCGCGCAGGCTCGGAAAATCCCGGCGAGCCCGGCGTCACACCCCCGGCCGGGCGGGCGGCAGACGCCCTGCGACGCCCGCCGCCCGCAGCCTCGGCTGTCCGCCGCTATGCCGTGCGAGTAACGGCATCTTCGGCAACAGAGGGAGCGCTGATTTCCTGCGCTTTCCGGTGGGGCACGGTGAACACGGCGATCACGCAGAGAATGGCGACGACGAAGCACGCCAGGGTGTACCAGAGATTCCCGATGGGGTCGCCTTCACTCGTCACGCCGTCGACGGCGCCGAAGAAGTCGGGCAACGCGGTCACCCAGAGGAATGCCATGACGCCCAGGTACACCACGCTGTAGATCCGGACGAAGGCGTTGGTGTAGGGCGCGCTCTCCGCAGAGGCTCGCCGCAGCCGCAGCCACTGGCGGGTGAGGATCACGACGGCGACAATGGTGACGATCACCAGTTCGGTCGCGTAGAGGAATCCGCGCACCGTGGTACTTCCCATCCCCAACACCGTCGCGGGGATCGGCAACACCGCCGTGCCCAACGAGGCGAGTATGCCGATGACGACCGTGCGCCAGACCAATTGCGGCCCGGAGAAGGATTGCCCTCGATCGACGTGGCGGCCGACGAACAACTGGACACAGAACGCCAGAGACATCGGCCATAAAGCCGCGAATACCACGACGCTCGGAAGTGGCACCGAATCGAACATCGGCTGATTGATCGGGTTGTCGATCGACCATTCCCACCACCGCAGCTGCGGTCCGAGATGGTCGAAGATCTCATAGAAGGCATGGTGGACGAAGCCCACGCCCACCGATCCCGCGAGTACCCCGTACCGCCGGAAGACTCCGAGCATCCTGACTATTTCGAAGGCCAGTGTGGCCATGAACGGATAGATCGCGATGATGTAGAGCGGTAATCGGCCCCACAGAAATTCCACGGTGAACAAGTTGTGCGCGAACATCGTGTCGACATGCGCATCGATACCGAAGGCCGCCGGGAAGTACAAGGGTGGTTCGATGATGAACAGGTATGCGGTCGCGCCGAACCAGAGCACCAAGTTGGTGGGATCGCCGTGGCGGCGCAAACGCACGATCGCGTAGATCAGCGCGAGTATCGCCCCCAGGACGATCGTGAACTCGAGTACGGGCAGCGTCCAGTTCTCCAGCGCGAAAGGATTTCGCACCTCGACCAGTCCGCCTACCTCCGCGCAGGCGAAGCCGAGTTCCGTCGCGAGTTGGTCGAAGGTGGGCGCGCAAAGGTCAGCCATCGGTCCACTCCTATCCTGCGACCGTGTCAGCGGTGTACCAGTGCGACACGTCGTAGCCGGCGTCGTAGCGCTCGAACCACACACCGGCCAGTGCGGGCAGCTTCTCGTGGTCCGGGTTGTGCTTCGGCAGCTGACTGCGAATGACGCCCGCCAACGCGACGAGTTGCTCGCGGAGCGGAAGATGGTCGAACGCGCGGGGCATCGGTCCGTTGTCCTCGGCATGAAGGAACGGCAACCACTTACGCAGCTTCTGCATACGCCGATAGGACGCGAACATCGACAATGCGTCGATCTTCCGATCCTCCAGCGGGACATGCTCATTGAAGCCGGCGCAGGCCAACCGGATCACCTTCATCACGTGACGGAAGATCGACGGAGCCATGCGCATCCGGTATACGTCGCTTCCGACGACCGAATCGAAGATGATCAATGCGGAACTTCGATGCTCGACTTCTTCGACGAAGTGCCAGATGAAAAGGGAGGCTACCCGGTCGTCTCCCGGCCGGAACAGCGTGTCGTCGTTGTCGAGCATCAGTTTGAACACCGGGGTGAAGGTCGCCTCCAGGTCGGCGGTGTAGGCGAGCCGGTATTCGACCGAAGTGTTCACGGTGAGGCGATCGAATTCCGCGATCACTTCGTTGAGTGTCTCCTGTAGCCCCGGGTAGCGCCTGATGAGGCCGTTGGCATGTTGGCGGTGGGCGGTGGAATGCTGCCCTTCCTGGCGTACGAACGCGTCGGCTTCCTCAGCGACCGCTGGATCGGTGATCAGCGGCATGGCCTCGCGAATCATGTTGACGATCATCTTCTCGAAGCCGATCGCCAGGAAAGACACCGCGTTGGCCATGGACGAGAAGGCCGGATTCTCCTCGTTCCACAAGAAGGGCACGTCGTAGTCGGCGAATGCGAAGCGCATCTTCCGGACTTGAAGATCGGTCACTGGCTGTACCTCGTCTTTCGAAATGCACCGGCCCGGGGGCATCGCTCCGATGCCGCGAGCCATGTTGTTTCGGTGATCATACACAAAATGGCTATTGTGTATGATGACAATCGGACGCTCGAACACCGGGCCGGGGGAGGGGGCCACCCTGTGATACGGTCGATCTCTGATCCGGATGGTCGGCAGGCTTTCCATTCAGGGGGTTCGCAAGCGACAGGCTTCGAGTCGAGGAAGCGGGCAGTGGCACGAAGGCGCGGGTGGGGCGGGAGTCCGCCGAAAGACGACGAGGAAGCTTCTCGCCGAATCGTCGCCGCCGCAGTCGATCTGATCGGGCGCACGGGTGCGGAGATCAGCATCGCCGACGTCGCGGAGTCGCTCGGTGTCATCCGTCAGACGGTCTACCGATACTTCCCGAGTGCGGACGCGCTGATGACGGCCGCGGCGATCGCGTCGGTCGACGGTTTCCTCGATCGGCTGACGCAGCAGGTCAGCGGTATCGAAGACGCCGTGGAAGCGATGACCGAGGCAGTCGTCTACACGCTGGCCGAGGTACGGCGAACGCCCCACCTCGGCATCTTGCTGTCGAGCACGTACTCGAACGTTCACCCCGAAAGCCTCACCTCCGAAGAAGCGCGAGCGTTCGGGATGACGATGATCAAGCGCTTCGACGTCGATTGGGAGCGTTACGGATACGACGACGAGTCGCTGCACGAACTCGTCGAATACGTGCTCCGGACGATGCAGTCCTTCTTCATCTCTCCGGGCAACCCGCCACGCGGCGAGGACGACCTGCGACGATACCTACGCCGGTGGATGGGAGCCGCGATCGTCGCCCAGATGAAGCCGTCGGCGAGCGTCTAGCGCCTCGTTCGGACAGTTCGTCGCGGTACCGATACGGCAGCTCTGTCTCCGGCTGCTACTCGTGGGAGCGTCGGCGCCGTCAGGGCGCGTCCAGCACGCTCGCCGGAACCCCATAGGGCAGGAACCGCACCCGACGGCGCGCATCGGTGTTGTCGCGATGCGCGCGCAAGGCTTCGAGTTCGCTGGGGAAGACCTGGTCGACCCGGGCCTCGCCGAGGTCATCGATGCTGTAGATCGCCCACACCCCGCTGCCGGTCTCCCCGGTGGTCTCGCCCTCGGCTTCCGGTGGACGTGGCCGTTCCGGTTGAACGAACTGACCGAACAGCGACGCCAGTGAACCGAGGCTCGCTTGATCTACGCGATCCAGATATACGCCGGCTTTTCCGAGCAGGTCGCGGAGCTCGGTGCCCGCCCCACGCAGGGCGCGTTCGAAATCTTCCGGATCGATGCCGAAAGGCCCGTTGGTTGCCATCGCATGTGCTCCTGGGGACGAGGTGGGCGTTACGTCCTCAGTGTCCTCGCGAAACGCCGACTTCGCCACGCCGACCTCGCCCGCCCCCCGACGCCCCACCTTCGACCCGGCCCCGGCAAGTGCCTTCCCGGCGACTCGGATCACGAACTCGTCCTCCTTCGCCAACAGTCGACCGGCGTGCTGATTGTCCGCCCGGACCGCCGGAACGCCGCCACCCGACCGCTGCCGCGGGCGGTCCGGCAGTGCCCGAAATTTCGTTTTGCGACGTTCGGCTTCCGGTTGGAGGCAGGATCCGTCCGTTGACCGGTTCGTCGGGCGGACTCGCCGTGATACTCGTGCACGACCGTCGCTACGACGGCTGAAGGGCTCACGCGCAGAAGGGAAACCGATGACAACCAGCCTGCCCGCATTCCCCGCGGCGAACGAGGATCTGCTGGACACCTGTATCCGGCTCCGGGAGATCGCGCCGGTGGTCGAGGTGGAGTTCCCCGGTGGCGTGCCCGCCTACCTGGCGCTCACCCACGACGCGGTGCGCGAGATCCTCGCCGGGGACAACAAGACCTTCGCCCGCGATCCGAAGCACTGGCCTGCCCTGTACGACGGTTCGATTCCCGAGGACTGGCCCTTGCGTGCCATCGTGCAGGGCGATCACCTGTCCACCAAGGACGGCGACGACCATCGTCGGCTTCGCGGCCTGATCAGCAAGGCGTTCACCCCGGGCCGGGTGCAGGCTCTGGAGCCGCGCGTCCAACAGATCATCGACCGATTGCTGGACGAGGTGGTGGCGGCAGGCGACGGTGTCGACCTGGTGCCCACCTTCACCGAAGCCCTGCCGATGGCGGTGATCTGTGAACTGTTCGGAGTGCCGGAACCGGAGCGGGATCGGCTGCGGCGCTGGACCGCGACCCTTCTGGCGCACACCACTCCGCCCGAGGAGGCGTTCGCGACGCAGAACGCCCTCATGCTGTACCTGTACGAACTGGCGGACCGCAAGCAGCGGGAGCCCGGGGACGACCTGACCACGGGCCTGGTGCAAGCCCGCGACGAGGGGGACAAGCTCACGGCCGAAGAGCTGGTCGCCGTCCTGTGGATCATGTTGGTGGCCGGCCACGAGACCACGGTGCACATGCTCGGATACGCCATTCTGGCGCTGTCGCGGCATCCCGATCAGCTCGCGCTGGCGAAGGCCGAGGACCGCTGGGCCGATGTGGTGGAAGAGACTGTGCGCTACCGCCATTCGGTGATGATGACGAGTTGGCGGTTCACGCTGACGGAAGTCACCGTGGCGGGCGTGACCATTCCCGAGGGCAAGGCGGTCGGCGTGGCCTACCAGGCATGCGGGATCGACCCGGCCCAGTACGGCGAGACGGCGAACGAGTTCGACATCACCCGCAAGCAGCACGGCGGACATCTCGGGTTCGGCCATGGACCGCGGTACTGCATCGGGGCGGGGCTGGCCCGCTTGGAGGGACGGCTCGCGCTCGCCTCGCTCTATCGACGGCTGCCGAACCTCGCACTCGCCATCGATCCGGAGAACATCCCGTATTCGCCGTCCTTCTTCACCATCGGCCCGCTGTCCCTGCCGGTCAAGCTCGGTGACGAACGGGGGTGAGTGCGGCCCGACGCGGCAACCCGTGCCGGGGGCCGAGGTCTTGTTCCGGACCGCGATCGGAGGCCGGATCGACGCCGAGTCTCCGTAGGGTGCCGGTTGCCGCGTCGGGAGACCGGCACGAGTCGGCGTTCGAGCTTCCTCGAACGCCGCTCGCGATGACGTTACGGCCGCGAACGCCGCCAATGTGGGCCTCCGCCCCCGCGTTTCCGCTGGTCAGGGCCTGTTGCGAACGGAGAACACATCATCGAAATCTAGGACAGCCTATCGCCTGTCATGTCAAGCTGCTGCGGTCCGCAGTTCCGCAGAAACTGGCAGGAAGGATCGATGACGCCGATGTCACAGGGAGATCCGATCGTCGGGACCACGTCCGAACAGCTCGCCCGAATCGCGGTCGAGGGGGCTTGGGACGCGCGGGGGCAGGTCCGCCCGGAAGCAGTGCAGTTCGCGTCGAACCTGGTGGCTGCGCTGCGCGAGCGTAGCGGCGACGGGCTGGTGCCCGATGATGTGGCCGACTTGGTGAGCCGGGCGCTGAACGTCGCCGTCCCGACGTTCCCGCGCATCGAGGCGCCGGGCGGGATCGGGCTGTCGGCGCACATGCTGCGGCAGACCAGCACCCGATCTTGCCCGCTGGTGGTCTTTCCCGCCGGATGGACACCCGTGGGTTGGCCGTTGTTCGAATACGCTTACCTCACGCTCGCGGTGAAGGGCTACCACGTGCTGGCCTACACGCCACGCGGCATCGGCTGGACCGCGCTGCCGGGTACCAACCTGCCGTGGTTCGGCACATCGGAAGGGACCGTCGACGTGGCTGGTCCCAAGGATCGGGAGGACGGCTCCGCGGTGCTCGAATACGCGATAGACGAGCTCTCGCCCAGCGGCGTCGCGTTCATGGGCGAGTCCTACGGCTCGGGCATCAGTCAGCTCGTGGCCGCGCACGACGACCGGGTGGATGTCGTCGTGGCACTCAGCACGTGGGGAAACCTCGCTACCAGCCTGTACGACAACCACACTCGCCACCTGCGGGCGGTGGACGCGCTGATCGCCCTGACCGGCGGCGACCCCGCGGACAAGTTCGACGAGGAAACGCTCGAGATCCTGGCGAAGTTCGCGGAGGGCACGGATATGGATCCGGTCGTCGACTGGGGCACCGACCGCGCGCCGGAAAGCTATGTCGGCTCCCGCGAGATCCCGACCTTCTTCTCCAATACCTGGCACGAAGGGCTCTTCCCCGTCAACCAGGTGCTGGAAACCTTCGAGAAGCTGCCGCGGCCCAAGCGACTGAACATGTGGATCGGCGATCACGCGGCGCCGGAAGGCCCCGGGCTGATCGCTCCACCCATGCCGGGAGCGGGACCGAACGAGCCGCTGCGCGAGGCGTATGCCTGGCTCGATCACTACTTGAAACGCGAGGACAACGGCGTCGACACGTGGCCGGAGATCAGCAACCAGGTCATGTTCACCTACGTGACCACCCCATCCGGGAACGGCCAGAACGTGATCATCGAACCGGCGCGGCGGGAGGAGAAGGCTTCGTGGGCAGACGTCACCACCGACACCGAAACGCTGATCCTGACCGATGAGCGTGAAGGCGGCGACGGCGCACTGACGCCCGAGGGAACGGCCGGTTGGCAGCGCAGCTTCACCGTGGGCAAGGAGCCCCAGGTCCTCGCGATGGACAAGCTCATGGCCACCGGCCAGGAAGAGTGGGCGGGCAATCCCAAGATCTACCGGACCAACGAGATCGATCGCAGCCATGCCCTGGTGTGGTCGACGGGGCCGCTGCTGGCGGCGCGCGGCGGGATAGCCCGGGAGATTCGCGGGATCCCGCGGTTACAGGTGACCATCGACAGTACCGACGAGGCCGCGACGGTGGTGGCCTACCTGCTCGATGTCGACGAGGACGATTCGGCGAGAATCATCACCCACGAGCCGAAAACAGTCGAGTCGGGCATGCCCGCCACCGTCGCTTGGGACTTGCAGGCAGCCGCCTACGACGTGCCGGACGGCCACCGATTGATGCTGGTCATCGACGGCATGGACTTCCTCTATTCCAATGCCAATTCGATCGACTCCCGGATCACCATCAGTTCACCGGCCGGCGCGGCCTCCTGCCTGGAGTTGCCGCTCGGGTGACCGTTGTGCGTGGCCCGGTTCCAGCACCGGGCCACGCCACGGTCGACGGCTCGCGTCCGAGCGCCCTGCGCATCAACTGTTTCCGTCCCTGACGCTCCGGATCGAGCCGGACGCTTCAGCCCGGAGCGAACGTCACCACCAGAACATCGCGATAGGCGGGGCGGTTTCGGTCGACCGGACGTACCGGCGAGACACTGTGCAGGGTGCGGCGGTCGTCGCCGAGCAGCAGCGCTCCCGGCCTGCCGAGTGTGCTTCGCAGCAGCCGTCTTCCGTTCGAATCGAATACCGAACTCGCGCCACCGGCAGCGTTCTGCCTGCCGACCAGAAGCGAAGAGACGAGTGTGACGCCGTCGCGGTGGCGGCCTTCCGGTGTGGGCAGACCGTTCGCGTCCGCCGATGCGATCACACGGAAGGGATGTACCTTCGCGCTCCATCGCGCCGGGGCGTCCAATGCCGTCGCCATCCGTGCGAGCAGTCGCAGCACCGCCAGGAACACGGGGTCGGCCACGAAGGATTCGGTCAGGGGCTCGAAAGTGCGATCCACGCCGATGTAGAGCGGATTGCTGTTCTCCGGCTGCACGAACGTATTCTGCGGCAACCGCCCGATCCGCTCGCTCGAGCCGGTGAGCGAGAACTGCCCGTAACGGCGCAGCCTGCATGTTCCGTGGGCGCCGGCGTAGACGTCTGTGCTCAGATCTTCCCAATGTCGACGGAAGCGATCCCAGTCCGCTGTCTCCAGACCGAGAGCTGATGTCGTGAGTGCGGCGGGCATCAGGTGAACGCCATCGGTGACCAGGGCGTGCCGAGCGGCTTCCACCGCCGGTCGGTCCCGCCCCAGTGCCTGCGGTGATTGCTGCGCCTCCGTCCCCGCCGCGGTAGGGATTCGCTTCACGGGATGATCTGCCTTTCTCTGACCTCTGCGCGACGTCGTCGACGCTCGCGACCAGGGGCTAATGAGAGCCGGTTCGGGCAGGTGTGGAGAGGATCCGGTGGGCTCTGGCCTTGACGGCGTCGGGCAGGACGTGATTGGCCAGGCCGAAAGCCTTGGACAGCAGCGAGGCGGCGAAGACTTGTTGCCGGCCGCTCAGCAGGGACTCGACGCCCTGGCGGGCCACCTCGGCGGGATCGTCCTTCGTCATGCGGCCGACGCGGGTGCCCAGCATCCCGGCGCGGCGGAAGAAGTCGGTGTCGGTGGGGCCGGGCAGCAGGGCGGTCACGGTGACATCGGTGTCCCGCAGTTCTTCGCGCAGGGCTTCGGCGAACGACTGGATGAAGGATTTCGACGCGTTGTACACCGCTTGGCCGGCGCCGGGCATCGTGGCGGCGATGGAGGAGGTGAAGAGCAGTTTGCCGTCGTTGCGCTCGACCATGCCGGGCAGGACGAGTTTGGCCAGGTGCACGGTCGAGCGGATGTTGAGACCGATGATGGACAGTTCGTCGTCGAAATCGGTTTCCAGGAACGTGCCGCCGCGGCCGACGCCCGCGTTCAAGGCGACAGCGCTGGGGTGCCGCCCGTATTCGGTGGCGGCCCGGTAGAGCTGTTCGACGCCGCCCGCCGTCCGCAGGTCGACCTGCACCGGGCGCACCTCGAAGCTCGGGTCGAGCAATGACGCGGCGGCGGTCTCGATGGCGTCGTCTTCGGCGGCGATCACCACATCGTAGCCGTGCTCGACGAATTGCCGAGCCAGCTCGAAGCCGATACCGCTGGAAGCTCCGGTGACGAGTGCGAGGGGTCTGTCTGTCATGTGATGCGGCTACCCACTGACGTCGCACTCATACGCGAACTCGGATTACCGCCGACCGCGACCGCGCGCACGAGGCCGTGCGCGCTTGTGCGATGGCCGAGCCGGTCGTTCGGGCGACTCGTGGTGGTGGCTCGCCCGCTCGGTAGTCTGCAAGGGTGTCCGCCGCTCCCGCCGACGCACCGATCACGCCGGTGCGAAACGGAGTGTTCTTCACACTTCCGGAGGCGTTGCCGCGTGGTCGGCACAAGCTGGCGCGGGAGCAGGTGCTGGCCGCGCAGCGAGAACGGCTGCTGGCCGCGGCGACCGAACTGCTGGCCGCCCGCGGTTACTCCGGATTCGGCCCCACCGACATCGCGAAGCGGGCCGGAGTCTCGTTGGCGGCTTTCTACGACGCCTTCGCCAACAAGGACGAATGCGTCTTCGCAGGCTACGACCGCTTCATCCAAGTGCTGCTGACCCAGCTCATCACGGCGGAGATCAAAGGCAGAGACCGCAGGTCCGTCGTCGGTGCGGCCCTCAGCCGGTACCTGGGCACCTTGCAGGACGACGTGGTCGTCGCTCGCGCTTACCAGGTCGAGATCGATGCGCTCGGGCCCGCCGTCCGCCGCCGGAGAAGGCAGTCGCTACGCCGGTTCGCCGAACATATCCGGGGTTTGGTGCAAGGCGCGAGCAGCGATCGGCAACCACCCCTGTCCGTCACGGCTTACATGGGCGTCGTCTACGCCGTACGTCAACTCACCGCCGACGCGCTCGACGAATCGGAAGAGCCGGACCTGACCGCGCTCAGCGCAGACTTGGAACCCTGGCTCATCGATCTGTTCCGCGAACGCTGACCGAGGGCGCTGCGCGTGTTTCCGACTTGACATGGCAGCCGCGGTCCCGCAGCATTGGCGTAAACATCATTACTCCGATATCGCCCGCCTCGGCGTGGCCACCGCAAACCGAATGCCCGATTCCGCCGTCGTCGATCCGCTCGACGGGTGCCTGTCGTCGAAAATGACCACCGGATGGCCATAACAATCGCACTTTTCACCCGTGACCTGCGTGTCCACGACAATCCCGTCCTGTTGGCCGCCGTGCGCGAGGGGGCGGCGGTGGTTCCTCTCTTCGTCGTCGACGACCGTATCGTCGGCAGCGCCCGCCCCGCCGGCAATCAGCTTCGGTTCCTCTCCGCCGCGCTGGCCGAGCTCGATGCCGAACTGCGCTGCGCCGGTGGACAGTTGGTGATCCGACACGGCGATTACGTGGATGCCGTGGATCAGGTGGCGGCGCAGGTACACGCCGACAGCGTCCACGTCGCTGAGGACGCCACCTGGTACAGCCGCTGCCGGACACGGGCGCTGCGGGAACGGCTGGCGCGTCGCAGTTGCCTGCTGCATACCCATCCCGCCACCATCACCGCCGTCGATCCGTCCGACTGCGCCCCGCACGGAGCGAGCGACCAGGTTCCCGACTTCCCGGCTTACTTCCGCCGATGGCTGGAAGCTCCCAAGCGGCGTCCCCTGGTCAAGCCGTCGGAGTTGATCGTCCCTCGCCTCGACAGTGATCCCGTTCCCAGATTCGACGAACTCGGCGATGCCGCTGTTTCACCGGAGCTGTCCGTCGGCGGGGAGATCACAGGGCGTGCGCTGTGGCGGGGCTGCACCGACGACCGGAACCCGTCACGCGGCAGGCCAAGAGGCGATCTCACCAGGGAGGGGTATTCCCGGCTGTCGCCGTACCTGCATTTCGGCTGTCTTTCCGCGGCCGAGATGGCGCATCGCACCGACATGGCGACGACGGACGGACGCGCCTTCCTCCGCCTGCTCGCTCGGCGCGACTTCCATCTCCAGTTCCTCGCCGCCCGCGCCGACATCGCCCGGTACGGTGATCGCCTCCGCCAGCGGCACCCCCATGATCCGGTCGTGGTCCATGCCTGGCGTGACGGCCGTACCGGATACCCGATCGTCGACGCCGGGATGCGGCAACTGGCCGCGCAGGGATGGATGCCGGAACGAGCGCGGGTGATCGCCGCCGATTTCCTCACTACGACGTTGCGGGTGGACTGGCGGGTCGGCGCCGAACACTTCCGGCGGTGGCTGCTCGACGCCGACGCCGCGAGCAGCCGCTTCACCTGGCAGCAGGTGGCGGGAAGCCTGCGCATTCCGTTCTCCGTCGGACGTCTCGACCCGGGCGCCGCCGGCGCTGCGGAACGCTACGACCCCGAGGGGAACTACGTGCGGCGCTGGATACCGGAATTGGCTTCCCTGCCGGGTTCAGAGATCCATCGCCCGTGGCGGCATCGCGTGCCGACTTCGGTATATCCAGCCCCTATCGCCGGTAGCGGCCGCAACTAGCGGGTCATCCGCGCGGTTTCGCGTGACCGCTGCCGGGTACCGCCGCGACGGACGTAGTTTGTCAGCCCGTCCCGACAGCCCGAGGGAGATCAACTATGGCAACCACGATCGATTCGACCACCGACGCGATCGATTTCCTCGTCCACCAGCACGGCCGGATCCGGCAACTGTTCGTCGAGACCGCCGACACCACCGATCCGGTGGAGCGCGAGAGCAAGTTCTTCGAACTGCGGCGTCTGCTCGCCGTGCACGAAACAGCCGAAGAGGAGATCATCCACCCGCGTGCCCGTCGTGAAATCGGTGATGGAGCTTCCGTCGTCGATGCGCGGCTGGCGGAAGAGAACAAGGCCAAAAAGCAGCTCGCGGCGATGGAGGAACTCGACATCAGCTCGATGGAATTCCAGGTGAAACTGGCCGCGTTGCGCGAAGCCGTGCTGGCGCATGCCGACCACGAAGAACGAGAGGAATTCACGCAGCTGCGCGAGGAACTCGACGCCGATACCTTGCAACGGATGCGCAGGACGGTGGAACTCGCCGAGACGATGGCCCCGACCCGGCCGCATCCGGGAGTGGAGTCCGCGACCGCGAACGTTTTGGTGGGACCGTTCGCCGCGATGATGGATCGCGCCAAAGACGCGATCAGCAAGCCGCGGCACTGATTCCGGATCATGCGCGCGGCGCGCGGCTTCGATGCGCCGCGCGCCGCGAGAGCGCCTGAGCCGCCACATCCGAACTGCGGCGAAGGCGCAAGGTCAGTCCGGCATATGCAGTTCGTGAGTGAACGGTTTGGTGCCGTGGACCGCGGGCTCGCCGTCGGGGTTGGTCTCGGCGCCGTGATTCACCCGGTCGTCGGTGTCGAGCCATTCGGTGACCGGATTGTCGATATAGCGCCATTCCGTGCCCGCAGGCCACGGTCCCTGCCCTTCGTTCCAGGGACCACGGGCGCTCGCCGCGCCGTTGGACATGTTGAACGCGACGTTCTGGAACCGGTCGTCGCCGGGCAGCGCTCCGGGTGGGAAATTGATCGGCAATTCGTTCAGCGCCGCGGTGAACTGCTGGAAGTGCGCGATTTCGCGGGTCATCAAGAACGAAAGCGTGTCCTGCACGCCGGGATCGTCGGTGAACTGCTTGAGGTACTCGTAGACGATCTTGGCGCGGGACTCTGCGGCGAGATTGCTGCGCAGGTCGACCGACGGCTCACCGTTGGAGTCGACGAACGAGCCCGACCACGGCACGCCCGCCGCGTCTTTCACCGCGGGTCCGCCGCCGCTCAACACGAAGTACAGCGGATTCACCGCGACCTGGTGGATGACCTGGTCCCGTCCGCCGGACGTCGACACGACCGGCATCCAGTCGCACCGCTCGTTGGCTTGTTTCAGATCGTCGTTGAGCCCGTCGAGCAACATCGTGATCATGGCGCCGACGATCTCGAGGTGACTGAATTCCTCGGTGGCGATGTCCATGAACAGGTCGTAGGTTTTCGGATGCTTCTTACGCAACAGAAACGCCTGGCTGAAATATTGCATGGCGGCTTTCAATTCACCGTTGGCGCCACCGAACTGTTCTTGCAACAGGGTCGCGAAGCGGGGGTCGGGACGGTCCACGCGAACCTCGAACTGGAGATCCTTGTTGTGGGTGAACATCGCTCTCCTTACCAGTATGGTCGGCTGTTCTAGCCTCCAGCGCGGCTTCAGTGCTCACGCAGCGCAGGACGAGCAGAGATGCGTTACTTGTTCGATGGCGACGATACGGGTTTCACCAACCCCTCTTTCGCAACGACACGAAGTGCGGCGACGGGTACAACTCCGGCCTTTCGATCACCAGCGGTCACGCTCGTGCTCGCCGCGTGGACGCTGACTCTGATGAGACGGACGTCCGACCCTGATCTGCCGGGCAGGCGCCAGCGGCGAGCTGTGACCGATCCGCCCGGCACGCATGGCCGATACCAGTTCCGCGCAGACCTCATGCGCGCCGAAGCGGGGAGACCACCCGAGTTCACCTCGCGCCTTGGAGGAGTCGAGCAGGCACGCGCGGTCGGCGAGGGCGAGCCATCCCGGGTGCAACGGCTGGAGTCCGGTCCACCATCCCGGCCAGGCGGCGGCATGGAGCGCTGCCCGTGGCGTCGGCAGGCGGAAACCTCCGAACGTGGTCGCGAGCGCGTCGGCGTGCAGAGTCGGTTCGGCGGCGAGGTTGAACGCTCCCGCCGCACGATGGCGCACAATGCGCCCGATCGCCGCGGCCACGTCCGAGCTGTGCACGAGCTGTAGCCGGAAGTCACGCCACAGTGGAACGGGCAACAGGCGCCTGCCGAGCAGCCACCTCGGCAGCCACGGCGGCAGGATCCAATCCGCCAGTTCGGCGGCGGACTCGGCCTGCGCGATTCCACATGGACGAATACGCGCTGTCCGGATCTCCGGGTTGCTCGCCTCGAAGCGGTCCAGACGCCTCTCCAACCGCGCCTTGGACGCGCTGTAGGCACTACCGGGCACCCCGGACCGTTGCCATTCTTCGGAAACGCGGCGCCATCGGTCGGCCGGGGTGTAGGCGGCGCACGAGGAAGCGGCGACGAAGTGGGGCACCGCGGTCTCGGCTGCTGCTCGCAGTACGTTCTCCGTGCCGGTCTCGTTGGTTCTGCGCATCGGAGGGTCGCCGCGACGCGGATGAATCGCCCATGCCAGGTGGACCAGTGCGTCGGCGCCCGCACAGGCCGCGCGCAAGGTCTCGACGGAGCCGGCGGCCCCGATATCGCAGGACACCCACCGGGCCGCCGAATAGGGTTCGCACGCCGGATCCGGTGCGCGACGAGCGATCCCCACGATCTCGCAGCCGTCCGCACGCAACACCCGCAACAACGCCGTGCCCACGTTGCCGCTCGCGCCGGTGACGACCACCCTCATGCGCCGCGACGCTCGGGGGTGGGGCGGGCGATCCGCGCAAGCGGGGGAGGGGCGGAGTTCCGAGCTCGATCGAGCAAGTCGGCCACCTCGATTCGCCGCGTGTCGAACACGTCGCGGCCCGTGAGCGGCCCACGCAGGCAGGCCAGGATATCCGGCATGCGCCACCTCCATTCCCACCGCGCGATTACCCCATCGGTGGGAAACAATGACAACCGGTCCGGGAATGCGCTGAAGCGAAACCGCACGGAATGGTGGCCGGGAGCGGCGAGTGTTGTCCGCGCCTGGCCGGGTAGTCGCGAAACATGGCTACTACAGCTCCACTACCAGAAGAACGGAAAGGCGCTCCGCGGCGAGCCGTGGTGACCGGGGGAGACTCCGGGATCGGTGCGGCGATCGCGGTCGCACTCGCGGCGGGCGGGACCGATGTCGGGCTGACGTTCCGCAGCGACCGGCCGGGTGCGGAGGACACCGCCGCGCAAGTGCGCGAACAGGGGCGGACCGCTGCCGTGCGCCATCTCGACTTGACGGATCCACCGGCCGCCGCGTCGGTGATCGACGACCTCGCCGGTGAACTCGGTGGCCTGGATGTGCTGGTGAACTGCGCCGGTACCGGGTCGGCGCAGAAGGTCATGGAAATGGACTTCGACACCTGGCGGCAGGTGCTGTCGGTCGACCTCGACGGCGCGTTCGTGTGCGCGCGGCGCGCCGCCGAGCACATGATCGCCGCGGCCGACGGCGGCCGGATCATCAACATCACCAGCGTGCACGAACACGCGCCCCGCGTCGGCGCCGCACCGTACTGTGCGGCCAAAGCGGGCCTGGGAGCACTGACGAAGGTGCTGGCACTGGAACTCGCCGAACACGACATCACCGTCAACTCGGTGGCGCCCGGCGAGATTTCGACACCGATGACGGGCCAGGAGGACGTCGATCCACGTGAGCAACACCGACCGGGCGTACCGCTGGGCCGAACCGGCCATGCCAAGGAGGTCGCCGCCGTAGTGGCGTTCCTCGCCGCACCGGAGGCGAGCTATGTCACCGGCGCGTCGTACGTCGTGGACGGTGGCATGCTCTTGATGGGTCCGCAGGCCAGCACCCTGCTCACCGACGAGAAATGGCGCACGCCTTAGCCACGTCCGGCCGGTCTACCGCTCCGCTACCGGGGTAAGGCAGCTGTCCGGTGGATCGACGAAGAAGCAGAGGGCCGGACCCCGGGTGGGCCGGTAATGATCGGGAACTCCGCCCGCGGCGACGAGCTGCGTGTAGGTGCCGACGGCATCGGTGGGGCGGCGGGTGAGGGTGGGGTCGGTGCGCACGTCCACGGTGTAGAGGCCGAATCGTGGGGTGTAGCTGCCCCATTCGTAGTTGTCGGTCAGGCTCCAATAGTTGTAGCCCATGACGTTCATGCCGTCGGCCTTGGCGCGCTGAATCCAGTAGACGGTGTCGCGCAGGTGATCACTGCGGGTGTAACCGTCGGCGCGAGGACGACCGTTCTCGGTGGGCATGCCGTTCTCGACGACGTAGAGCGGCTTGCCTGGGAACCGGCGCGAATAGAATTGCAGCGCATAGTAGATGCCCTCGGTGCGCAACGGCAGCTCCCAGATCTGCGGTCCCGGCAGGTTCGGCATCGCCGAGCCGCTGGCCCTCGCGATGGACTCGATCAGCGACTGCGCCGGATCGTAGGCGAAGTAGTAATCGACGCCGACGTAGTCGAGCCGGTCGGCGATGCGGTCCACCAAACCACCGTTGACCTGCTCCTCCGAGCCGGCGACATAACCGACATTGCTGGTCACCTGCGCACCCGGCTGCTGCTGGTGGATGTAGTCGTAGATGGCGTTGTGCGCCTGCGCGACCCGGTCCAGCATCTCTCCTGCGTCCGCGGCGCCCCTGCGGACCTCGTGCATGATGTAGGCGACGGGCTCGTTCACGGTGACCCACAACGGGTTACGAGACGAGTAGCGGTCGACGACGGTGCGCATGTTGGTCAGCCAGTCCGCGACCATCCGCGGACTGCGCCAGCCCCCGCGGTCGACGGCCCAGCCGGGGTACACCCAGTGATCCAGGGTGATCATCGGACGCATCCCGGCCCGCTCGACGGCGGCGATGACCGCGTCGTAGAAACGAAACGCGGACTCGTCCCACACGCCCGGCGCGGGTTGCACTCGCGCCCATTCGATTCCGATCCGGAACACCCGCACGCCGAGGTCGGCCGCGAGCTGGATGTCCGAGGCATACCGGTCGTAGAAGTCGACCGAATCGCGAAGTTCGTCGTAACCGGGATTCGCGGCGACGTACCGCGTCCAATTGCTGTCGGGCGCATGGCCTTCGGACTGGAATCCGGAAGTGGAGACGCCCCAGAGGAATTCGCCGCCCAGCGACGGTAGGCCGGCGACCGGCCGTACCGGCGGGGTGGCGGGAGAGTGCGTGGAAAGCAACAGCGTGGATGCCGCGGCGGCGAGCGCGGCGAGGACGTACCTACGGAACCGGGATCGCATCCGCCCAGGGTAACCGCGTCCTGTCCCGCGGTGTTGAAATCCGCGTATCAGGGCGATTCGAGGACGTCGATGGTTCCCCTCGCTACTGCCGACTGCCTACTGCATGGCGAAGCGCAACAGCGCCTGCATGTCGCCTTGCTTGACCTTGCCTTGGCGGTTGAGGACCTCGAGCTGCCACTGATCGCCGTTACGGAAGGCGCGGGCTACCGCATTGGCGTTGTCGGTGCCGAGCAGGGAGGGCCAGATGTCGGCGACCTGCTGGCTGTTTCCGCCGGTGGCATCGTAGATCTTGAAGGAGATGTTGTTCGCCTTCTCGAACGAGCTGCCCTTCTTGAACGCGGCGGCCACGAAGACGATGGCGTCGATCGCGGAGGGGACGTCGGCGAAGGTGACGTGGATGGTCTCGTCGTCCCCGGAGGCGGCGCCGGTCTGCTCGTCACCGGTGTGCGCGACCGATCCGTTGCCGAACGGGTCGAGCGAATCCAGGCCCGCGAAACGCACCGGCTCGCTGCCCTGCATGAGCACGGCGATCAGATCGAGATCCACACCGCGTTTGCGGCGCGCCCAGCCGAGTGCGCCACCGCTCGTGCCGGAGGACGGATCCCAGCTCACGCCCACACTCAACTTCATGATCCCCGCCAGGTCCGCGGCACCGTCTTCTTTTCTGAGCGTTATCACGCCATCAGGATACTGATTACGACCTGTCGCGCCCGCCATAACCGATTCGCCCGTCAGGGGAGCCGGATGACGTCGGCGGCCCCTGGAAATCACCGGCGCGTAATGGAACCTCGGCGTGCCCACCATGCCTTGACGACTCCGGTCGCGCCCACCTGCACTCGACGCCGGTTCGGCACGGTGGCGCGATAGTCGAACACGGCGAAATCGCTGTCCTCGATGCGGTCGAGGATTTCCGCGTACAGTGTCGCCGCCGTCGCGACGCAGGGTCGCGATCGGCGGTGCAGCAGGGCGATTCCGTCGTGGGCGAAGCGGTAGACGTCGCGGGTGAGCGCGTGCTGGGCCGCGAGGGCCTTGCGGACCCGGGGCTCGGTCCGCCGACGCGCCAGGCACCAGCGCAGCAGATCCCGGTCGACTCCGAACGCGGCCAGTTCGTCGGCGGGTAGGTATACCCGATCGCGCAGCAGGTCTTCGCCGACGTCGCGCAGGAAGTTGGTCAGCTGGAACGCCTTACCGAGTGCGGCGGCGTAAGGTGCGGCATCGGCGGCGCAGACGGTCCCCAGTACCGGGAGCAACTGCAATCCGATCACTTCGGCCGAACCGTAGACGTAGGTGTCGAGCGCGGCGCGGTCCGGGTAGTCGGTCACGGTCAGGTCCATCCGCATCGATGCGAGGAAAGCATCGAACAGGGCTGCCGGTATGCCATAGCGGTCGGCGGTGTCGAGAATCGCGGGTAGAACGACGTCGGCGGTGGCGTCGCGATCACGGAAACGCGTGGCGAGAGCATCCAGTTGCCGGGCTCTTTCCGCGGGTTCGCGGTGCGGGTCGAACTCGTCGAGGATGTCGTCGGCTCGGCGCGCGAATCCGTACAAGGCGTGTACCGCTGGACGCTGATCACGTGCGAGCAGCCGGGTCGCCAAGAAGAACGTTTTCCCGTGGCGTGCGTTGAGCTGTCGGCAACAGCGGTAGGACCGCTGGAGCGGCGAATCGCCGATCCGGGTGCTTTCGAGTCTTGTGCGGGTCATCTCGGTTCCGATCACGTCAACGATCAGTTCGGCTGTTGGTGAGCCCTGTTCCCACCGGTTCGACGCGGCGAGGCCGGGCGGGCGGTAGGCCGGTGATGCGATCCGCGGCAAGCCGACCGGAGATGAGCACCGGGGGTATTCCCACCCCTGGCACTGTCGAGCCACCGGCCAGCACGACGTTGTCGACGCCGCGGATCATGTTGGCGGGCCGGAACGGACCGGTTTGAGTGAATGTGTGGGCAAGTGCGAAAGGGCTTCCGGCGCGCATGCCGCGGCGCGACCAGTCGGCCGGCGTGTCCACGCGCAGGATCTCGACATCGCCGAGTCGCGTACCGAGGCGTTCCTGCGCGATCTGCACGATCCGCTCGATGTAATCCGGCCCGTCCTGCTCCCAATCGATGTGGCCCCGTTCGAGATTCGGCACCGGCGCGAGGACATAGAGCAGATCCCGCTCCGGTGGCGCCAGCGAGGGATCGGTAGCGGTGGGACGTGTGACCAACAGCGAGGGATCGCGCATCACCTGCCCGCGGACGGTGATGTCGTGGAATGACTCCTCCCAGGCGGTCCCGAACAACAGGCTGTGGTGCGGGATCCCGGCCGCGGGCGCACACGCGAGATGGGCGATCACCGCCGATGGGGCGGAACTCAGCGGAACCGGACGTCGCGGTGTGCGCGCGATCAGCTGGTACGCCTCGTGCAGTTCCGTCGTCAGCACGACAGCGTCGCAGGCGATTCGGTCACCGTCGCCGGTGAACACGCCGGTGATCCGCGAGCCGGTGCTCTCCAGCGCGGTCACGGCGGTGTCGTAGCGGAATCGGACACCGGCAGCGGTCGCCGCGTCGGCGAGCGCGATCGCAACGGAGCGCATGCCGCCGCGCGGAAAGAACACACCGCCGATGGTGTCCATGTAGGCGATCACCGCGTAGGCGGCCAGCGCCCGGCTGGGCGCGACGCCCGCGTAGAGCGATTGGAACGTGAAGATACGCCGCAGGTCCGGGTCGCGGATGTGTCGTGCTACGGCGCGATCCCATCGCCTGAAACCGCCCAACGCGACCAACCGAGCCAGGGCGGGGGAGACCATCGACAGCGGTGAGTCGAAATTGGAAGCGATGAAGCGGTCCATCTCCGCTCGATACAGGCGCGTCAGCCACCGCCGCAGACCGCGATAGCCGTCCGCTTCGCCGGCTCCGGCGAACCGGCGGATTTCCTCGTACATCCGTTCGGCGTCGGTGTGCACCTCCAACGTCCGGCCATCGGCGAAATGCGACCGGTACGCCGGCTCGACGGGCGCCAGCGTCAAGTGATCCGCAGCGCGAGCTCCGGCGGCGGCGAAGACGCTGTCGACGAGCTCCGGCATGGTCAGGACCGTGGGGCCGATGTCGAGCCGATACCCTCCGAGGTCCGCGTATCCGGCTCGCCCGCCAGGCACCGATTCGCGTTCCAGAACGATGACTTCTCGGGATCGGCCTGCCAGGTGCAGGGCCGCCGACAACCCCGCAAGGCCTGCTCCCACGATCACGATCCGGTCGGTAGCGCCGTTGACGGTGCGCATCGGTGGGCCTCCTGTCAGGCGACGCGTTCGGTGCAGGCGGTGGCCATCTGGCCGAGGGCGGCGCGCATCGGCGCGGTGAACGTGGCGGTATCCAGTGCGCTCAGCGCTCCAGCCACCAGTTCGGCGATCATCGTCTCGGCACGTGCGGGCGCGCCGGATTCGGCGATCAGCTCTCGGGCGCGGTCGATGTCCGCCGCGTCGAGCCGAGGACGATTCAGCAGTTCCGCCAGTTCGGTCCGGGCCGACGAGGTCGCCATCTCCCGGGCGAGGACCACGACGGTGGTCGCGGTGCGCTCCCCGAGGTCGCTGTCGGCGGGCTTGCCGGTCACGGCCTGCGCTCCGAAGATGCCGAGAAGGTCGTCACGCAACTGGAATGCCTCACCGAGCGCGGTGCCGTACCGGCCCAGCGCGTTGAGCACGGACGCATCACAGCCTGCCATCGCGGCCCCCATCTCCAAGGGCCGTCGCACCGTGTAATTGCCGGACTTGGCTCGGGCGATCGCCAGTACCGAGGTCAGTTGTGGCTCGGCGCGGGCGTCATTGAGCAGATCCTCGAACTGCCCTGTCGCCAGTTCCAGCCGCATGGTGTCGTAGTACGGCCACACCGGTCCGAGCGCGGCCGCGGGGAGCCCACTTTCCCGGAGCATCTGCTCGGCCCACACCAGGCACATGTCCCCGAGCAGTGTCGCGGCCGACTCGCCGTACCTGGTGGCGGAACCGGGCGCACCGGCGCCGCGGTGCAGTGCGGCGAACCGGACATGCGCGGACGGAGCGCCTCGGCGCGTCTCGGACTGGTCCATGACATCGTCCTGGAGAAGGGCGAACGCGTGAAGCAGCTCCAGACCGGCCGCTGCCCGCAAGGCCGCCCGGTCATCCGCTGCGCCGCACAGCCAGCCCAGATACATGAAGGTCGACCGCAGGCACTTCCCGCCCATCGCGTACTGGAGCAGGATGTCTTGCGCACCGAGGCGACGCAGCGCGGACGGGCATGCCCGCAGGAGGAAATCACCGATCTCGTCGAGCACCGCCCGCCGCACCGCCTCCCGCCATACCGGAAACGAGTCCGCGCCATCGAGCGCCGGAATCTCACCGACCGAGTCGGCCAGTGGTGATTCGGACGACGCGATGCTCATCATCGATCCCTTTCCTGCGCCTGAGGCGCGCAGCTCACTACCAGAGATGGTGTCCATAACGATGCATTAACGATTCGTAACACAGCCCTGCAACGTTTGGAAGTCGCCCGCGAAGGCCCACCCGCCGCTACACGTGGGCGTCGAGACGCCGGTGACCGCGACCGTGGCTCCCGGGCCTGCGATGCCGATCGACAACCCGGGTCGCACGCCGGATGTGGTGACGCTCGCGCCGGGGCCGAGGGCGACCGCGGCCGGGCCGGACAAATAGGTCGAGTTCGAGGTCGCGGTGCCACCGTTCTGCGCGATCGCGAGGGACAAACTGGCCGGTGCGGCGTCGGCGGCAGCGGTTCCGTCGATGCCGTAAGCGGCGGCGGCGCCACCGGCGTCACTGGTTGCCGAGCATGAGGCGCCGCCGCCGGAAGACCGCGCCGTCGCCGGGCCCGGCGACGGGCATTCCGCAGGCGGAGCGGAAGTCGCGGTGGGCGCGGCGAGCAGTATGCCCAGCGACGCCGCCCCGACGCCGGCCACCAGCCCGAGTGATCGCGTGCGAGTGAGTCGATCCATGACGTCCTCCCATTGGGGTCTTTGGGCTTCTAGCGCTTCACACTACTCCTCTAATGATGCAAAATCGACGCATCACTTGGGTAGCATTCGACGCTCCGCACGACACCGCATCCACTCGCCGAGGCGGTTCGCCGACTTCGCCCGCTGACGACGGTCGGTGAAGAAACATCCGGCTCGCGACGAGGAGCAGACGACATGCCGATACCGAACCCGCGCAGGATGCTCCGCCATGGACGTCCCCTTCCTCGGCCACCATCGGTCGCGCAGTCCCGCGGCCGCGATCGCGACCATCTCGAGCAGATGCGGTCCCGCGATGGTTGAGCGCCGATCCGCGGAATTCACGGTGGGCGCCGTGGCGGCCAGGCTCGGGGTTCCGGTCGCGACGCTGCGCAGTTGGAACCGGCGTTACGGGATCGGCCCGCCGACATGGCAGCCCGGCGTCCATCGCCGCTATTCGGAATCCGAGATCGCGACGGTGCGGCGCATGATCGAACTCGTTCGAACGGGCGTCACCCCCGCCTCGGCCGCACGACGAGCACTGGCCGAAGCCGATCCGGCAACGGAGGATCGCAGCGCCCTACTCGGCGCCGCCGAAGAGTTCGAACCCGATGTCGCCCTCAGCGTGCTCATCACCTGTCTCGCGCGTGACGGCGTCGTCGCGACGTGGAACCGGCTGTGCCGTCCGGCGTTCGAGGCGATCGTCACCGGGCAAAGCGCCGGGCGGGGCCTGATCGAAGTGGAACATCTGCTGTCGTGGGCGACGATCGCGGGACTGCACCGCATGTTCCCGCCGGTCCGGCGCCCACGCTCCCAACCACCGATCGTCCTGGCGTGCCCCGCGGGGGAGGACCACGTGCTGCCGCTCGAAGTGCTGCGAGCCGCGCTGGCGGAGCGGGGCATCGTCGCGTTGCTGCTGGGCGCGGCGGTGCCCGATCCCGCTCTGCGGGCCGCCTTGTCGCACCACGACCGGTCGTGCGTGCTCGTGCTGTGGTCCCAGATGCCTGCGACCGCCACGCCGGAAACGATCCGTGCCGGGCAGCGGGCCGGCGCGCGGGTACTGGTTGCCGGACCCGGCTGGTCCGCGATCGCGTTGCCACCCGAGGTGGCGCACGTCAGCTCGCTCGAGGAGGCCATCGAAGCGGTGCGGGATCTCGGCGAGCGACATGACCTCACGTGACCACGGTTTCGCGACTCGCTCCGCGTCGAAGCGATGCCCGCCGGCAAGTCCCGGCCGAATCGCTCCGTGGCCGCCGGTTCGGCCGGAACACCGGAGCGACACGGGACCTCGAGCGTGCGCAGACGCCGTCGTCGTCGACAGTGCATTCGGCCAGACCGAGTTTTCACAGGTGGTAGCGGTGTATTCGGTCGGCAGCACGCCGCGGTACCGCCACAGCGGCACCGCCTCATCGACGAATTCGTCCAGGCACAGGGCACCGAGTGCGCCCCGAGAATGAAGCCGGTCGGAGCCGTTGTCCTGGACGAACGCGTCGATCTGCGCTCGAGTCAGGAGAAATACCCGCCCGGGAGGTCCTGCCTGGGCTTGCGGCCATGGCTCTAAGTTCGCCAGACCGCGGCGAACTCATACCAAGGCCCGCCTAGGGGCTTCGCCGAGAAGTCGTCGAACCCGGCAGGTTCGCCGTTCGGCGAATAGACCCAGCCGGAGCTGGTGGTGAGACCGAACCCGGTGGCCTCGATGAAGCAGACAGCACCGTTGGCGTCCGCAATGGCGTAGGAGATATCGAATCGACCGATCTCCAGCTCGCGGCGGTGCCTTTCGGGGCCGGCCAGCAGCTCTTGCGCCAGTGCTTCGAACGCCGGCCGCGCCTCGTCGAACGAGGTCGGTGGCACGAGCAGCCCGATCGCCGACGCGACCAGCACGGCAGCCGGAGCCGGAAGAATCCACCACGAGCGACGACGGTCTCGTGCCACGAGGTAGAGCGTGCGGATCGCCCAAGCTGTGCCCGCCCCCGCGAGTCCCACGAGCGCTGCCGCGCCGAACAGGAGCGGGTCGGCCCACCGCATACTCCCGAATCGAGAAGGCCACCAGCCGTGCTGGAGGCAGATCAGTACGACCAGCGCGACAACGACAACGGTCGCGATGATCGGACCGGGAGGTTTGCTCGCCTTGCCCGCACCACTCGCCTTCGCGGCAGTTCCCTTTTGCTCACGCATCAGCATGATCCGATCTCTACGTCGGGTCGACCAGCGTGCTGTGGCGTTCACCGCGGCGGCCGCAAAAGGTGTTCACCGGCAAGCTGAATGGCTTCGCGTTTGGTGTACCCAGGGTGGTCGGCGACGATGAAATGGCGGCCGATCGCAAGGGCGAATGTCAGCGTACTGCGTGCCTCGATCTCGTCCGGGTCGGTGATGAAGGTCTGGAACATCTTGCGCAGGAACTCCATCCGCTCGTTGTCGATCCGGCGCAGCCGCGTCGCGACGGACTCGTCGTGGCGGGCCCAGGCTCGCACCGCGAGATCGATCCGGTGCAGGTCCTCTGCGAAGGTCAGCTGTCCTGCCCGGCGGATCCGGTCGGCGGGATCACTGCCTTCGGCGTCGGCTCGCGCGATGACCTCTGTCGTGCAGCGGCGTTCCCACTCGTCGAGCATTTCCGAGAGCAACGCGGGACGGCCGTCGAAGTGCCCGTAGAACCCGCCCTTCGTCACGCCGATTTCGGCGGCGAGCGTCTCGACGCGGACGGCGTCGGGCCCTCCTCGGGCAAGCGCTTCGAGGCCCGCCTCGATCCAGCGGGCGCGTGTGGTGCGGGGCACGGCGGGAATGTCGGGACCTCCATTGATCGTGCTGCTTTTATACGTTACCGTACAGATCAAATGTACGGCACCGTATAAATCAGTTCTCCGGCAATGGGAACCAGCCTGGCGGGTTCGCGAGGATTCCGGGTGAAGGACGAACATGGAAGGTCACGATGAACTTCGGAAAGCGATCACTTCGCTGGGCGAGCGGGATCATGCTGACGCTGGGGACGGGGCACCTGATCCTGGCGGCGCTCGCCTCCTGGCAGGAAATCACCGGCTGGGTCGATCGAGGCATATGGGCAGCCGTCCCGCTCACGCTCGCCGACGAAGACGCCGGGCAGCCGGCGGATTCCCTGCCGGACAAGGTCACCTTCTGGGCCGGTCCGGGCAGCTTCGCCGTGCCGTTGATTCTCTTGGGACTGCTGACCTGGCACCTCGCCGGGCGCGGGGTCACGGTGCCCGCCGGGATCGGCTGGGGTCTCGCGGCATGGTGTTCGCTGTGTGGCGTCCTTCTCGTGCCCTCCCCGTTCTTCGTCGGAATCATCCCGGGGGTGCTCATCGTGCTGGCGGCGCGCAAGGGTGATCGGTCGCCGGGCGCGGGTGTCTCGCGCGCCGAGCTTTCGGGCAGGTGAACCGCCCTCGTTTCCGAGGCTCACTCGAATGCTCGCCGCGCTACCGCGTAGGAATTCCGTGACCACGGCGCCCGGCGACGCCGTTCGACACCCTTTCGATCCAGCTCGACTCGACGGCTAGCGGGCGGGCACGATCGGTCGGCCGCTGCCGGGCCCCGGGGCCGGCGGTACCAGTGCACCGGCGGGCGGGTTGCTACTCGGCGCCGAGCGTGCGGGCGGGGGCGCCAGCATCTGCAATGGCAGCGTTGCCGGCGGTGGGGGAGGACCGCCTCGCGTGCCTGGTGCGGGCTTGTCGGAACCGCATCCTGGAGCGGTCGCTGTGCTGGGTGTTTCACCGCAGTTCTGCGCCGGGCCGGTCGGAACGATGGGTTCGGCGGAGGCGGTGGCGGCGGCGATCATGAGCCACACCGATACGCCGGTCGGTGCGATCCAACGGCGCCGACCTCGCGTCTGGATCACAGCCATATCGGATCACCGTAGACAGCGACCGAATTGTCGGCTGTAGCCGTCGAAATCGACACGATCGCGAACGAGCGAAGACTGACCGCGCCCGCACACGCATCGATCTTGATCTGTATCTGATCGACGGAGATCGAACCGTGCGCTCCGGCGAGCGCTTTCGTGCCCAGCGTGATGCTGTTGATGGTGCCGGGCTTGATGGTCGTCGACATGTTCGGCAGTGCCAGCGCGCTGCCGCCGACCGAGAGGCCGGGCGTCGGGGCGACGGTCACCATGGCGTTCGGGCCGATCGCCGCGGAAATTCCCACCGTCAAGCCGTTGGACACGTCGACCTGGCAGCCGATCTGGTATCCCAGCTGCAGTGTCCCGGAGTTCACCGGCTCCCGGCCCTCGCCGCTGATGTCCGCCGCCGCCGAGAGCGTGACGAATCCTTCCCGGGTGAACGGTGTCGCGGCCAGATTGGGTACGCGTTGCACGTCTTCCGTGGTTTTGCTGACGCGTAACTCCCAGCCGTCCTCCGTGCCGACAACGCGAGATTTGTCCGCCATTTGGTCAGCGGTCGCGGGGGCCGGGGTCATGCCGAATGTCGCGGTCGCAGCGATGCCGAGCATCGCTATCGTCGAGCCCTTCAATGGAATCCTTAGTACAGGTAACAGTCGGTCGCCATAGTACTGACCGGCTCCCTGTTGCGGCACCCGAAGCGCGTCCAATTCCAGACCGCATCGGCCGTCGACCGCTCCAGCCCGCTGCGGGAGCGTGCGCCGCGGCCGGGTGTCGGGGGAAGTCGGGTCAGCGGTGGATATACCCCCGGGTGAGTGGTGCGTCGTCCAGGCGGGGGGCGATCGATTCACCGCCGAGTGCCTGACGCAGTATCGCCTGCTCGTCCTGGATGACGTGCATGACGGCGTTGATCAGGGCGAGGTGGGTGAACGCCTGCGGATAGTTGCCCCAGTGGCGGCCGGTTCGTGGGTCTATCTCCTCGGCGTAGAGGCCCAGAGGGCTGGCGTAGCCGAGCAGTTTCTCGCACAACTGTTTGGCTCGCGTCTTCTCGCCGATCTCCGACAGCGCCGAGACCAACCAGAACGAGCAGATCGTGAAAGCGCCTTCCTCTCCGGCGCACCCGTCATCGGTCTCACCGACGCGGTAACGCAAGACGAGGCCGTCTTCGGTCAGCTCGTCGGCGATCGCCAGCACGGTGTTGCGTACCCGGTCGTCGTCGGGCGGCAGGAAACGAACCAGCGGGATGAGCAGGGTCGAAGCGTCCAAGGCAGTGCTGCCGTAGTACTGGGTGAACACCCGCCGAGAGTCGAGCGCGTGCGCGCAGATGTCGGCGTGGATCTCGTCGGCGGCTTGTTGCCAACGATGCGCGCGTTCGAAGTCCTGGTGGATGCGGGCCAGCCGGGCGCCGCGATCGGCGGCGACCCAGCACATGACTTTGCTGGAGGTGAAGTGCTGGGGCTGCCCGCGAACCTCCCAGATGCCATGGTCGGGCTCGCGCCAGTAGGTGAGGGCGCTTTTGACCGCCCGGCCCAGCAGCGGCCAGGCACGCGCATCGATCTGATCTTGGTGGCGGGCATAGAGGTAGACCGCGTCCAGTGCGGCGCCCCACACATCGTGCTGCCGTTGCCGGTAGGCGTCGTTGCCGATGCGTACCGGTCCCGCGTTGTCGTAGCCGCGTAGGTGGGTGAGGGTCTGTTCGGTGAGATCGGGTTCCCCGCCGATGCCGTAGACGATCTGCATGTCGCTGGCTTCTTCGGTCAAGTCGAGGATGTAGGAGAAGAAGTCGTTCGCCTCCCAGCTGAAGCCGAGTGTGTACAGGCCCCACAACGCGAAGGCGGAATCGCGGATCCACGAGTAGCGATAGTCCCAATTGCGTTTTCCGCCGGGGGTTTCCGGCAGCGACGTGGTGGCGGCGGCAGCGACGGCCCCGGTGGGGGCGAAGGTCAATGCCTTGAGTGTCAGTGCGCTGCGGGTGAGTTCCGCGGTCCACGGATGGTCCGGGAATCGGCCGCCGGCCAGCCAATGCCGCCAGTGATGGACCGTCCGCAGCAGCCGTTCATCAGCCTCCTCGACGTCGCGAGGGGCGTCGCGACTGCCCCAGGAGAGCGCACAGAAGCGGGTGTCGCCAGTCTTCAGAAGGGTGCGGGCTACCGCGTGCGTTCCTTCCAGTCCCAAGCGCATGTCGGTGCTCAACGTCAGTTGCAGATCGGTCCCGTCGGCACTGGCTTGGGCGAGGTGGTAACTGCCCAGATAATCCCACCGAGCGCGATACCGGCCGTAGTCGAAGGCCGGTTGGCAATCGAGCCCGAACTGGATCTGCCCCGTCTCGCAGTGCACCGTCCGCAGCAGGATGTGCTCGGCGTCGTAGTCCGTGGGGGTTCGCCGGTGGGCGCTGCGGCCGGGGGTCTGGTGCCGCCAAGGGCCCACCAGCAACACGTCACGCACCGTCGCCCACCCGTCACCGCTGCGCCAACTCGTCTCCATGACCATCGTGCCGGGGATGTAGCGACGATCGGTGGGCACCATGAAATCGGCGGGGCCGAACCGGAACGAGCCGGCGGAACGATCGAGGATGGCCGCGAAGATACTGGGGGAGTCCATGCGGGGCAGGCACATCCACTCGATGGCACCGCTGGGGGCGATGAGGGCGGTGACCTCACAGTCGGAGATGAACCCGTAGTCATCGATGCGCGGAAACGCAGTGAGCCGCGGCGTGCGTTCGATTTCGACCATGCGCTGCTCCATCGTCATCTCGGCGGCTACCGGCCGGCCGGCCATCCATGCGATTACGCGCTGGACCGCCTTCCTTCTCGACCACACTGCGAGCATTGCCGGGGCGTGCGTGATGTGACGCTTCCACCAGCCCACCATCTGGTGGGCCGGATCGGCAAGCACTGCGGACTAACGATCGTCTTCGGCCCGGGGAAAGTCTGGGCTGACCAGCCGCCGAGCGGCGAGCACGATGGCGGCGCGGCGTTCGGCGACGCGGTGGGGGTCGGCGCGGATGGCGTGCATGGCCGCGGTGCGGGCGAGGTCGGTCAGCATGACGATCAGTGTGATCGGCGCGAACGCCTCGGTGATCAAGCCCTGTTCTTGTCCGCGGTGGATCTCGGCGAGCTTTCCGGCGATGATGCGGCGGATGGCGTCTTCGGCGGCGGGGATGTGGGTCTGTTCGATCTCGGCCCAGGCTTGCAGGCGGGCGTTGTCGGGGTGCGCGACGTAATGGTCGAAGAGCCTGCCCACATAACCGGGGAGGTCCGCGGCGTCGAGGGCGGTCTCGTCGGTGGTCTGGGTGACCCACGCCTCGGTCACGGCGGCGTAGAGCTCCTCCTTGCCGGCGAAATACGCGTAGAGCCGGTCTTTGCTCGCTTTGGCCGCGTCGGCGATCCGATTGATGCGCGCGCCCGCGATGCCGTACCGGGCGAACTCCGCTTTGGCCGCGACGAGTATTCGTTCGCGGGTGGCCTGACCTGCTGCGCGCATGGCGGCATCCTATATTGCCGAACCCTTTGGTTCGGATATACAGTTTCCGAACCAAAAGGTTCTGGAAACCGCACCGGGAACGAGGATGGACATGAGCTCTATGGGGACTGGTTGGCGAGATCTCGCCACCCGAGAGGCCGGGGTATCGGCCGCGGAGCTCGATGCGCTGTGGGCCGATCTACCGGTGACGCGCGCCGAAGACATACTCGGGGAGTGGAAGGGCGCGGCGTTCCCGACGGCGCACCCGCTGCGTAAAGCGCTGTCGGCGAGTCGCTGGTACGGGAAGACGTTTCACAGCCTGCTCGATGCCAAGCCGTTGATCTGCCGCGCCGAGGACGGATCGCTGTTCTCCGATGTCGAACTCGGCGGCGGGGAGGCGACGTTGTGGAACATCGAATTCCGCGGCGAGGTGACCGCCACCATGGTCTACGACGGCCGCCCGGTCTTCGATCATTTCAAATGGCTCGAGGAGAACACCTTGATGGGCATCATGAACGGCAGGCCCGAACTGGTGCTTGCCGGCGGCGAGTACTTCTACTTCCTGCTCGAGCGGGTCTGAGCGATGGTGACCTGCACCGCGGTGCTCTCCCGCGATCCCGCCGCGCCGTTCACCGTGGAAGCCGTCGAGATCGACGACCCCCGCGATGACGAGATCTTGGTGCGGGTCCAGGCCACCGGTATCTGCCACACCGACCTCGTCACCCGCGCGGCGGGCCGCGCCGACCGTCCCGTCCTGCTCGGGCACGAGGGCGCCGGAGTGGTGGAGACGGTCGGCGCGGCAGTGACCGGTGTGCGCCCCGGAGACCGTGTCGTATTGACCTTCCGGCACTGCCGGACGTGCCGGAACTGCCGGGCGGGGCGCCCGGCATACTGCGTGCGAGCGGCGGAACTCAACCAGTTCGGCGGCCGGGCCGACCGCTCCCGCCGGATCACCGTGGCGGGAACGCCGGTGCGGGACGGCTTCTTCGGCCAGTCCAGCTTCGCCGCTTACGCGTTGACCAGCGCAGACAACACGGTGGTCATCGATGCCGCGGTCGAACCGGCGGTGGCGGCTCCGCTGGGCTGCGGGTTCCTCACCGGCGCTGGCGCGGTGCTCAACGTGCTGCGCCCGGACCGGGATTCCCGCATAGCGGTCTACGGCGCCGGGGCGGTCGGAATGGTCGGCGTGCTGGCGGCACTGGCGTGCGAAGTCGCCGAGCTGGTCGTGGTCGAGCCCTCACCGACGCGGCGAGCGCTGGCGCGGGAACTCGGCGCCACCGCGGCCCTGGATCCGGCGGCCGACGACATCGTGCCCACGATCCGGAAGCTGACCGACGGCGGGTCGACCCACGCGCTGGACACCACGGGCTCGGCGAGTGTTCTTGCCACTGCGGCCGCCGCAACGGCGATCGGCGGCACCGTGGTCGCGGTCGGCCTGGGCACCGGGGTGCCCGAGATCGACCTGCGCGATATCGTTCTGGGCGGCAAGGTGATACGAGGTTGTCTAGAAGGCGACGCGGTGCCCGCCACCTTCATCCCGCACCTGCTGGACCTGTATGCCTCCGGCCGGTTTCCCATCGATCGGCTCGTCACCCCGTATCCGCACACCGACATCAATCTCGCGCTCGCTCAACAGCGCGAGGGAAAGGTCATCAAACCCGTCCTGACCTGGGGAGCGTGACGGCCGGCCCCGTAGGCCGCCGGCGACGGCGCGACCGGGGTGGGTGCGCTGTTTCGCGCGGCGCCGAAAACCTATTGAACGCCGCGTGCTTCGGTTCCTACGCTCAGCGAGTGAACGGCTTCTCCGGACTGCTGAATGTGGTCGATGTCGAGGCGACGTGCTGGGAGGGTGGGATCCCCGCGGGCGCGGTCAGCGAGATCATCGAGATCGGGTTGACCGTTGTCGACCTGGACGCGCGAGACCGGATCGCCAAGCACCGGATCTTGGTCCGGCCCGCGCGGTCCACGGTCGGCGCGTTCTGCACCGAACTCACCGGCCTCACGCAGGCCGAAGTCGACACCGGCATGGCATTCGCGGACGCGTGCCGCCTGCTGGCGACCGAGCATCGAGCTGGAATCCGGCCGTGGGCCAGCTGGGGTGACTACGATCGCAAACAATTCGTAAGGCAGTGCGCGGCCACCGGTGTCGCATACCCCTTCGGGCGGCGGCATACGAACGCCAAGCAGGTCTTTTCCGAGGCATACGGCCTGAAGCGCCGTCAGGGGATGGCGGGCGCGCTACACATCGCCGGGATGCCGCTGGAGGGCCGTCACCATTGCGGCGCGGACGACGCCTGGAACATCGCCGCTCTGGTCCTGGACATCGTCGGACGCCACGCCTGGCGCACTACTACGGAATCCTGACGGGCCAAGAGCCGGATCAGCGTCTCGCGACGTCGGCCCCCGCGCCGGGGGACGACTAGTTGCCGCGTCCTGCGCGTTGCTGGCACACGTGCCGCTGGCACAGCCACACCCGGGCTTCGATCTACCCCGCGCCGGTTCGTCCATGGCAGCGACTCTTGTGTCCGATTCTTGGTGATCGCCAGGTTGGTGCCGTGCAAAAGGGGGATACCCGCGGAAGGGCCGGGTGCGTGCACAGGCATGCGGCTCTCGGGACCGTGGGAGGGGCTGGCATGGTGTCGAGCACGCTCGCCGCGCTCTACCAAGCGTCGGCGCAAGGACCGCCCGGTCTGCTGCCCGCACGCCAGCAGATGGCGTTCTCGCTGGGCTGGCACATCGTGCTGGCCTGCTTCGGGGTGGCGTTTCCCGCGATGATCTACGTCGTACACCGCCGCGGCATCGTCCACGACGACCCCGTGGCACTGGGCTTGGCCAAACGGTGGGCCACGGTGTCGGCGATCCTGTTCGCCATAGGGGCGGTCTCCGGAACGGTCCTCAGTTTCGAAATGGGGCTGCTGTGGCCAGGGCTGATGGGCCGCTACGGCGACGTGCTCGGCTTGCCGTTCGCCTTCGAAGGACTTTCGTTCTTCATCGAGGCGATCTTCCTGGGCATCTACCTCTACGGGTGGGGCCGCATGCCGCCACGGAGGCACCTCGCCATGCTCGTCCCGATGGGTGTCGCGGGGGTGGTCGGCACGTTCTGTGTGGTCAGCGTCAACGCGTGGATGAACAACCCGACCGGCTTCCGGCTCGTCGACGGCTCGGTGACCGATGTCGATCCGTGGCGAGCGATGTTCAACGACGGCGTCTACCTCCAATTCGCGCACATGTGGGTCGGGGCGTTCATGGTCGTCGGATTCCTCGTGGCAGGCGTCTACGCGGCCGGGCTGCTGCGGGGACGCCGCGACACCCACCACCGGCTGGGGTTCACCGTCCCCTTCGTCTTCGCTACCGTCGCCGCACTCGCACAACCGCTCATCGGGCACGTTCTCGGGATGCGGGTGCACGATACGCAACCGGCGAAGCTGGCCGCGTTCGAACTGGCCCCCACCACCGAAGGTCCGGCTCCGCTGCGACTGGGCGGTGTGCTCGTCGACGGCGAGGTACGCGGGGCGCTCGAGATCCCACGCCTGGGTTCGATCATCGCCCGCAACTCGCTGACGGCCCCGGTCCCGGGGCTGGACACGGTCCCCGTCGACGACCGGCCGCCGGTCAACATCACTCATCTCGCTTTCCAGACCATGGTCGGCATTGGCACCCTGCTCGCGCTGCTGGTGATCGTCTTCTGGCTGCTGCGCTGGCGGCGCCGCGACCTGCTGGACGATCGCTGGTTCCTGCGGGCGGCGACAGCCACCGGACCCCTGGCCGTTCTCGCTCTGGAATGCGGCTGGATCGCCACCGAAGTGGGCCGTCAGCCGTGGACGGTGTGGCGGGTACTGCGCACGGCCGACGCCGCGAGCGCGAGTACCGGTCTGTGGTGGAGCTACATCAGCGTGGTGCTGGTCTATCTCGGGATGACGGTGGGTGCGATCGTCGTCTTGCGTTCCATGGCGCGTCGCTGGCGCAGCGGCACCACGACCATCACCGCTCCCTACGGACCCGGAGCGTCCCCGGTCGACCAGGCGCAGCGTGCCCGCAGCGTCGGAAAGCCGTGACCGATGGATCTCTCCGACGTGGTCGCGACGGCGATGTTCACCGGCGTGGTGCTGTACGCGCTGTTCGGTGGAGCGGACTTCGGCTCGGGATTCTGGGACCTGACCGCGGGCGGACCGCGCCACGGCAGCCGCATGCGGGTGCTCATCGACCACAGCATCGGTCCGGTATGGGAAGCCAATCACGTCTGGTTGATCTACATCCTGGTGTTTCTCTGGACCGCCTACCCCACGGTCTTCGCCGCCGTCATGACCACCCTGTTCATCCCGATGAGCCTGGCACTGCTCGGGATCGTGCTGCGCGGGGCCAACTTCGCGTTCCGCAAGTACTCCGCGACGCTGAGTCAAGCGCGCCTGTTCGGCGCCTTGTTCGCCGGCGCGTCGCTCATCACGCCGTTCTTCTTCGGCACCGCCGTCGGTGCGATCGCCTCCGGCCGGGTGCCCGCCGAGGGGTACGGCGACGTGGTGGGCTCGTGGCTGAACCCGACCTCGATCCTTGGTGGCACTCTGGCCGTCGGGACGTCCGCCTTCTTGGCCGGTGTCTTCCTCACCGCCGATGCCGCTCGCTCCGGCGACCACGCACTCGCCGAGTACCTGCGTTCCCGCACGTTGCTGGTCGGCGTCGTGACCGGCGCGATCGCGATCGCGGCGATCGCGCCGATCCGTCGTGACGCGCCGACCCTCGGCGCCGAACTGCTCGGCCGCGCCCTGCCGCTGATCGTGCTCTCCGCCGCCGCCGGGGTACTCACCCTGGCCTTGATCCACCGTCGCCGATTCGGCTGGGCGCGGGTGCCCGCGGCGGTCGCGGTCGCGGCGATCGTCATCGGGTGGGCGGTCGCGCAGACGCCGTGGATCCTGGTCGATCAGATGCTCATCGCCGACGCCGCGGGAGCACGAGCGACGCTCCTCGGACTGCTCGCCGTCGTCGCCCTCGCCGCTGTGACGGTTCTTCCCGCCTTGACCTACCTGTTCTGGCTCACCCAGACCGATGCCTGGGTCCGCGACGAGCCCGTCGCTGTCGGGTCCGCCGAACATGCGGAGGACACCGACGTGGCCTGACGGCCGGTCGCCGCCTCTGTCAACAAAAAGATCGGTTTGTTTGCGAGCGCCGGTGGTATCCGCTGCACGTATCGGTTCGACAGCGCGGTCGTGCCGGTACGCCTCGGGGCACCCTCATTGCTCGACGACCAGCAGCTTCGAAGTTATCGCGAATCGCTTGCGCCGCACGAACACGAGGTGCCTCTTCCAAAAGGATGGACGGCGCAAAGGATTTGCATCGTGATCGACGACGTGAACGGGCCCATCACCGATGACGAAGACCGAGACCGGATCGTCTGGCCCGAGTCCAGCTCCCTGAACGCATGGTGGGCGGATGTCATGAGCCACCGGTTCCCCCGAACGCAGACCACGTCATCGAGTTGACCAGGACCGGCGTGGAGGCCGTTGTCGAAAGGGCGGCCAGCGACGAGAGCCGAGTTCGGTGGTGGACTGGGTAAGCCGTTGTCACCCGCGCGTGGCGTCGAGGACGGTCACATGAACCGCCCGCCGGTCACCTCGAGCACCGTCCCGGTCATGTACGACGACAGATCCGAGGCCAGAAACAGTGCGACGGTGGCGATCTCGCTCACCTCTCCCGCGCGCCCGAGCGGGATTTCGGCCAGCTTCCGATCCCACACCTGCTGTGGCAGTGCCTCGGTCATCGCGGTGCGGATCAGGCCGGGCTGGATCGCGTTGACCCGCACGCCCACATGCGCGAGTTCCTTGGCCGCGGCCTTGGACAGGCCGACGATGCCCGCCTTGGCGGCGGAGTAGTTGGTCTGTCCGGCCAAGCCGATCTTGCCCGAGAGCGACGACATGTTGACGATCGCGCCGCCGCCACGCTCCCGCATGATCGCACCGGCCAGCCGGGTGCCGTTCCAGGTGCCTTTGAGGTGTACCGAGATCACTTGATCGAACTGGTCCTCGGTCATCTTGCGCATGGTGGCGTCGCGGGTGATTCCGGCGTTGTTGACCATCACGTCGACGGGGGAGAAGGACTCGGCAGCGGCGTCGAGCAGCGCCCGCACCTCGTCGGCGACGGTGACATCGCAGCGCACGCCGCGCGCGACGGCCGCGCCGCCGAGTCGCTGCGCCGCGTCCGCCGCCGCGGCACCGTCGATGTCACCGACGACGACGCGGGCGCCCTCGGCGACGAATCGCTCGGCGATCGCATACCCGATCCCCTGAGCGGCCCCGGTGATCACAGCGGTCTTGGCTTGGAGTAGTGGGCCGGTCATGCGTTTTCCTCACGGTTGTCGGTGTTCGGGGTAGCGCACGGCCGCATCACGAGCGCTTCTTCGCTGCGCGGACCAGGCCGCCGCCGATGATGAGCCGCTGGATCTCGCTGGTGCCTTCGTACAGGCGCAGGAGGCGAACGTCGCGGTAGATGTGCTCGACGGGCACCTCGCGCATGTAGCCGGTGCCGCCGTGGATCTGGACCGCGTTGTCGGCGACCCGGCCGACCATCTCGGTGCAGAACAGCTTCGCCACCGACGGCGCGATTCGGCGGTCCTCGCCGGAGACGTACTTGGCCGCCGCGTCGCGGACCAGGGCCCGGCCGGCCATCACACCGGTCTGCTGGTCGGCGATCATGGCCTGTACCAGTTGGAAGTCGCCGATGGCCGTCCCACCCTGGGTGGCGGTGGCGGCGTAGGCGACGGATTCGTCGAGCGCTCGCTGCGCGGTGCCGACCGACAGGGCGGCGATGTGCACGCGCCCGCGGGACAGTGAGCTCATCGCGGCACGGTAACCGACATCCTCGGAGCCACCGACGAGCGAATCCGCGGGGACGCGGACTTCGGAGAAAGTGACATCGGCGGTCCAGGAGCCCTCGTGGCCCATCTTCGCGTCCTTGGGGCCGACCGTGACGCCCGCGGTGCCGGCGGGCACCAGGAACACCGCGATGCCGGGCCCGTCCGGCCCCGGCTCGCGGGTACGGGCGAAGGTCACGAACAGGTCGGCCAGCGGGGCGTTGGTGATGAACCGCTTCTGGCCCTCGATCACCCAGTCGTCACCGTCACGGGTCGCCTTGGTGCGCAGACCCGCCGGATCGGAGCCCGCGCCGGGTTCGGTGAGGGCGAAGGAGGCGACCACTTCCCCCGAAGCGATGCGTTCCAGCCACTGCTCCTTCTGTTCCTCGGTGCCATAGGTCACCAGCACCTGACCCGCGATGCCGTTGTTGGTGCCGAACATCGAACGCAGCGCCAGGCTGGTGTAGCCGAGTTCCATGGCCAACTCGACGTCTTGGGTGAGGTCGAGGCCGAGACCGCCCCACTGTTGCGGGATCGCGTAGCCGAACAGGCCCATGTCGGTGGCCTGGCGCCGGAGGTCGTCAGGGATCGCATCGGTCGCCAGGATCTCCGACTCGCGGGGCACCACCTTCGTCCGGACGAACTGACGAACCTGCGCCAGGATCGGCGCGAAGTCCTCGGCACTGACTTCGGACACTGTCGGCTCCTTCGGTCGGCCTTCACGAGCAGCTCGGCCGGTGCGCTCAATATATCGTTAGATAGCGTAACGACCACATCGACGGCATCGCCGCCGAAGGAGATGGCATGCCGGGGATGTCGAGATCTATCCGGGGGATCGGCCGATCCGCTATGGGCGAATTCGAAGCAGGTGGTGTCTCGATACCTGGCGTGAATCATCGACCACGATGAAGTCCGGGCCTGAGTTACGCTGCGGCTAACGCATACGCATGGTGCCCACCGAGGACCTGTCCGAACTCAGTGCTGAGCCTTCGGCGCGGACAGCCGGTCACAGACGCAGGAGGGTAGCGAAAGTCTCGGGATAGATAGAGCGGTTCACGCACGCTCCCTCGCCGTAACCTCAGCTCTCGGACGGCCGGGGCAGCGCGAGAAGTTCGTCGATGATCTCGATCGGCGTCAGCGAGAACGGTGCGGCATCCAACGAGGTCGCGTTGCGGATCTGAGCGGCGAGACCCGCGGGGCAGTCTGCACCCGGGCGGGCAGTGGTGGCGCACGCCGTGCAGCCCTCGACAGCGTCGGTGAGATGGGCTTCGACATTGCGCATGTCGAGCGCGGCGATCAGGTCGAACACGCTGAAGCGGTCGATCGGCATGTCGGTATTTTCCTCTGGCTCGATGTCCAACCGGGTCAGCGGCCCGCCCACCATGGTCGCGCGACGTGAGCGGTCGCCGGCGGCTGATCCGTTCCGCGGCCGACGGCGCTGTCGACCTGCCGACATCATTGTCGGGACGGATGTCCGGGGCGACGACGTTGTCGTTCGGACGAGGAGCACGCACGTGCTTTTGTATAGGCTCCGCATCGGTAATGTAACAGATGGATATAGGCTCGGGGAACCCGTCAGCAAACTCCACATCTACTTGAATTCATGTGATACGGGCCACTGTTACCATGCCGGGGTGCGGCACGAGCCGGGCCTCTACTCTCTGGGTCGGCGACGGCGACGAAGGGCTCGATCGGCGCAGAGAACCTCCTCTTCGACTTGCTTGCCTACTACGACAGCGCAACTGCCTGGCACAGGACTGGGGCCTCGGCCCTCGTCTTCGCCGACCCACGGAGCGCAGCCCAGTCGAACCGGCGCGTAGCGCGGTCGCGAAGGCCTACGCTGTCCTGGCCGAGGATCAGTCGTGTTTGTCAGTTGGGGGAACCGATGTCCGACACCGCGCTCTTGCTGATCGACCTGCAGAACAGCTACCTCGTTCAAGACGTTCGCGACGCGCTGGGCTGGCCGCCGATCTGGCGGCTCGACCAGGTGGTGGGCGAGTGCCGTGACCTCGCTGAATCCGCCCGCGAGTCGCGCATCCCGGTCATCTACTCACGTCAGATCCCCAGTCCCGCAGGGCCGTTGGCACTCAATCCGCGCTCCGCTCGGCATCGCCGCTCCCGCGCCCAACTGTTACCGAAGCTGTCCGCCGAAGACCGGCATCGGCGATCGCAGATCATCGACGCCGTGGCACCGCAGCCGAGTGATCTGGTGCTCGACAAGACCCGGCACAGTTTCTTCGCCTACACCGAACTCGACCCGATCCTGCGCAGCATGAACATCCGTCGGCTCGTCGTCGCGGGCCTGCAGACGAACGTGTGCGTCGAGGCCACCGTTCGTGCCGGGTTGGAACGGAACTTCGAAATGGCCGTCGCTGAGGACGCGGTCGGTACCGACGGCCCCGCCCTCCACTTCGCGGCGTTGAACGCCATGCGGGTGCTCTACGTCGAAGTCGCCCCCTGGCGCGAACTCATCGCTCCCGGTGCTCCGTGGGATCTGGCCTACCGGACACCCAACTACGGCCGGGACCCCGCGTACTGGTCGGACCCGCACATGCCCGTGCCGAACCACTAGCGCCGCTGCACAGCCAGCTCGTCAGCTCCTCCCCACGACCATCATGCGAACCCTTCCGCTTTCTCGGTCGAGTGTCACCACTCGCCGGCCGGCACTTCACCGTCGGAGCCCAGGACGACCGACGCGCCGACGGTTCCACCGGCGACCAGTTCGATCAGGGTGTCGGAGGATCCGGGGTCGCGGTACAGGACTTCGGATTCGTAGGTGAGTTCGTCTCGCGTGCGCAGTTGCGCGGCGGCAGTGGCGAGGTCGTCGTAGCTGAGCACCCGTTCTCCGATGAACGCCGGATCGCTGCCGCGTAGCAGGTGGGTGCGGTGCGCGTAGGTGACCGGTCGCGGTGATTCGGCCGCGATCTCGGCGACGACGGCGGGATCGTCGAGGGAGAGCCAGTCGACCCCGGCGCCGGATCGGGTGCCGCTGAGCGTCAAGCCGATCTTGATTTCGAGGTGGTCCGGCAGTGGCGTGTCGAGTGCGTCGACCGGGACCAGGGCTGCGCCGGTTTTGAGTACGGCCCAGGTGGCGATGACGGCTTCGAGGCCGCGGTCCAGCCGGACCGCGACGCCCGCGCCGGGTCCGCAACCCCGCGCGATGAGCACCCGCGCCAAACGCGACGAGCGAGTCTCGAGGTCGTGGTAGGACAGCTCTTCGTCGCCGGAGACGAGGGCGGGGGCATCGGGGTCGTCCTCGACCGCGGCCACCAGCGCCTGGGTCAGCGCGGTACCCGCGGTCGGCGTCGACGGAGGTAGCGAGGAGGGTGTGCCGACAGCCGTGATTCGTTCTCGTTCGGTGTGGTCGAGGATGTCGATGTCGCCGATGGGGGTGTGGGGGTTGGTGGCGATGGTGGTGAGGATGCGGTGGAGTCGGTGGCCGAGGGTGTGGATGGT